>SIBE01000129.1 GCA_009695265.1 Pedosphaera sp. | reverse complement strand
GCGCCAGCCGCCTTCTCTTTGACCAGAACTCCGCCAAGCTTATACATGGCGTCGGGAGTTTTGTCACGCCTCACCAACTGCTCAACAGGTATTCTGCGAAGAACTAAAGAGCAATTTACACTTAAGCATAATTTGGGTATGGGTAAGATATGAAATCGGCAACCATTCGAGATCTCCGGGATCAAACACCGTTTCGTCCGTTTGAAATTCATCTGACGGATGGCCGTTCGGTGACTGTCGTCACGTCAGATCATATTATGATTTCACCTACCAACCAGGAATTTGCCCTTTATGATTCAGACGGGACCCTGAATGTGGTGGATGCTTCCCAAATCACTAGCATAACGCGAAAAACCAAAAAGAAAGCAGCCTGATAATTTAGGTAAATCCTTGGTGTTGACGGAACAAGTTATCCCACGCCCAAATCCTGGAAACAGGTCGAGTTGCCGGTTAATGGGTCACCCATTACGAACGACGTTGTCACGGAGTGCAATGGCAGGCTGTTTCGCCTGTTGCAATCGCCGGCCTTCCTGTCGCAGAATAAGGCAACTGAAAAAATAGTATGACAGGTGACACAAAACTTCGCTGGGGAATTCTAGGCACGGCCCAAATCGCCCGAAAAAACTGGAAAGCAATCTGCAACAGCGGCAACTCGACCATCACCGCCGTGGCCAGCCGCGACATCGAACGCAGCCGCCAATTTATCACCGAATGCCAGGCTGGTGCCCGACTGGAAGTCGAGCCCAAGGCTTTGGGTAGTTATGAGCAATTGCTCGCTTCCAAAGATGTGGACGCCGTTTACATCCCCTTACCAACCGGCCTTCGGAAGGAATGGGTCATTCGTGCCGCTGAGGCCGGGAAACATGTCCTTTGCGAAAAGCCGTGCGCGATCAGTTTCGCCGAAGCGCAGGAGATGATGGAAGTTTGCCAACGTCATCGCGTGCAGTTCATGGACGGAGTGATGTTCGTGCATAGTCGGCGGCTCGACCGCATCCGGGAAGTGCTCCATGACGGCACCAGTGTGGGCGAAATTAAACGGCTTTCATCCGCATTCAGCTTTCGCGGCGCGGAAGAGTTTTTCGATGGGAACATCCGCATGAACAGTGCGCTGGAACCACTCGGCTGCCTCGGTGATTTGGGCTGGTACTGCGTTCGTTTCGCGCTGTGGATGATGAACTGGACCCTTCCTCGCCAAGTGACCGGCCAGATGCTTTCTCAATTCGGGCGGAAGGACAGCCCTGCCGCAGTGCCGACGGAGTTTTCCGCTGAACTGCTGTTCGATGGCGGCGTGTCTGTCGGCTTTTACTGCTCATTTCTCACAGACCTTCAGCAATGGGTAAACGTCAGCGGAACCAAAGGGAACATCCAAGTCTCGGACTTTGTTCTTCCTTTTTTCGGTAGCGAACTTGCCTTTGAACTTCGCAATCCGATGTTTCGTGTCAGCGGCTGCGACTTTAGTATGGAAGAACACCGACAGCGGTTGGCGGTGGCAGAGTATAGCAACGGTCATGCGACTTCCCAGGAAACCAATCTCGTCCGCAACTTTGTCGCTCAGGTTCAAAGCGGGCATCTCAACAACCTCTGGCCAGAGATGGCTCTGAAAACTCAGCGGGTCGTGAACGCCTGCTTTGATTCCGCTCGTGCTGGCACTCCGATGGATCTCCGATGACACTCCCATCGTAGCACGGCACATCCTAAAGCGGCTTCTGAGTGGCGGCCAAAACCCCCGGCAGCTGCCCGCAGCAGTTTCCCTTGTACGTTACACTCTTGCCGACAAAGCGTCTCAGATGGAAGCGATCACTCTTTCAAGGAACAGCCGGTTGGCGCGCGCGTTGGCAGTCGTCTCCTCAGCGGTTGCGCCGACCTTAACACCTTCCACCATGATCGGACCTTTGAAGCCGACGGATTTCAACTTCGCGAACACCGCTTCGAAATCCACCTTGCCGGTGCCGAACTGCGACATCACCTCGCCCTTTGGCACCGGACAATCCTTCGCGCAAAAGCCAGTTACGTACCGAGCGATCGGTTCCAGTTCGGTGAGAGGGTCCTTGCCGGTGTAGTAAATGATATTTCCGGCGTCGTACCAGATTTTGAAGTTCGAGTGCCCTACTTTTTCCAAACAACGCAAAATCTCCTCCGAAGCGCCGCTGCCGCCGCCGTGCGGCTTGAGAACGATATGCAAGCCGTGCTTCTCTGCTTGAACCGAAGCGTCGGCCATGAGGCGGTAGAAATTCTCGTAATGCGCCGACTTGTCCACGCCGAAGGTGAGCATGAACTGCAGTTCCAGACGCGCAGCGTTTTGAATTTGTTTGCGCAAGTCCGCGATATTTTCCTCCAGCGCGGCCTCTGGGGTGAAGCGAATGCTTGTCAGGTTCACCGCAAGCCCGCGCTGCGCGATCCGCTTCTTCAGGCCATCGATATACGCTGGCGTTGCTGCGGAGGACGTGAACGCTTCGCCGCGCTGCCCCGTTAGCAGGCCGGTGAGCTTGTAGCCGGCAGCCTGGATTCCGTCGAGAGTCTCGTCGTAGCTCCACTTGGACCATGGACGGTTGAAGCAGCCAATCGGCCAGTTCGTTTTTTCGGCGGCGAGGAGGCGGGCCGTTCGCGAGACAGCCAACGACGTCAAGCCAACAGTTGCAGTTTGGATGAAAGTTCGGCGGTTCATGGACCGAAATTGTGTTCTTTCCCCTGGCCCTTGGCAAGTTTGCACTCGAAAAGGCCAGCAATTCTTCCAATGAACTTCCCTGCAATTTTGCCGCAACGGGTTGTAAACATCGCCTCTTGGCGTGTGACCTCGGTTACGGCAACGCGGTTCATCGGCCCTGCTACGCGCGCTTCGCGCTTGGTTTGCTCATTTTGGGGCGAATCGAGTCCATGCCGGGCGGTCCATGGCCGGAACCCAATACATCGAGGCCTGCGGCCGCGCGTGAAATGTCCAGACCAGACGAGTCAGCGTTGACCGTACAGCTTGCGCAACGAACTCACGCCGTAGCTTCTTATGATCCCTTGTGGAGATTTCACGCTGAGCGATTGATTCGCGATCTCGATGACGACTCCCGTATATCCTGCGATTTCAACCAACTCTCCGTACGCGCAGTCCGGGAAGTTAAAACGATTGGCCAACTCAGTTATTGGCTTGGGCGATCGGTCGAAATTCGGTTCCGTGATAACCTCTTTCTTGGAAGGAGCCTCCGGCGGTTTCTCTTTCCTTTCGAAAGGAACCAGAGGTTGCGACATCCTGCTCATTTCATCCGCTTCCGGCTCCGGACGAGGACTGTAAAGCCTTCGCAGCACGTGAAAGTTAAAGCTCCTGGTGGTGCTTTCCGGGGACGTTACCCTGATCGATTGACTTGTAATTTCGATGATGACGCCGGTATATCCGCCAATATCGACGAACTCCCCGTGAGAGCATTGGGGAAAGTCGGGACGAGCCACAAACTCGGAGATGGGTCTTGAGGGCCGATCGAAATTCGGTTCGGTAATCACAGATCGTTTTCCAGAAGCTTCTGGCAGATCTCGGCTGGGGTTGGGTGCTGTAGGTAATTCCATTCGCCGTAGAATTTCGCTTGATTCGAGCAGGATGGCTACTTGAATTTCTAAAATCTTGCGATAGGTCACGGAAAGGCTTCTGATGCAGCAGCCGCAGGCAGCCAGATATCCGTTATTTGTTTTGCGAGACGTTACAGCTCGGGGCTTCACACTGTCATGTCTTCAAGATTTCATGGAAATGTAAAATTGGAGCCACTGCTTCTCACCCGAGTATTTACGATGAACCAGCTCTCACTCGACATTTCAAATATTTGATCGGACATTCGGGCGCTATATGGACGATGCCCCCCAACACAACCGCCGCGCCTGGGATGATCGAGTTCGTCAAAAGAAATGGTACATCGACACAGCCGTCGAGCCAGACTTCCAAAACCCACTCGCGGTCGTTGACCAATGCGGCTGGCTCGGAGGCGACGTCACAGGCCAGCGCCTACTCTGCTTGGCCGCCGGTGGTGGGCGGCACAGCGTGCTCTTTGCCACAGCCGGTGCCAAAGTTACGGTCGTTGATTTCAGCCCGAAAATGCTCGAGCTGGACCGGAAGTTGGCGGCCGAACGGAAACTGAACATCCAGATCGTGGAGAGTTCGATGGATGATTTATCGATGTTTCCGGAAGCGAGTTTTGACATTGTTGTTCAGCCGGTGAGCACCTGCTACATCCCAGACATTTTGGCCGTGTATCGGGAAGTGGCCCGTGTCACCGCGGCGGGCGGGCTTTACATCAGCCAGCATAAACAACCGGTGAACTTGCAAACTGACCTGATCTGTTCCGCTCGCGGCTACGCACTGAACGAGCCGTATTACCGAACCGGGCCGCTGCCGCCCGGAGTTGATGGAAGCTGGAATCGTGAATTTGGAACTCTGGAATTTCTGCATCGGTGGGATCAATTGCTCGGCGGCTTATGCCACAGTGGATTTGTGATCGAAGATGTCGCTGAACCCCGTCACTCGAATGCGCAAGCTGAAGCGGGAAGCTTCGGTCATCGCTGCTGCTTCGTGCCTCCCTATATCAAGCTCAAAGCCCGTCGGAAGCTCCGAGAGACCGAGCGCACCGCCGCTAGGAAACTGTGGACGCCGACCTGAATGCCTCGCGCTCCCAAGCGCGACAAACTCTACTGATAATGCGGCGGCTTGGAATTCGCGCTTCTGACCCGATCCAGCTCAATACCGTCCAAAGCCTGCGAGATTTGATGTTGCAGGGCTTGCAGTTTAGATAAAGACCGCCCCTGCTCCACCACAACTTTATTTAGCTGGTCATACTGATGTTCGAGATGCGCCAGTGCTGCCTCGATTCTTGCGAGCTGGTCGATCGTTGCGTTGTCCATGTCCAAACATAACCATCAAAGATCGTCCCGTGCGAGCAGATAGGCGCAGCGACGGACTCGGCGAAACCGCGATAACCCATTCTAACCTCATGGGAGGACAATCTTCCGAACGCCCTTTGCCAGGTCCAGACTGCGCCAGCAATACCAACTCGCCACCGTGGCGAACGGCCGCCAGGGCTCCGCGATCCGGTGGCTCGTCGGGTCGTCCGGCAAATCCTCGAGGTGATAAAGGTTTCGCAACGCCGTGCGAATACCCAAATCATCCTTCGGAAAGACATCCATTCGCCCGAGAGAAAACATGAGAAACATTTGCGCTGTCCACACGCCAATGCCTTTTACCTGGGTAAGTTGGCGAATGACGTGTTCGTCGGAAAGACGACCAAGCCCGCTCAGCATCAACTCTCCACTCAGCACTTTCTGCGAGAGATCCAGGATGTATCGGGTCTTCTGCGGCGAAAGGCCGGCTCGGCGGAGGTGCTCCGGAGCGAGTGGCGCCAGGGTTTCAGGGGCAATTTTTTTCGGTGCCAGCAACTGCTCTAGGCGAAGGCCGATCGACCGAGCGGCACCGCCGGAGATTTGCTGCGAAATGATCGAGCGCACAAGTGACTCAAATCGATTTCGCTTCAGCCGCATCGTAAACGGTCCCACTCGATCAATTAGCTCGCGCATGATCGGGTCAACAGCGCGGAGATGATTCAGACCAGCCTCAATCGCGGATGGCTGGAAGCTCATATTCTTTCCGAAAAGGGCACGCTCACCATCTCCTAATTTCGTTCCAGAGCGGTTCCAGATCCGCATCCGCCAAAGCCATCGATTTAACAGACGCTTTACCCCCGACGGCGCAAGCCCGTTGGAGCCATTTCCGAGCCTCCTCCAATCGGCCCATCTGACAAGCGTAACAAGAGAGATTGTACGGGATGGTCGGCTCTTGGGGGAATCGATCGGCAACTGGGTGCAAAGCGTCCCAAGCAGCTTGGAGCCCGCCATCGGGAACCCTGCGAAGCGCATAGGCCTGATGTAACCAGCCGAATGGACGGTCGGGATCGCCTTTCAGGAGGATCCGAGCCATCTCGAGCGCGGCTGGCCAGTTTTGCTCCGCCGCCAGAATCAACCAGCGTACTTCGAGGACATCAGCATGCTCAGCCAACGTAGTGCTGATTCTTGCAAGCTCGGCCTTTGCTTCTCGAAAGTTACCTAGTTCCATCCAGCCGAGGGCAGCCGATAAATAATGGATGTCTGGCGGTTCGAGCATACTGAAATAAGCTCACGGCTTAATTCAAGAGAAGTAAAAACAGATATCACTAAGTTTTCAAGGCAATCAAGATGAAGCTCGAGTCAGCCGATCAGCGATTGCATCCCATTCCGATGTCGCGGGCGGCGCTTCGACCACGATGACCTGCGCTCCCGCTTCATCGCAGCGATGCCATTCCGCGTAAATGGCCCGAGCGAAAGCTTCGGGATCGTGCGGGATCACGCAGACACGGCCCACGTCCAGATCCAGTGGGACGACAGTATGCGAGATGATATGGACGTCACGCAATTGAGAGTTGAGCGTTGAGAGCCTAGCTTTGAGGGCTTTCTCATCTTTCCATTGCCAGACCACGAGCCGAGCTTGAGGCGAATAATGCTTCATCAGCAGGCCGGGGCTGCGAAGCGGTTCTCCGTCTATCCCGGGAGTGCCCTCCAATTCTCCGACGACCGCCAACAGCGATTCTAAATGAATTATTCCCGGGCGCAAAAGCCGTGGCCGCGAAACGGTGAGATCGACCACCGTGGATTCAATGCCCACTTGCGTTGGACCGCCGTCCACAATCAACGGAATTCTGTCGCCTAAACTTTTCAGGACGTGCTCGGCAGTGGTCGGTGACACTTCGCCCGACCGATTCGCGCTGGGCGCAGCGAGCGGAAAGCCGCATTCGACAATGAGGGCTTGCACAAATGGATGGCGTGGCCAGCGGATTCCGACCGTGCTGCCGCCCGCGGTGATGACGTCAGCGATGGCTCGCGAGCGAGGTAAAACCATGGTCAGAGGCCCAGGCCAAAAAGCGGCCGCCAATTTGCTGGCCAATTCCGGCCATTCGCTCGCGCAATGCCGAGCCATTTCCATACCGCTCACGTGCACAATGATTGGGTTGCTGGCTGGCCGACCTTTAACGGAGAAAATTCGGTTAACGGCGTCAACATTCAGGGCGTTGGCAGCTAGCCCGTAAACAGTTTCCGTAGGGATTCCAACAACCTCTCCTGCTCGCAATAGATCGGCCGCTTGCCTCACAGCAGCCTCAAACAAAGCTGGCGTGTCAGCCGCGAGAATCTTCCCAAGCTCAGTCATGCCAATACGGTGAAACGCCGCCGTCAAAAAAGCCAGACTTACATTTGCGCCACGATGCAGCAAAGCGTCCCGGACACTGCTGCCCACCTCGGCAATTGAACCTTGAACTTTGAACTTTGAACTTTAGTTTAAACCCGTGTTCGATGAATTGATTTCGCAACTGAGGCAGGGTGCAGCTTTGTCCGCTGCGCAGATCGGCTTGGCTGTTTCTCAACTGATCGAGGAGCAAGTGTCGGCAGAAGCGAAAGCAGATTTTCTGACCGCGCTTGCGTCCAAAGGCGAAACCGCCAGTGAAATCGCCGCATTCGCTCATGAACTGCGGGAGAAATCAATTCCGCCGCCCCTCGATGCCGACACGCGTCAGCGGGAAATCCTGGATGTGTGTGGCACCGGAGGCGACCGCCTGAATACATTCAACATTTCTACCACCGTTGCTCTGGTGGCGGCTTCGGCGGGAGTCACGGTCGCCAAACATGGCAATCGTGCTATCACCTCTCAATCCGGCAGCGCCGATGTGCTGGAAGCGCTCGGCATTCCCGTGGACCTGACTCCCGAGCAAGCGGCTCACTCACTGCGTGACCATCACTTCGCGTTCTTCTTTGCGCCGAAGTATCACCCCGCCTACAAACACATCGGACAGGCGCGCAAGATCTGTGCGGATCGCGGCCAGCGGACAATCTTCAACTTTCTTGGGCCTCTGCTGAATCCTGTTCGCCCTTCGGCTCAACTTGTCGGAGTTCCCAATCCGAAGCTTTGTGAACCGATCGCGCAGGTGCTCCAACTGCTGGGCGTCCGCCGTGGAATGGTTGTCAGCGGTTGCGCAGGGGATGCAACTCTCGATGAGTTGTCCACGTTAGGCGAGAACACCATCGCTGAATTCTACCAGGACCGTGGATTTACGATGTCGGTAACGTCGCCCGATGGCTTTCCATTGCTCCCGGCGACTCTGGCCGACTTGCAAGGAGGCAACCGCGAGACGAACGCTCGGATCATTCGCGCGCTGCTGGAGGGAAAAGAGAGAGGACCGAAGCGAGATGCCGTCTTGCTCAACGGCGGCGCGGCGTTGTTTGTCGCCGGGAAAACGCGTTCGCTCCTGGAAGGATGGGATATGGCGGCAGAATTGATCGACAGCGGCAAGTCCGCCGCGAAATTGAAGGCTTTATCGTCCGTGAGTCGTTAGCAATTTACCGTCGAGTCCACCTTAGCAATTCTGATTTTGGCGCCCCACAGAGTTCCTGATTTAGGCAATCGCCACAGGAGAATGAGCGAAGCCGAAGCTCCATCCGTCAAATGGAAAATGTCCCGTGTTAAGTTGGGAATTATTGTTCAAAAATATCGGTCGGCTTGACAACTCGCTTTCAGAACTCCTAGCCTCGCACAGCATGTTAACCGGTTATGATTATTCAAGGCATTATTAATCCGCACGTCAGCTCGCTCGTTTGCCGCGTTCGGCACACGAACGCTCTTGTTATCGCCGACGCCGCCTTCCCCTTTTGGCCGCAGATCGAGACGGTCGATATTTCGCTGATGAAAGGCGTTCCGACAATCATTCAGGTGCTGGACGCTCTTCTTCCGAACTGGAAATGTGGAGAGATTGTAATGGCTGAAGAATTCAAGAAGCACAACGATCGCAAACACCAAGAGGCGTTCAAGCGTGCGTGCCGCGGCGTCAAGATGAGTTTCGAGCCGCATATTGAATTCAAACAGCGCGTGCCGAATGCCATCGGCCTGATTCGCACCGGCGACACCACGGCTTATGGCAATATGATTCTGATCTCAGTGTAATTTACGAAGCTGTTTGCTTACATCAGCGACTACTGGACGGAAATTTATGATTCAATCGTGCGTCACGATCTCCTTGGTGCCTCAAGCCAAAGGCGGCCCGTTTGTTTTCTGGGGCGACCTGGCCGGTAGTTGTGCAAAAGCTGCGGAGTTAGGCTTTGATGCAGTCGAGATATTTGCGCCGTCCGCTCAAGATCTCGATGCTCGCCTGCTTCAACAAATCCTCGCGCAAGGCCGTCTAAAGCTCGGGGCCATGGGCACTGGAGCGGGCTGGGTTCTGCGGAAGCTGCGGCTGACCGACTCTGACGTTGCGACCCGGACGCGGGCGATGGAGTTCATCAGTGCGATTATTGATTTCGCGGGAAGCTTTGGCGCTCCGACCATTATTGGGTCGATGCAGGGACGCTTCGAAAATGATGTCATGCGCGAGCAAGCGATCGGTTGGTTACGTGAGGCGCTGGATAAACTCGGATCTCGCGCGAGTGCTTTCGGCGTCCCGCTGCTGTTCGAGCCGCTCAACCGCTTTGAAACCAACCTTATCAACACTGTCGCGGACGGCCTGGAATTGGTCCAATCGCTCGCCACAAACAATGTGAAACTTCTGTGCGATATGTTTCACATGAACATAGAGGAACGTTCCATCTCTGATGCACTCCGATTGGGTGGCAAGCACGTTGGGCATCTGCATTTTGTGGACAGCAATCGTCGGCCTGCCGGAGATGGCCACGTTGATTTCAGAGCCGTAGCGCAGGCGTTAACTGACATCGGTTACTCAGGTTACGCGTCGGCCGAAGCTCTTCCCATTCCGGATTCCGAATCTGCGGCGAAGCAAACAATGTCTAGTTTCCGAAGGTTTTTCCCAGGCGACCTTGTGTCGAGCGCTGCGGCGGTTTCTGGGTAAAACATGTCGAGATGAATTCCAGCCCTCCGCCTCACCGCGATCAGCGGTTACAAAACAACCCGAATGCAAACACGTTTACTCGGTAAGACCGGCCTGAAACTGCCCATTCTCGGTTTCGGTGCCTCTTCTCTCGGCCAGGAATTCCGCCGAGTGAGCCTCGACGAAGCGATTCGTTCAGTTCATGTCGCTCTCGAATCCGGGTTGAATTTCATTGATACCTCTCCGTTTTATGGGCGTGGGATGTCCGAAGTGCTGCTCGGCATTGCATTGCGCGATATTCCTCGCGAGCAGTATTTGCTTTCCAGCAAACTGGGCCGCTACGATCTCGCGCACTTCGATTTTTCGGCCAGACGCGTGGTCGAGAGCGTGGATGTGAGTCTACATCGGCTAGGGACGGATCATCTGGACATCTGCCTTTGCCACGATATCGAGTTCGTCGAGATGCAGCAAATCGTGGATGAAACCCTGCCAGCCTTGAGAAAGGTTCGAGACCAAGGAAAGGTCCGCTTCATCGGCATCTCAGGCTACCCCATGAAGGTTTTCAACTTTGTGCTCGACCAAACTGAGCTCGACGTGATCCTGAGCTACAACCAATACACACTCCAAAACGAGCGGTTGTCCGACGAGCTAATTCCTCAACTCAAATCCAAAGGTGTCGGAATCATGAATGCTGGTCCGTTTTCAGCACGTTTACTCACCAACGCGCCGCTCCCCAAGTGGCTGAAAGAGCCGGAGAACGTCAAGGCCGCCGCGCGCAGAGCCGCCGAGCATTGCGCCAAGAAAGGAATTGATATCGCCAAACTCGCGCTCCAATTTTCAGTTGCGAATCCCGACATCACAACCACCATCGCCGGCTCAGCCAACCCCGACAACATTCGTAGCTGGGCGCGATGGGTTGAAGAGCCCCTGGATCAGCAGTTGCTGGCTGAGGTGCTGGAGATCTTCAAACCGGTGAAGAATCTGGGGCATCTGGAAGGGTTGGAGAAGAATAACTGACTTTCAACACGCTTCCCGGAAGTGTAGTGACCAAAGATTCCTGTTTGAGGAATGTTTCGGAGATATTTAGGAACAGACTTTACAGAGGGTTAACCTTTTGGAGACAATGCAGCGTGAGCTTTACCAGGAAATAATTTCTTGAGCGAGAACGATGACAAAGGCCCAAACTCCGCGCGCCTGATGCCACATCTCGATCCCTACCAATCCGAAGCGGGTCCGGAACTGGATTCATTGATCCATCATCAAGTCCTGGGAAACCCTCGCACCGAAGCCTCGCCATGCTATTCCACAGACTCAGAGCAAGCGGAGGAGCTCAAAAAAATGATGGAAACTCGTTACGGCACGACATTTATGTGTGGCAGAACTTCGATACGTGGGAAAGCATGGTTCGCTCGCTACGAGATCGATCGGGGGAATCCCACGGAAGTTATAGCCGAGACGTATGCGCTAGCGGTGTGTCGGCTAACTCTCCTGCGAACAGTGAGTCGATAATACTGGCTGGCGCGGATGCAATCTTCTTTCGTCTCTATGCAACCGAAAACTCTTCTGTGGCCAAAAGGCTTCAAGGAAGCGTTTTGTGAAAGATATCGATGCTCCCCAGAGATGTATGAACGAAGAGTCTTCTGGCGTTCGCTTTACCGTCATGCAGTTCCCCTGGCCGCTTTGATCTACTGGCTGAAACCCGAGTTTTTCAAAGAGGACTTTGATCTCATCCGTGAACTCGACAGGATGAACAACCCTGAAATCTTCAGAAGTGAACTCAATTTCTTTTACGGTCGAAATATGCGGGATAGGAATTGGATTCGCCGCACTTTTTACATAAGACTCTCGGCCAAACGGATACTCAAGCTTAAGAACGAGTTATTCCGCAGTTCATTGGCCGGTTTGATCACGCCTAAATGATCAGCCACGCCTCCCGCGAACTCCTGGAACAATGGCGACCCTATCGGGAATCGAACCCGATACTTGACCAGATCAACTTTCAGGCATAAACGCCATATAAACCAATGTTTGCAATGGTTAAAAGCATGTTTGCCTTTCGAGCGGTTCGGCACGTCGTGACACTATTTTGACACGTTCAGTGTCGGCAAGTGTCGGCAACTTTACCTATCGGGTTTTTGATTCTATCCCCCTAATGCCGCCTGGCCCCTTGTCAGAGTAGCTCCCTTATCCTTTGCGTCGCGTGGTGGTGCCATTCCGTGCGCAGTGGTGCCAGAAACCGTGGACACTCCGCTTTGATCCTAGCATTGTTTTGCTTTTCGCGAATTGATTCTCGGTCCAAGCGTCGGTAGTGTTCCTGGAATGAGCAAATTCTTTTCACCATTGCTGACAGGAAG
>SIBE01000128.1 GCA_009695265.1 Pedosphaera sp. | reverse complement strand
CGTAATCGATAGCGAAGCTACGACCACCGGTGTTCGCCCTGGTTTCCTCAGGCGGCTTGACGCTGCGAACAATGATATTATTGCTGCCCAGTTTTTTGATGGCTTGCTGCGCTTCATAGGACGCGCCCTCTCCGATGGCTAACATGGCAATGACCGAACACACTCCAAAAATAATCCCGAGCATGGTCAATGCGGAACGCATCTTGTGCAGATACAAGCTCCGGATGCCGAGCTGAACAGTCCGCAGCTTAGACAGCGAAATCATAAGCCTCCTCTGCCGCTTGATCAGTCGGCCCCTGGGACGGCCTATTTATCACTTCGCGGTCGATGAGACCGTCCTTCATGTGCAAGACCCGGTGCGCTCGCTTGGCCACTGCGTCGTCGTGGGTGACTAACACTATCGTCTTTCCTTCCGCATTCAATCCGTCGATCAAGCTCAGGATCTCGATGCCGGTTTTCGAATCGAGATTGCCTGTCGGTTCGTCGGCCAGAATCAGGAGTGGGTCATTTGCTAAAGAGCGGGCGATAGCGACACGCTGCTGCTGTCCGCCGGAAAGCTGGTTCGGCCGGTGATCGAAACGTCCTTCAAGTCCCACCATACGGGCGAGGCTCTCGCAACGCTCATAACAATCCTTGAGATCCTTGCCCTGGTAGAACAGCGGCACGTAAATATTCTCGATCACCGTCAGTTGGTCGATCAGGTTGTAGGATTGAAAAACGAACCCGAGTTTTTTGCCTCGAACAGCAGAAAGTTGGTCATCCGTTAGTTTGGAGACATCGTCGCCACCCAGGAAGTACTGCCCCGAGGTGGGACGATCCAAACAGCCAAGCAAGCTCAGCAGGGTGGATTTGCCCGATCCCGAAGGTCCCATGATGGCGACGTAGCAACCCTCCTCGATCGTGAGGTTGATGCCGCGCAGCGCCCGCACCTGGGTGGGGCCGAGTTGATAACTTTTTTCGAACTTCTCGATCTGAATGATCGGATCGCTTGGCATTCTAATTCTTTCGGTCGCGATCATGCGAGTTGGACGGCCCGGAAGTCGTCGTCTCAAATTTCGAGATTATTGGCGAGTGGTTAGTGGAGGCGGCCACGGTCTGCGGAAGCTCCGCGTTGGTCTGATTTCCGTGGGCTCGTCTGCGGTCGCGCGGCGAATTCCCGGAAACCCCAGCTTGGTTCGCGCCTCCGGCGGAAGTCCTCTCGGAGTCTGCGGCAGGGGAAGACTCGGAGAAGTTATTATTGTCGCTGAAACTCAGCGCCGAGAGCAGCACCTGATCACCTTCCTTTAAGCCCGATTTAATTTCGATATACTTCTCATTATAGAGGCCGACTTCCACAGGCGCGGGCACTGACGAACCGCCTTGTTCGATGAAGCAGACTTGGCGACCGTTGACAGTGGTGACCGCCTGGATGGGCACCATGAGAACATCGGTTAAGTTGGTGATAATAATTTCGGCGCGACCTGAGATGCCTGGCTTCAAGTCCGGGAGATTGTCCTCGATGACAACCTCGGTCGTATAGACCTTGAGATTCGGGTTGAAGAACCGGCTGGTGGAGTCGGGAAGAACGGCAACTTTGCGGATCGAACCTTTAAACTGCTCATCCGGCAATGAATCGATCGTCACGTACGCCGTTAGACCCGGCCTGATTTTCTGGACGTGCGACTCGTGAACCCGGACTTCGACCATCATCTGGGTGATATCGGGCAATTTAATGATGTCCTGTTTCTGGCGGATGCTGGCGCCTTCCTCAATTAAGACGCCGCTGCCCGGATTGCTGCTCGATGCGTAAACGACCAGACCGGCTTCCGGGGCATGAATCTTGGTGAATTCCAACTGCGCTTTCTGCTGGTTCAGTCGCGTTTCCTGCAGTTCCAAACCAGTGGTCTTAGCTTGAAGATCAGCCTCGGCTTGGGCGACTTGGGCAGCGGAGCGCTGCCTGATTCGACCCAGCTCTTTTTCGAATTGCTCCAAAGCAGCTTCAAGCTGGCGAACTTTTTTTGGATAATCGAACTTTTCCAACAGGCGCAACTCCTCCTGGGATTGCTCGACTCCGATCTCGGCTTTCTCGACAGCGAGGCTGTCCACTTCCAGTTCGGAGCGTGAGGCATAGCCTTTCTTGTGTAACTGCTGCGTCCAATTCAGCCGGTCCTGAGTGCGTCCCAGCTCCATCTTGGTGATCCTGATCTTAGTCTCGGAATTCTTTTTCAGTTGAGGCCAGTCGCCCTCCTTGTATTTCTGGAGATCAGTCCCGGCAAATTCGAGTTTGAGTTCAGCCTCTCTGATGTTGCTGTCTGCCACACTTTTTTGAATCGACAGATATTCCTTCGACTGCAAGGCCGCAAAATGCGCGTTCTGGTAAACCACCTCCTGACTCCCGATGCGCTCGCGCAAATCGGAGGAGTCGAGCTCGACGAGTAACTCACCTTTTTTCACAAAGGTGCCTTCGGGAACTATGCTAATGATCCGCGCGACACCCTCGAGCTGCGACCGAACAGTTTCTTCATGTACGGCTTTGATCGTTCCACCCTCGACAATCGAGATCAAAAAATCGCTGCGCTTGACCGGGTAGTAGCCTGGATGGGACGGCCTATCTTCCGTCTGTTTCCGAGCTACCAGAAACAGAAGCAACAGCAAAACGGCTCCGACCGTGCCAGAAACAACCAGTTTGGCCCGCAGAAGCCGCCAAGCCGCCGCTGCCCATATCCTGCACGCGGCGCCCACGGGTTGATCGCTGGCCTTGGCAATCGGTTTCAAAAGGTTTCGTATGGCGATCATGATCGGTTGTTGAACATTTAACTCACGAGGCGTTCGTTCTCCGGCCAGCAGTCAGTGCGATTCAAGCACGCGCATCTGAGCACGCGGTTCACGATGCTTCAACGTTCGTCGCCAACTGTTGTGCCAACGGCCGCTGTCCGCGCCACTGTCCTATCCTCCGCATTACGGAGTGACCACCAGGACGGAGCTAGGCACTCCTTCCGGATTGAGGACGGATTCCTGCACGGTCGGATCGGGAATCGGTCGGCCGTCCACCAGAAACTGATATTCATATCGTCCCGGGCTTAAGGACAGCCGCGTGCCCCACATTCCCTCGCCCAATGCCATCATCGGAGTAGCACCCGGACGCCAATCATTAAACGAACCCACCACGAATACTTCGTTGGCTTTCTGGTCAGCTAAATCCAGTGCGACCGAGGATGGCGGAACGGGATCTGTCTTTGGTTGCTGCATAGAGTCTTTGCCTTTCGTTATTGCTATTGTTAGTCCGATACTTTTTCGGCGCTTTTACTATGGCGAGAGCTTCTGTGTCTTGCTTTACATCGGTTGGCTAAGACTAACCGCAAATTGTCCGACACGAAGTATCCGATTGTATCCTATTGCCCGGCTTGAATGTGAACTGTTCAGGCTAGGGCTGACCTCTTGCCAAACGAAATGCTCTCGATCGGAACGGGTCAAAAGTCTTGCGAGACCTTGGGCAAGGTCGCATCCTTTGAAACACACTCATGAACATCTACCTTGCTTCCCTCCGGGCTTTGATGGTTTTAGCCGCATTCGCATTGCCTCTTGTTTCCGTCGCGGCCACGCCTTCATCCAAGCCTGCGCGCGGCGATCAGGTCCTCGCCGAGTATTTCAAAGCCGAGACAACGGCATTGTCCAATCGCGCTCTGGCCGACATCAAAACCCTCGACGATTGGAAAGCTAAGAAAGAGGATTACCGCCAGGAGTTGTTCGAGATGCTGAGCTTGGCTCCCTTGCCCGATCGAACGGACTTGAAGCCTGTTGTCACGCGCAAGATCGACCACGAACTGTTCAGCGTCGAGAACTTGCATTTCCAATCCATGCCGGGTCTTTACGTGACAGCCAATCTTTACTTGCCAAAGAAATTGGACAAACCGGCCCCGGCGATCCTCTACCTCTGCGGCCATGCGCGCGTGGCGACAAACGGCGTCAGCTACGGCAACAAAACTGCCTACGAGCATCACGCGACTTGGTTCGCTCGCAACGGATACGTTTGTCTCGTCATCGATACAATCGAGCTCGGAGAAATCGAGGGGATTCATCATGGCACCTATCGCGAAGGAATGTGGTGGTGGAACTCGCGCGGCTACAGCCCTGCCGGAGTAGAGGCTTGGAATAGCATCCGCGCGCTCGACTATTTGCAATCGCGACCCGAGGTCGATCCCAACCGACTGGGAGCGACCGGCCGTTCTGGCGGCGGCGCCTATAGCTGGTGGGTGACCGCTCTGGATGATCGCATCAAAGCCTCCGCTCCGGTCGCAGGGATCACAGATCTGCAGAACCACGTCGTGGATGGCGCGGTGGAAGGCCACTGTGATTGCATGTTCATGGTAAATACATATCGATGGGATTACTCAATGGTCGCTGCAATGGCCGCGCCCAGACCCTTGTTGATCTGCAACTCGGATAAGGACTCGATCTTTCCCTTGGATGGTGTCGGTCGGATCCACGCCAAGGTAGCCAAAATCTATAAGCTTTACGGCGCCACCAACGCTCTCGGTCTGCTGATCACAGAGGGCCCACATAAGGACACGCAGGATTTGCAAGTGCCCGTTTTCCGCTGGTTCAATCGGCACCTCAAAGGCGAAGACCCAATCATCGAAATGGCCGCCAAACACCTTTTTAAGCCGCAGGACTTAAAGGTATTTGAAAAGCTCCCATCGGACGAACGGACCAGCAAAATTCACGAAACTTTCGTCCCGCTTGCTCCGAAGCCTGCCGCGCCGACATCTCTTTCCGAATGGGCAGCGCAACGCAACGCCTGGAAAACCGCGCTGACGGAAAAGGTCTTTCGTGGCTGGCCTAAGGAACCGATTCCACTGGCTCTCAAGCAGCTTGTCTCGGTGGACGAGGACACCCTTCGCATCGAGGCATATGAATACACCAGCCAGACGAACGTTGGCCTGACTCTTTATCTCCTGAAAAGCTCCCGAAAGGAGCAACCCGAGAGCCTGGTCCTCAATGTCATGGATGAAGGTGATTGGGCAGCCTGGGCCGGCATTCTGCGCTCGAGCTTCGCCAGTTTGACGAAACAGGAAATCGACCAACTCACATCTTCCGCGGTCAGTTCCAATCTCGGAAAGCCGACAAACAGTTTCTCGGGATTCAAGGAAGAGTTGAAAGCAAATCGTGTTGCGCTGGCCTGGGTGGCGCCGCGCGGGATCGGGCCGACCGCTTGGGATCAAACCGAACGAAAGAAGATCCAAATTCGCCGACGCTTCATGCTCCTCGGCGAGACTCTAGACAGCATGCGAGTGTGGGATATTCGGCGCGCCATTCAAGCGGCGCGCTCCGTGGAAGGAATGAAAAATATTCCAATCGAGCTGAGGGGGAAAGGCGAGATGGGTGTCAATTGTCTTTACGCTTCACTGTTCGAATCCAACCTCAGCCGTCTTGCCTTATTTCAACTGCCGAACTCTCATCGCGAAGGCCCCGATTACTTGAACGTTCTGCGCATCCTGGATATTCCTCAAGCCGCTGCCCTTGCCGCGGAACAAGCCACTGTTCATCTGCATCAGTCGGGTGATCGCGGTTGGGACTTCCCCCGCGCTGTCGCGGCCAATCTGGGATGGAAGGCGCACTTTGAAGTCTTTCCCCCGCCCCGCTCGAACTGATCATCCGATTACATCGCATGAAATTGGGTCTGCGGCAGCCAAGGCGATGGTAACGCGACGCGCCTCCTAGCCTGAACATTTCTCACTCAAGCGAGCGAAACTGTGAATCTAAATCCCGTAGCAGCCGACGTGAGTTGGCTCAAGCTCCTCCGGCAAGCGGGAAGGTAGCGAACCGACTCACGTCGGCTGCTACGAACGGAGAGGTGATGCCCTTGCTCTGCGACCGACCCGACGTGATTGTCCTGACCGATGAAGCGCACTACTCATCGCGGGCGAGGAAGGGACCAAGGACGTTTTCGACGATTTCGGCGCGGAGCAACGCCGATGCTCAAGTCGCGCGCTCCCGCGGATGCCGGGCTCTGGTTCAATAATCCGCAATCGACCCATCCGGGTGCCGTCCGTGCTTGGGCCACTCAGGAACGATTGGCTGCCTGGCCACTTCCGCGAGGCGGGCTTCGTCGATGCTGCACCCCAGCCCAGGGCGCGTCGGGAGCGAAGCGTAGCCGTCCTTGTCCACCTCCCATCCCTTGTCGATCAAACCCTTCGGCGTGATGCTCGGATAATATTCGTGGATGAAAAATAGCGGGACGGACGCGCTCACATGCAGGCTCGCGGTCATCCCTAGATCGGTCGTCACGCAATGCGGCGTGAGCGGCACCTGATACGCTTCGGCGAGCGTGGCGATCTTCCGCAATTGCGACATACCGCCAGTGTGCGCGCAGTCCACTTGCATGAAGTCGGCGATTCCCGCCTCCAGGTAGGGCACCACGTCCCAAATCGTGCGCGCCTGTTCGCCGACGGCGAATGGGATGCTGATCTGCTGTTTCAGCCGCTTGAAAACCTCGATGTTCCCCGGCACGGCCGGTTCCTCGATGTAAGTAATCTCGTACGCCTTCACTGCGGCGGCGAACTGCAACAGTATCGGCGGCGGCAGCGCGCAGTGCGCGTCGAACATCACGATCCCGTCTGGCCCCACCTGCTTCCTCCCGCTCGCAATCGACGCCACGAGCCGCTCGATCTGCTGCGGACTTCCGGAGAACGGCATCGGCCCGGCACCCACCTTCGTCGCCCTCAGCGACGGATACACCCAGACCTTGTCCCGCGACGGTCCGCCAAGCAACCGGTATACCGGCACGCCCCACAACTTCCCCGCGATGTCCCACAGCGCCATGTCGATGCCCGCAATCGTGTGAACCATGAACGATCCGCCCCGTATATCGCGGTGCGATCGGTAAATCTTCTGCCATAAATGTTCGATGCGCGTCGGGTTCTCGCCGTCGAGCAGTTCGAAAAGGGAACGCACGAGCATCGCCGCCACGTTCGGATCCAGTTGATCGATCTCCCCCCAACCAGTCACAGCGTGATTCGTCTCGATCTTGATGAATACTTTCCGCCCCGCCGGCGTTGCGGTCAGCTTCGTGATGCGGATCGAACTGCTCCGATCCTCCACCCTCACGCCTGGGTTGTCCGCGGCCCACAGATGTTCGGAAAATGCCGCCTCGGCAGCCGCTCCGCCCGCCATCGAGGCGATCCAGTGGCGACGGTTCATGGCGATGGGAGAATTCGTGCGAAGAGTCATGGGCGTGGTCAGCTAATAGGAGTTCGCTTTTTCACAGCGGACCTCAGCATAGCCATCCATAGGCGTTGGCACAAGAAAACTTCCCGGCGGTGGCACCATCCAATGAAGACTCTCGCGGGCACGAGCTTCCCTAAATCCACACCAAATCTCGGCCGGGAAATCGACTGTCAGCATCCTAGCTGCGCGCGTGCTCGCGAAAGACCGGATTACCTTACACTATCTCAAACAAAGGCAGGTGAATCAGATTTCAACACCTCCTCCTCGGCTCTTCAGGATGGTGGCGTCGGCGTTCAAACGCGCTAGGACGACTTAACCGCATCAAACAAATAGCGGTCGATGCACATGCGTCGCTTGGTGGTGCCTTACCGCTCTGGGGTGAGCGACAGTCGCGTTCGCTTTGGAGCCACGGTCACCGTTCGCGAATCCGATGGTGGCGAATCGACCTATCGAATCGACCTATCGAATCGACCTATCGAATCGACCTATCGAATCGTCGGGTGGATGAGGAGGATCTGGACCAGGGCTGCGTGATTTGGCTTTCGCCCAGCGCCATAGCACCGCTCAATGCGGAGCTTGAGCATTCCGTCGGGATCAAACTTGCGGCGAGCGCAGTGGCTCTGAAAATAGTCGGCGTTGGCTATGATTGAATGTCTCGGCGGCGTCACTTTTTCTCACCAAGCCACCGCACTGCATTCTCGATGACGCGCAAAACATTCGGGTCTTTGAACACGGGATAGGTTTCGTGACCCGGACGAAAGTAAAAGACTTTCCCATGCCCCACGCTCCACACACTGCCGCTACGGAACCACTCGCCGCGGTCCCAGTGTTCTTCGAGCACGACAGCATCCGGCGGCGGAACATGGAACGGCTCGTCGTACATCTCAGTCTGCGGTATGGAAAATTCGCGAGGCACACCGCGGGCGATCGGATGATCGGGCAGCAGCACGCGCAGCACGCTCGGTTGGCCATCCCCACGAAAGGCGGGGAAGCAGCAGTTCGGCAGCGTGAGGCGGATCTCGACAGGGCCTTGCGGCGGGCGGCGGTAGATGGCGGAAGGGGTGAGGCGTTCGGTGTAACTGGGTGGGGTGCGAAAGTTTTGAAACAAGTTCGTCTCGATCAAGATGGCCCGGGCGCGCTCCGCGACCGGCAATGTCTTCAGTGCATCCTCCCGGGCACGCTCGTTCATCGCCTCCACGAAGGGCGTCGCCCAATGCGCTGAGTGCAGAGCCAGGAGGGAGAGCTGGCCCGACTTAATGCGGCGGACAATTTCCCTCCCCATATCGGCGGTGACCGCGCCATTGCGGACGTGGCCCCACCAGACGAGCACATCGCAAGCATCGAGGGCGGCGGGGGCGAGTCCCTGTTGAGGATCGTCAAGCCGGGTGGAGGAAACGATGAAGCCGGGCTGCGCGCGCAGATGGGCGGCGATTTCGTTGCCGAGAAAGTTGGTGTAAGCCTGCTTTTGCGCAGGCTGCTGCTCGTCCCAGACAAGCACGCGGACGGGCGCGGCATGCAAAGTGACGAGTTCCCCGCAGACTAGCGCAATCAGTGCAGCCGCGAGACGGAGGATGGACTGGCGAAGGCGTGGTAATGTCATGGGAGACAGTTAACCAGTCTCCCCGCGCGGGTGCCACCGAAAACTGAATGCGATCGCGGCCTCCGACCAAGACGCATTTTGTTTCCGCCTGTTTCGCTCAAAACTGTTTCCAATAAGCGCCACGGCCATGGTCCATAAAACCTTTCACCTTCAGGTTGTTTGTACGAACTATTCTGAGGGAAGCTCGTTTCGAGGTTTGATTCCTTGTGAACATCCAAACCGACTGAAAATATTTTTCCATGGGTGCTTGCTCTCGTATTTTGTTTAAGGTCGGCACAGATCACATCGATGCCTTTAAACCTGTGGATAGATCAGCACACGCCGATAACCTACGCTTGCAACCGCAATCCGGCACACATCGTGGCCTCTTGCCAAGCATAGAGTCTAGGGGATATCCACACGTCAGAAGAAACGAAAACCATCGAAAGGAAACACGCCTGTGAAAAAAACAATCTTTCAGAAAATCGGTGATGATGCCGTCCGGGCCAAGACCGACAAGGTGTGGAAGGACTGGTTCAAGATCTTGGACAAGTTTGATTTGAAGGAGAGCGGCCACACACAGGCAGCAAAGTATCTCCGGGAAAAGCACGGCCTGAGCGACTGGTGGGCGCAGGCGGTGACAATTCGCTACGAATGGGAGAGAGGCTTGCGCGGCAAGAACTCCACGCGATGAAGTCCACGCCGACGAACGAAGAACGGATAGCTTTGGCAGGAGCGAAGCGGAGCCCGAAGCTATCCATGGTTGAACGAGGCCTGGAGTGTCGGTAGAGCCCCTGTGCTGTGCGCGTTGCTTTTAAAGCCCAGGAAGGGCGTTCTGGAAAACGGTGGAAAAGATATTGCGAGAGAGCGAGAGTTGGAGGGATTTTTCGGATTTCTTTCGGCAAAAAACTGTGTCAAAACTCTATAGAAATGTCCCCTCGATAACTCGCTCGCCGCCTCCGCTCCCTCAACTCGAAGTCCCTTGCGGAAAGTTTTTGCTCCGTCCCGAGCTCAGGTCCAAATAACCAGCCCGAGAGCCGACGTAGGGGTCAAACCATAGTCTCAGAACTCCTGACATGTAGCGGGAGGAGGAATGGGGTGGTGGAAAAAGGATGACCCTGAGTTGGGTGTGAAGAGCTGGAAACGGATCGCTTGCTTTCGATGAAATTGCGTCCAAAGATTGGCCATGCCGCAAGCGCAATTGCCGATTTTTCCAGAAGGGACCTCTCTGATCACGCCGGAACTGGCTTTCGAACGCCGTGGTGAGCAGGTGGTTTATTTCAACGGACAGTTACCGGTCTTCACTCATGAGCAGGATGACTTGGCCACGTTTCGGATGTTCACCACGCAACTGATCGTCAATGGGACGGCCAGTCAGGTGCAAATCGCCAAAACCTTTGGCCTCTCCCTCACGGCGATCAAGCGCTGCGTGAAGAAGTTCCGAGAACGAGGATCGAAGGCGTTTTACCATGCGCCAGCCAAACGCCAAGGGGGCAAACTCAACCCCGAGCGTTTGCAGCAAGCCCAAGGGCTGCTAGACCAAGGGTGGTGAGTGCCTGCCCTCAGCGCGGAGTTGGGAGTGTTGGCCACCACCTTGCATAAGGCCATTGCGAGCGGCCGGCTGCAGGCATCAAAAAAAAGGACGCCTCTGAAGTAGAGATCTCCCCGGCCGAGCCGTGCGAGACCACGGCCACGACCAAGAGCCAGCGGAGTGCGGCCGACCAGCAAGCTTCCATGGGAGTGGCGACGACACGGAGTTGCGAGCGGCTTTTGGCCGCGATGGGTTTGCTGGAGTCTGCGCCCGTGGCCTTTGAGTTGGTGGACGATGTGCCCCTGGGCGGAGTGCTGTGTGCGTTGCCTGCGTTGCTGGGTTTCGGACTGTTGCGGCACACCCGATCGACCTTCTCTCTGCCCAATGGGTTTTATCCTATCGAAACGATCTTTTTGGTGCTGGCCTTTTTAGCTCTGGCCCGGATTGGCTCGCTGGAGGCCATGCGTTATGAGGCTCCCGGAGAGTGGGGCAAGATTCTAGGGCTGGATCGGATGCCGGAAGTCAAGACGCTGCGTGAAAAAATCGGTCTTCTGTGCCGGGATGCAGAACGGACTGGTCAATGGAGCAGGACCCTTTCCCAGGAATGGATGGCGGGTTCACCGGAAGCAGCCGGCACTCTTTACATTGACGGCCATGTGCGGGTGTATCACGGGCAGTTGACCAAATTGCCTCGCCGTTACGTCAGCCGGGAGCGGCTCTGCTTGCGGGGAACAACCGATTACTGGGTCAATGCGATGGATGGACAGCCGTTTTTTGTGGTGACCAAAGCGGTGGATCCGGGACTGTTGGAGGTCTTGCGCCAGGAAATTATTCCCCGGCTCAAAGCGGAGGTGCCTAATCAGCCGAGCTCCGCAGAGTTGGAGGCCAGCCCGCGGCGGCACCGCTTTACCGTCATCTTTGATCGGGAAGGTTACTCGCCACAGTTTATGGCCGAGATGAAAGCCGAGCGCATTGCGGTCATTTCGTATCACAAATTTCCGGGCCCGGATTGGTCGGCCGAAGAATTCGCCCGGCGAGAAGTTCGGCTGATCAATGGCGAAATGGTGAAGTTGGATATGGCGGAGCGAGGGATTTGTTTGAGCAATGGCTTGTGGGTGCGGGAGGTGCGGCATCGGGATGAGCGAGGGCATCAAACTTCGATTTTGGCCAGCGATTACATCAATCATCTGGATACGGTAGCCGTGGGAATGTTTGCCAGATGGTGTCAGGAAAACTTTTTCAAATACATGCAGGAGCACTACTCCTTAGACCGGTTGGTGGAGTATGGGATTGAGCCGCTTCCTGACACCACTCGCCTGGTCAACCCGGCCTGTCGGCGGTTGGATAGCCAGATCCGCAGCCAGCGGGGCCAGCTGGCGCGGGACCATAGCCAATTTGGGGCGCTGAGCTTGCCGGAGAAACCCGACGCGCAAGAAATAGAGGATTACGAGCTCAAGAAAGGCAAATTGCTGCAGAGCATTCAAACGCGAAAAGAGGAGTTGGACAAACTGGTCCCCAGCCGCAAAGAGACTCCCAAACATGTTTTGCTGAAGGATCTGCCGGAAAAGGACAAGTTCAGCCAACTCAGCACGGCCAAAAAACACTTTGTCGATACCATCAAGCTCATTGCTTACCGGGCCGAGACCGCTCTGGTGCATATCGTGCGGGAGAAGCTCAAGCGGGAAGACGAGGGCCGGGCTTTGGTCAGGCAAGTCCTGCAAAGCACCGTGGACCTCAGACCGGACTCTCATCAAAAAACCTTAACCCAACTTTCTACACTGGGACATTTTTTTCTGGCGACCCGAGGATTTCCTCGGAATTTTTGAAATTCATCGGCAAAGGTCTTCACTACATTTTTTGAACTCCGAGTTCAGTTCATCAGCGTTTTTTCTGTGCTCAGGCGGGGTGGTGGCTGATCGGGTAGCTTCATTTTCA
>SIBE01000127.1 GCA_009695265.1 Pedosphaera sp. | reverse complement strand
GGTTTCTGATGCAAGAGATCAAGGAGTTCTTCAGGCAACAATTCGGTTCGTCTCCCACTTGCCTCGTTCAAGCTCCTGGACGCCTTGAGCTGCTGGGCAATCACACGGACTACAATGAGGGCTTCGTCATGTCGCTGGCAGTGGATAAATACATCTACGTCGCCGCCGCCCATCGTCAGGACGGTAAGATCGAACTCAGCTCGACGGCTTTCAAGGAACGTGAAAAATTCTCTTCCGATCGATTCGAGAAGAATCCGGATGCCCCTTGGGCCAATTACGTGAAAGGCGTTTTGCTTCAACTGCGAGACCGTGGTGTGCGCTTTACTGGGTTCAATGCAGCAATTCATGGCACGATTCCCTTGGGCGCAGGCATGAGCAGTTCTGCGGCGTTGGAGATTGCGACAGCCTTAATCATTCGCCAATTGCATCCGTATAGAATTTCCGGGACGGGTTTCAGGATGCTGCCCCGTGATGGTTCCAAAGGCGAACAGAGCACCCTCGATAAGGTAACGAAGATGGCGATAGCGAAGCTCTGCCAGGCGGCGGAAAGCCAATTTGTCGGGGTGAATTGCGGCTTGTTGGACCAAGTTTCGAGCCTTTTTGGAAAAGCATCCCACGTCATCCAAATGGATTGCCTTCATCTCACTGTCGAACACGAGGCCATGGCACCTGGAATGTCGGTCGTTGTTTGTGATTCAGGAGTAAAACACGAATTGGCGGCAGGCGAATATAATGCACTGCGTAGGCATTGCGAATCGGCTGCCAGCGCGATCGGTGTCAAAGCATTGAGATCCGTGGACCTTAAGCAGTTGACGGCGAGTAAACCTAAGATGAGCCAGCGCGACTACGAATGCGCCTATCACATCATTGGCGAGAATCAGCGAGTGATTTTTGGCGAACGAGCTTTGCGCGAAGGAGATATTGAGCAGTTTGGGCAATACATGTTTCAAAGCCATGAAAGCTCCCGGGATTTCTTCAAGAATAGTTGTGCTGAGCTGGATTTGCTGGTGGAGATCGCCCGTTCGCATCCGGATTGCGTCGGCGCTCGGCTCACAGGAGGAGGTTTTGGTGGAGCGACGATTAATCTTGTGAAGCAATCGGGGGTCAGGAGGTTCAGTCAGAGCCTTATCGATCAATACCTAAAACGCGCCGGGCGCAACTGTGAAGTGATGCTTTGCCAGATCGTGGACGGAGCCAAGTGATGTGTTAGCGATCAGTCTGAGATCTCAATACTTCAGTACTTTGGTAAAAAACTCTCGTGTTTTCAGGTTGGCAGCGCTTTCAAAAATCTGTTGCACTGGCCCCACTTCGATAATCCGACCTTCCGCCAGCAGCGCAACTTGGTCCGCGACCCGGCGCGCGAAACCCATTTCATGAGTGACCAGAATAAAATCACGTCCTTCGTCGCGCAGCTCTGTAATCATGTCGAGAACCTCCGCAGTCATCTCGGGATCCAGCGCCGACGTTGGCTCATCAAACAGCAGCAAGCGCGGTTTGATCGAGATCGCCCGTGCGATCGCCACGCGCTGGCGTTGACCGCCGGACAATTCGGCCGGTTTCTTCATCGCATGGCTATCGAGCTGGAAACGAACCAGCAGTTGACGCGCGATTTCCGCCGCCGCGGCTTGCGAATAACCGTGTACTTTTTCCAGGGGCAGCGTTATGTTTTGCAACGCGGACAGATGGGGAAAGAGGTTAAACGCCTGGAAGACCGTTCCAATCGTTCGCCGATGTTTGAGTAGGGCCTTTTCCTCAAAGACGACGTCTTGATCATTGATGGCTATTTCACCTGAATCCGGATATTCCAAACCTGCGATGATTCGAAGCAAGGTGGACTTTCCACCACCGGAAGGGCCAATCAACACCAACGTGCGCACTTTCTCCAGGGCCAAGGACACGCAGTCGAGGGCGAGATGTTCCCCAAAAGCTTTTGATAATCTGTGAAGGCTGATTTTCATTCATCGTTGTGCGCTGAGCCGTGAAAGCGCCGCTCGTTAAACGGTGAGTGGGTCAGTTTGTTTCATCGTCACGCGTTCGAACTTTTAAGCGCCTCGCCCATCGGGTGAACTGCTCACGTTTCATACCGATGTCGCTTTTCCAGGTAACGCGTCCAAAGGGAGATTGGCAGAGTCAGCACCAGATAACCTGCGGCCAGCGGGATGTAGCTCTCCAGCGTGCTGAAGGTGTAGGCGTTGACCTCTTGAGCATTTAAGGTGAGTTCGCTGATGGCAATGATCGAGAGCAGGGAAGAGTCCTTAATCAAAGAGACAAACTGACCGGCAAGTGGCGGAAGCGTTTGGCGCAGTGCTTGAGGAAAGATCACATAACGATAGGTCTGGGAGCGTGTCAAACCGATCGCTTGCGCTGATTCCAGTTGCGATCTTCCGACGCTCTCAATGCCAGCGCGGATTACTTCTGAGATGTAAGCGCCGCTAAAAAAAGCGAGAGTGAGAACGCCGACCAAATAGCGATTCCCCACGTGAAATGCGTCGGCTACAACATAGAAAAAGATCAATATCTGAACCAGTAATGGTGTTCCGCGGACGACTTCGACGTAAATCTTGCTGAAGTAATACAACGGCAGAAAACGGCTCCGCTGCGCCAGGGCGAAGCAAAGGCCCAGCATCGTGCTTAAACCAAGGGCTGCAACTGAAATTAGAACCGTTGTCAGCCATCCTTGGAGGAATTTCTGACGGTATTTGAACACGGACACCCAGCTCCAATGGTAATTCAGTTGGCTAAAGGAGAAGTAAAAGAGAAGAGCGATCAGTGAGAACGCGATCAAAAAATTCAACGTTCGCACCGGCCAGGTCAGCGGCGCGCGGAGGGAGTTAACTGGCGCAATGAACACTCGGAGAAAGCGCACGTTCAGAAGTAGAATGGATACCCCATTTGCCTGAAAGCTTCTTTTTGCTCTTTCAAGTAACGGTCGGCCAACGCGTCGAACCCTTTTTTTGCTCGGAAGTCCGTCAAAAACTGATTCACCTGCTGACGCAACTCCGAGTTCCCCTTGCGAATTCCCATCGCCCATGATTCCTCCTGGAAAGGTTTCAGGAGCGGCTGTGTTGTTTCTTGATGACGTTGCCAATTCTTAAAGATGGACATTTGATCGTAAATAAAGGCGTCGGCTTTCCCTTGAACTACTTCCAACACACAAGCAGCTTCCTTGTCCAACACCAGCACTGTTGCGTGCTTGATCTTCTCGACCGCGTAGCTGTGTCCCGTGGTTCCTTTCTTCACCGCCAAAACCCTTTTGGATTGATCCAGGTCTTGAATAGATCGGACCGTCGAATTTGTTCCGGTCAGCAGACAGAGGCCGGTCCTCAGGTAAGCCTCGGAAAAATCGATCGATAGCGCGCGCTCGGATGTCGCTGTCATCGAAGAAATGATTAGGTCAATCTTGCCCGTCTTCAGGGAGGGGATCAATCCATCGAAAGGAAAATTTTGGATCTCCACTTCACGGTGCAGGAATTTGCCAAGCGCGTATGCGAGTTCGACGCTCACTCCCTTGGGATGGCCCTGTTCATCGGTCATCTCGAACGGTGGATAGGCCAGTTCCATCCCGACGATGAGCGTGGTTCGAGGCTTTGGAGAGCAGCCTACCATCGAGCAAATCAGCCAGAACCCTACCGCTGCGAGAAGGCAGCTAATCCACCGTAAAGAGGCGCACGCTAAATTCAAACCCACCAGAAATTTCATGGGAAGTTAATAACTGTTAAGCCCCATCTTTGCGACAATTTTGAAGATGCGGTAAGAAACTCCTTCCGCGAGACGATGGGATGCCAGCGGTGATTAGACCTCTGGTGCGAGACGCCCACCCGTTGCCTCCTCACTTCCTTACCCATACGCTCGCCTCGGCGATGCTCCACTGGAATTTGCGGGCGTGCTCTCGGATCAGGAACGGCAAGTCCTTGCAGAAGGAAAGACTAAAATCCGGAGCTAGCAGATCTCTCAGCGAGTCCAAGGTTTTGATCTGTTTGGAGTTTCTCTCGAATCCTCCGAGCCAATTTTCTCGTGGGGTGTATTCTTCCAACCATGTGTAAGGGGAAGCGATGATCAGTTGGCCTCCCGACTTCACCAAACTCGGCAGCCGTCGCAGGCAACACCGAGGATCGCTCAAGCGATCGATCAGATTTGCCATCAACACCACGTCAAAGAGTCCTAGCGCCTCCGGTAGTTTTAGGGCATTGCCTTGTTCGAAGATGACTCTCGATCGGTCGATCTCATCAGGCACTTTGGCCGTGCCGGGTTTCATCAATGAGCCTTCATCTGCGAATCGAAAATCGAGCGTGCCAGTCTTCTGCAACGAGCGCGCCGTCTCTATGAAGCGGGGTGAATAATCAAGGCCAACGACCTGACGACAATAGCGAGCCAGCTCGAATGTCGATCTTCCCACTGCGCAACCGAGGTCGAGCGCTCGCGCATCCGGCGTTAAGCGCATTTTCTCCAGGCATTCATTCACGCATCGCACAGGAAAGTGGAGCGAGTCGGTTGGTCCGAACTGATAGGGCAACACCTGCTCCGGTGATCCGTAGTGGAAGAGAAGATATTCCGCCACGGCTCTTTCGGACTCGTAAAAGTTGCTGCTCAAGGCGCGATGAGTTTTCGAAGGTAATCGCTCGGCTGATAGTTTTGGAGCACCACCTTTACTTCGCCGTCTCGATACATCCGCACTTCAGGGACGAGGATTTCTGGTGTCTTGGTCGGTGAGAATAAGATGTCGTCGTGCGTCGCATTTCGCGCATCAAGAAAGCTCTCGGGAGTCAGCGGTCCGCCCAAGTGATCGCTCCGACCGGTCGCGACGTGAAACGTTCCTAAAATCTTTTCATCCTGAATATCACGACCTGACGCAGGGAGATCTTGGGTCCCGAACCCCAGTTCGCCCAGTTCGCCGGTCACCGGATCAGTTGCCAGCTTCCGATTGTGCGCAGAGGTGACAGATGGATCTCCCATCAAGAGCGTCGTCTTGGTAATACGGCCGTTAGCCACTTCCATGATGCCGAGCGTGCCATCCTCGTAGCGCATAGGAAAAGCGCCCCCAGCGCTCTTTGGGACAAAATAGACCTCGCCAGCCGGCAGATTTGCCACGTCCGGTGTTTCACCACGACAAATGCCGTGGCTTTTCTGTGCCTCCTGTCCGCCACAGAAGAGCTTGAGCGTTTGTTTCGTGCCCGCGACTTCGAAATCAATTTCGAAATGGTCTGCGCGGGTCAATCCTTGTCGTAACTTCTCCGCCTGACGGCTGACTTCGTTGTAATCCACGGAAAGGCCGGTTCGCAAAATGATTTCGTTAAGTCCATGCAAAGTCGCTCCACGAAAACCAAAACGCTTGGCGAAGACGGTGAGAGGCGCGGTGGCTGAGAAGGTTGAGATGCACAGAATAATATTAAACCGAGGGTAAATATCTTTCTCGAGTGTCACCGTGCGGCCGACCGGATCAACTCCAGTATCCGGCAAATTAAGATTACTGCCTCCGGTGATCTGATAGGCGAACAAATCACCGCACTCCAGTTTCAAGTCCGCCAGACCGCCATTCTTCAGGCCTTGGTAGAAGACGTCGTGCGCATAGCGTTGAATCGTGAGCGCATCATTTTTAAGAAATGCGAAGTCTTTTACCTCGTGCGGATCAGGTAAATCGATCAAAATGGCAATCCGCTCTCCGGCCTGCGGCGAGAACACCGTTCCTAACAACCGAGTTAAGCTAAAGGGCGGAAACTTTATCAGCGATTTGTCCATGATCAATTCTAGAGGGGGTAGATCGAACGCTCAACCCTTCATTTCGGCCTTCAAATGCACCCCAGCAGTCCATCCTCACGGCAGTATGAAAGCCTACTTGCGGGACCAGCTTGGCTCACATCCGAGAGCTTCTCACCGAGCCTTGAAATGGCTCCAAGTAAGGCGTCGCCGTTCGGCTCAAAGGCCCTGAGTGTTTAGTCCTCCTGTTTCATCAGCAGCAACTCCGCCTTGTATTCCCCCAGGATATTTAAAGAGAGCATTCCAGAGTCGTCGTCACGCTTTTTTCCCTTTAACTCAATCGGGAATTCTTGAGCCGTGTTCATTTTTTCCATCTCCACTCGCAGCAATGGTTCCTTCTCCTTGCCATAATATGACGAGATCCAAACCGCCCTTGTCATTCTTCTTCGAACCCAGAAAATAAAGCTGGACCTTCATGTCGTTGTCCTGGTCCTTAACGGTGACCCACCGCAGTTTGTCCGTCGCGAGCACTTTGCCATCACGCGCTGGCGTGGCTTTCATCATCCACAACTGACCAACCGGCGTGATTGCTTTGTCAGCCGGAGTGAGGGTTTTCTTGGAAAGGCTCTTGCCCGGGATCGCGAGAACCCTGACCTCGCCAGCCTTGAGCGCGAAAGGATTTTCCAAATCAAGGTCCGTCTTGAACGGAGCATCGGCCACGGCAATTTTCGTCAATAACCGCGCCCCTTCAATGGCTTTTTCGAGTGAGATTTTTTCTTGGGCGGAAGCCGATGGGATGAGAACTAGCACCGCCGAAAAGAGGGGTAAAAGGTTTTTCATGGGATTGGCCATCCTACTTTTGAACCTTCTTGTAAGTGTCGAGGCTTGGTTTCTGGTCGCCTCGATCCTTATCGAAGTTCGAGGCCACGGTCCACGAACCCTCCTCCAGCATGTAGATCGAGATGTGATCATCATCGATCGGCTGAAGGTCTAACTCAGACGCTCCCGCTTTAATGTTCAAGAACTGGATCGAATTGAATGAACCGAGCTTGGCGAGTTTGAGGGCTCCCTCAGCATAGAGTCGAACCTTGCCGTCGCTGCCGACGATGGAGAGCGTAAACTTGTCCTTCTTGATTTCCACGATCTGCGTAAACGCCTGTCCATCACCGTTGGTCTTTTTCACCACCCATTTGCCTTCCAGCTTGGCGAGATCGTCGGACCAAACGTTCGCACTAGGGACGATAAACAGCGATACAAAGAGCCCAAGTTTGAGTAGATGTTTCATAGGTGAGGTTTGATTAACTCTTCCGGCGAAGTAATTTCAAGACCATTCTCATCGGAATAACATTGGAGCAGAACCTCCCGCAGAGCGCTTGAGTTAGGCTGTCGCGCGGCGAGCATTTTAAAGCAGGCGATAGGAACGGAAGATCGTCGAGGCGGAGCGTCCACTCTTTAGCCCATGAACAGGTCCATTTGAGAAGCCGGGGACAGCTTCTGGAGTCTTGCTCGTTCGGCACGATGCCGACACGGCACCCGCACTTTGCCTTCGGGCGTCAGTTCTGATTCTTCCAAGTTCGAGAGGATTTCCTTGGCCCGCGTGAGCACACACTTTGGGACGCCCGCCAGACGGGCCACCTGAATCCCATAGCTTTTGTCAGTGCCTCCCGAGACGATCTTGCGGAGGAAAATGATTTGATCGTTCCATTCTCGAACTGCGACATTGAAGTTTTGGACTCGCGGCAACCGTCCGGCCAATTCAGTCAGCTCGTGATAGTGAGTGGCAAAGAGAGTCTTCGCCCCAACCTGATTGTGCAAATACTCCACGATGGACCAAGCCAAGCTCAAGCCGTCAAAGGTGCTGGTGCCGCGGCCAATTTCATCGAGGATAATCAAGCTCTGGCGCGTCGCGTTATTCAAGATGTTGGCTGTTTCCGTCATCTCCACCATAAAGGTGGATTGGCCACGCGAAAGATCATCGCTGGCGCCAACGCGAGTAAAAATGCGGTCCACCAGATCGATGCGAGCCGATGTCGCCGGGATGAATGAACCCGTTTGAGCGAGCAGTGTCAGCAGAGCCACTTGCCGAATGAAAGTGCTCTTGCCCGCCATGTTCGGCCCTGTGATTAAACCAATCTGCTGCGTCACCAGATCGAGTTGAGTATCGTTGGGCACAAACCGCTCTTCGGTCAGCGCCTGGTCGAGAACCGGATGGCGTCCTTCCGCGATTTGCAGGATGCCATCTTGGGCGACATGAGGTCGGCAATAACTGTTGAGACGAGCCGTTTCGGCCAAGCAGGCGAGCACATCCAGCTGGCCCAATGCGCGCGCGGTCTGCTGGATTTGTGGCAACTGGCCGATGACCGTTTCGCGGACTTGCAAGAATAGGTCGTATTCCAGCTTGAGGCTGCGTTCCTCGGCGCCGAGAATTTTGCCTTCCATCTCCTTAAGCTCTGGAGTGAAGAAACGCTCGCCATTCGCTATGGTTTGTTTCCGGATGTAATGAGCTGGGACCTTGTCGAGATTCGATTTGGTCACTTCGATGTAGTAGCCGAAAACCGAATTAAACCGCACCTTCAATGAGGCAATCCCTGTTTGTTCAATTTCTTGCTGTTGCAACTTCGCGATCCAATCTTTGCCTTGGCGGCCGGCGTTCCTCAGTTCGTCCAAAGCCGCATCAAAACCATCTCGAATCAAGCCGCCTTCCTTAACAGCCAACGGCGGCTCGTCCCCAATGGCTCGCAAAATAAGATCGATCACGTCTGCGAATTCCGAGAGTTGCGATTCTAACTCGGTCAGCAGATCGGACGATCCGCCCTTCAGATGTTGAGCAGCTAGTGGGGTATCACCAAAAATGTCTTTGGCCAAAGCATCACCAGTCGGCTGAGCTGCCCGCACGCGCATCTCCCCCAAAATCTGCCGCAGGCCTGGGATTTGTTCCAAAGCCAATCGCAAAGCAACCAGATCGCGTCCGTTGCCCGTGCCGACGCTCAGGCGGCTGATCGTCCGCTCAAGGTCCCGCACTTCCGTCAGGTGCCGACGGAAACCGTCGAGGCTGGCGGAATTTCGAATCCAAAGTTCGATCGCTTCCTGACGCTGGCGAATCGGCTCCACCGCTGCGAGCGGCTGAGTCAGCCAGTCGCGCAAGCGGCGCGCGCCCATCGGCGTCACCGTGCGGTTCAAGGCGCCATAAAGGCACGCTGTCCGCGGAGCGTCCCGGTGAAGCGGTTCGAGGATTTCTAAATTGCGCAGCGAGACGCCATCAAGGACCAGGTAATCCGACCTTTGGTAAAACGAGAGGCGCGTCAGATGCGCTACATCCCGTCGGAGATGATGGATCAAATAGTGCAAGACCGCTCCAGCAGCACCGATGGCCGCAGTGCGATTCCTCAAACCAAAGCCGTCCAGGGAGCCGACCTTGAAATGATCGCGCAGAGTGAATTGAGCAGTCTCAGGCCCGTAAGTCCAATCTTCGTAGCTGTTGAGAATCGGAAATCCATCTTGGAGGAGCGAACGGAGTGATGTCGCGTTTGCAGGTAAAATAATTTCCGCAGGGCGCAACCTTTCCAATTCGGTCAGCAAAGCCGTTCCATCTTCCACCTCGGTCACCTTGAAATCGCTGGTGGTCAAATCAATCACTGCCAAGCCATACGTTTCACTTAAGGCGTAAACGGCAGCCAAGAAGTTATTCCTCTCAGCATTGAGCATCCGCTCATCGAAATGTGTTCCCGGACTAAGGATTTGGGTCACCTCGCGTTTGACCAATTGACCGGGTCGGGCCTCTTCCATCTGATCGCAGATCGCGACCTTTTTACCGGCCTTGAGCAGGCGCGCAATATAGTTGTTGGCCGCGTGGTATGGGATGCCACACATCGGCACGACGCCACGCTTGGTCAACGCGACATTGAGCAACTGCGCTCCGAGCTGTGCGTCTTCGAAGAACATCTCGTAAAAGTCACCGAGACGATACAACAACAGCGCATCGCCGGGCAGTTCGCTCTTGATGCGCCGGTATTGCGCCATCATTGGAGTTAGTTGAGCGTCACCAGCCATAAGGACGAAACGGTAGAGGTGAAACCTCTCCTGGTCGAAGGGAAAATTCTGAGAAATCGCCAGTGCAAATAAAAAAACCTAGTCAGCCAAAAAGATTTTGCCTACATTCAGCCGACAGCAACCATTAACCAGCAAAACTGGACGGAGGTGAAAATCCGTGGCCGAGAAAAAGAAAGCAACAAAACCCGCAGCTAAAAAACCCGCAGCTAAAAAACCCATAGCCAAGAAAAAGTAATTCCCTTGGCTCATAAATACCAGGATGGCGAGTTCTGGTTATCTGAAGCAGAACTGCCATCCCGGTCTAATCACTTTCCCTCCTCTCCATGGCCAGATTGGTTTTCGATATTGAGACTTCCGCGCTTCCATTAGAAAATTTCGACGACGTGCAGTTGGAATATTTGTTCCGTGACGCACAAAGATTACCTGACGATTCGGCCCGCCAAATTCGTCAGGCCGAGATTCGGCAGCAACTGAATCTCTACCCGTTTACCGCGCAGGCCGTTTGTATCGCCATGCTGAATGCCGAAACCTCGCGCGGCCAAGTTCTTTTTACGGCGTCAGAACTTGAGCCCGATAGTGAGGAAGCGGGGCCGGTCGAATTCGTCGCGTGCTCCGATGAAGCGGAATTGCTGACGGCTTTCTGGGACGTGGCTAAGCACTACGATTCCATCACCACGTTCAATGGCCGCAGCTTCGACGTCCCGTTCGTCTATCTTCGATCCGCCCTTCTGAACGTCCCAATTTCGCGCAAAGACTGGTTGGGTTACCGCTATCAAATCGAACCCCACTGCGATCTGGCGGAGCAACTGACATTTTACGGCGTGAGCGGGCGCGACGGTGCTGCTCGCCGCTTCAATCTCGACTTTTATTGCAAAGCCTTTGGCATTGAGTCGCCGAAAAGCCATGGCATTACAGGGCTGGATGTGAATTCTCTCCTCGCGGCTGGTTCTTTCCGCGAAATTGCTGAATATTGTCTTCGAGATGTGCAGGCGACTGTTTTACTTTACAAGGTCTGGAAGGAACGTTTGGCCGGAATTAAGTAATTCCGCAACAGGGCCATTGCGCGCGAGGCTAACGGCGTTGGGCCGCTTGAACCTCGGTTCGCTTTCTAATTACTCTCCATGAAACGACGGTGGTTCGTGGTGGCGTTGCTTGCGGCGGCTCTCCTGGCCGTCGTGTTGACCGTTCAGCTTCGAAGACCCGAGCCGCCTTCAGTCCAAGGAAAATCGGTCCTCACGTGGGCTCTTGAATTAAACGGCCCCGGACCAACCGCCGCGGCTGAAGAGGTTTTTCGTCAGGTCGGCGAAGAAGCTGTGCCTTGCTTGGCTGCGGCTCTTGGATGCAAAGATTCCCTTCTCAGAAAACCGCTGATGGTCACCTCGCCAAGGCTCTCCGACAAAACCAGGCTACGACTCTTCCATTTCTTTGATCCCGACGAAGCCAATCGCCTGCGATTTGGAGCGGTGCGCGCTTTGGAAATCATGGGACCCAAGGCGAAGATGGCGCTCCCTGCATTGAGCAAAGCGCTTCGGGACGAAGATGTGAACATCTCGATGCGGGCCGCTTTTGGTTTAGCCGGGATTGGAGGCGATGCGGTGCCCGAACTCGTGCGAGCAATGAAAGTCCCGAATCATCACACCCGATTAATGTCGATCTTAGCCTTAAGCCGCATCGGATCTGAGGCGGTTCCTGCGGTGTCGGCGTTGGTCGAAGCGTTGGACGACAAATCTCCTCAGATCGCCCGACAAGCTTCCCAGGCTTTGGCCGGGATTGGCCGTCCAGCCGTTCCAAAACTCATTCCACTTTTGGAACACTCACGCTTCGCGGTTCGGGCTTTTGCCGCAGGTTCCCTTGCTGGGATGGGGCCACTGGCTCGCGAGGCGTTGCCCAGCCTCCACGCAGCCCTGGATCGTGAGCCTTTGGCTGAAGTGCGAAAAGGAATGATCGAAGCCCTCGGAAAAATCCGGCCGTCGAGCCAAACCGTCGTCGTCGCTCTAGCCCGAGCCTTGGAGGATGAAGACTCCGGAGTTCGTGTGAAGGCCGCCGAGAGTTTGGATCGCGGAGGGCAAGCAGCCGCAGCCGCTGTGCCGGCTCTAATCAGAGCCTTGAAAGATGCCAGCCCTGAAGTGCGAAAGTCGGTTGCCGCAGCGCTTGGGTCTATTGGCGGTTCCGCTACATCGGCCATTCCAAACTTGGTCGGGATGGCTTCCAACACGAACGAGTTCGCTTCGGCGGAGGCTCGCGAGGCCTTGGAGAAGATCAAAACAAGCCGGAGGGTTGAATGATGAACGCTATTTGGTAGTTCGGGCCCATTCTCTGCCTGCCGGCGAATGCGATGAGCTGTTCGTTTTTTCCAGCACCTGCCAGACGGCTTGCACAGAGTGACGCGCTCGTGCGCCTGAGAGTGAGCATCCATAGGACGGTAAGAGTCCCTCTCCGGCGGAGGTCAACGCCAGCAACTGAAAGTAACTGTGTCGCCATGAGGGGGGATGGGAGCAACTGGAAGTGAACGGATGGTCTTTAGTAATGCGGGAACGGTGTGGAAGAATTGCTTCCAAACACGCGGCAGGATGCTCTTAGCCGTCGCGCCAACGGCTCATGGTGAAGCCCAATCGGATGGGAGATGTTCCGGCTCGCCCCCCGGTGATCCACGTCCCTTGAACCATTTCGTTTTACTCT
>SIBE01000126.1 GCA_009695265.1 Pedosphaera sp. | reverse complement strand
TCATCGAGGACGCGTTGTTCCTCGATTCCGGGCAGACGTAAAGGTTTGGCCATGCCCCCAATAAAATAGTTCAGCGCGAATTTGTCCGGTTTTTTCGATCCTTACACCCGCCCAACCTTACCAAACTCGGTTTCTTGAATCCGCCATACATGTGATCGTGAATTTCACAACCAATCTTCACAACACCAGCGGTGTCAAAGACGATCACGGGGTCTCGCTTTTCATCTTTGCGATATCGTCCCAGGTCGAATTTCTTTACCTTCGAATACGAAAAGACGTGATGATAATCATCGTCGGAATTCGGAAACCTAACCGAACTCCCTTTCAGAACGGGCAGGAGCGACGGCATAAATTGAAAGCCTTGTTGCCTCACTTCGTTCGTGATCGATAGAGCGGATATCGGCACCTGAAATGAACCCTCCAAATAGACGACTGCTGACGGTGCGTCCGGAGCCGCCACAGCACCCGACTTCTGTTGATATCGAGCCGAAGCGGCCGCGCCAGATTTTGCCGGAGGCAAGGTGAAAACGCCCTCGATGACCGTCTCAGCTCGGGCCAAAAACGGAGAGGTGATAGTCAAAGCGAAAACCAGGGAGAGCAAATACTTCATAATTACAGTCCGTCGTGGTGTCAGAAAAACGAATGGTGTGTTTGCGTGCATTTCGCTGCGGTACGGCCCGACCATAAAGATTTCCGGCCTGGAAGGCCATTAAAATCCGTTGTGAGAGCTCTACCCGATCCATCCCCGCCAACGGTACACGAACCATCCGATCTTTTCATGCAAATAAAGATGAAGGTGCTCAAAGCCGATCCAGCCGGGGACAGGATTGAAGAGTTTCTTCCTTTCGATATTATTCAGTCCAATGAAATCACAGGCTACCGTTTCCGTCGGAATGCCCAGTCGCTGAAAAAGAGCTTCCGCGCGCTTCATGTGGTAACCCGATGTCACGAGGATGACGCGTTTCCATTTAGCTTTTTGAGCGAGCGCCAGCACTTGCACTGCCTCTTCACGAGTATTGGCCGAGATGTTCAGACGAGTGACTGGAGCATTCGTCAGACCCCACGTTTCAAACCAGGTTCCCAATCGTCGCGCCTCGGGTGATTCGCCTTTTTCAGCCGGGCTCTCTGTGTCGCCGCCGCCACCGATCACCAGGTTTGGCGCTTTTCCTTGCCGAATTAATTCTGCGGCCGTGATCGCTCGGTCGGCGGCATCATTCAGGTCGAAGTGGAAAACCCCATCGCTGGAGGCAGACAACGTGCCACCCAACAGGACGACAGCATCGCAAGGAAGAACGGTTTCCAACCTTTTGCCTGAGTAGGGACGTTCGAGAGAATCGAGCAAGCGAACCGGAACAGAGGTGCTTCCAACGACGAATAATAAAGCCGCTACAGCGCTGCAAAAGGCCGCATCGCGCCATCTCCGCCGGTATGCCAGCCAAATCCCAGCCACCAAGTTCAGCAACCAAATCAGACCGATTGGCTGCACGAGGGCCTCGAAAATTCTTGTCGCATTCACCATCGCTTCGCAGCTTACTGTCGCTCCACGGGAAGAACCATTTAAAACTCGTGGAGCACTTCGAAATCGAGAGGATAAACGTCAACGGGAACTGATGTTCGAGGCGAGCCGCTCGGGTCTTACTGATCGCGCTGCCATCACCACTCTCCTGGCGAGTGAGCACTGGCAGCGTTTGCTCGACTTCACGCCACGACGCAGGAGAAAGCGACTTCAATTCGACGCTTCAAAGGAACGCTTAAGAAGGATTGAAATCATTCGAGAACTCGTTCATTCTCCACAGGGCAATGAATGAACTCGACCAGTTGGATGAGCTGACGACCTGTCGCATTGATGACGGTCGCAAGACCGTGGAACCTTGTTCCATCGTTATTTTTGGAGCCAGCGGCGATCTGACCGCGCGAAAGTTAATTCCGGCCCTTTATCACTTGTTTGCCGCGAAGCAATTACCCCCGGTGTTTCGTATTATTGGCTTTGCGCGCCGTGAAAAAAACGACAGCCAATGGCGCGAGGAACTCAAAGCAGCTCTTCAGCAGTTTTCACGCACCAAGCCAGTGGATGAATCGGTCTGGGAAGCTTTTGCTCCCAACTTGTTCTATTGCCAGGGCGACTTTTCGGAAGTCCCGGCTTACAAGAAACTGGAGCAGCTCCTCGTTTCATTTGGCAATGAACAGCTCCGCCACAATCTCTTGTTTTATTTGGCCACCTCTCCCAGCCAATTTGGCGAGGTTGTCGAACAATTGCATCTGGCCGGCCTGTTGCATCTGGAGGAAAAACCAGCTTCCTGGCAGCGTCTCGTCGTGGAAAAGCCGTTCGGTCACGATTTGCAATCAGCTCGGCAGCTTAATTCCGAGTTGACCCGATACGCCCACGAAAAACAGGTTTTCCGCATCGACCATTATCTCGGCAAGGAGACCGTCCAAAATATTTTGATGTTCCGGTTTTCCAACTCCATCTTCGAGGAGCTTTGGAACCGCAAGGCGATCGATCACGTTCAGATCACGGTCAGCGAGAAGCTCGGCGTTGGAGGGCGGGGAGGCTATTACGAAGAAGCGGGCGCCATTCGCGATATGTTTCAAAACCATCTGTTGCAGGTCATGGCACTGGTCGCGATGGAGCCGCCCGTTTCCTTGGACGCTGAACCGATCCGCGATGAGAAGGTGAAACTCCTCAAGTCGATTCGCGCGCTGACGGTCGCCGACGTCGCGAACCAAGTCGTGCGCGGCCAATATTTCGCCGGGATGATCGATAGCCAATTGCGGCCGGGCTATCGCCAGGAGACGAAGGTGAAATCGGATTCCAATGTGGAAACCTACGTTGCGATGAAACTCTTCCTGGATAATTGGCGTTGGTCCGGCGTGCCATTTTTCTTGCGCACCGGAAAATCGCTACCGCTTAGCGCCAGTGAAGTGCGCATTCAGTTCAAACGGACTCCCAACGTTTTGTTCGCCGCCCGATGCGGTCCCAAATTGGATGCGAACGCCCTGACCCTTCGTTTGCAACCCAACGAAGGCATATCGCTCCGGTTTAACGGCAAAGTGCCAGGCACCAGTCTCCAGGTCCGGCCAGTGCGCATGAATTTTAGCTACAACACCGAATTTGGCGCTTACACCCCGGAGGCCTACGAACGGCTATTACTCGAAGCGATGGCCGGTGATGCGACACTTTTTATCCGCCGCGACGAAGTCGAGACCGCGTGGAGCATCGTCGATTCCATTCGCAAAGGTTGGGAGGGCAAAGCCCTGACGAACCGCGAGTTTTATTCGGCAGGCACTTGGGGACCTGTCGCCGCCGATGACTTGCTGGCGCAGACCTCTCACGTCTGGCGCGATCCCAACCCGGTATCCTGAACTCAAGGGCGCTGGTTCGAGCCATCGTGCTCCACTCAGGATGACAGTTGGCCTCGCAGAATGAACAACTTCGAATTATTGACGTTCGCCGGAGAGACGGATTTGGCAGAAGCGGCGGCGAAGCGGTTGTTGGGTGAAATCGCTCGTGTAAGTTCCACCGGTGCTTATTGCATTGCGTTGTCGGGAGGACGGATTACTGAGCATTTCTTTTCCAGCATTGTCAAAGAATGTCAGCGCCGCGCTGTCACGCTCGATCGTGTCCATTTCTTTTGGTCGGATGAGCGGTGCGTTCCCCCGACCGATCCGGATAGTAATTTTGCTGTTGCTGAGGAGCATTTATTGCTGCCATTAGCGGTCGCGCCTGAGCAAATCCATCGCATCCGCGGTGAGCTGGAGCCAGTGGCTGCCGCTGCCGACGCAGGAGCCGAGGTTGCTCGACTCTGCCCGGTCGATGAACGCCAGCAGCCTGTCTTTGACCTAGTCTTGCTTGGAATGGGAGAGGACGGTCACGTGGCATCGCTCTTCCCGAACGAACTCGAAGAAACCGTCAAAACCATTTATCGACCCGTTAGAGCCAGCAAGCCTCCACCGAACCGAATTACGATGAGCTACCTCACGATCGGAGCCGCGCGCGAAGTGTGGGTTTTGGCTTCGGGTGCCGGAAAACAGCGTGCCCTGCGCGAATCACTGGTCTCAGGCGGGACAACGCCACTCGCCAAGGTGTTGAGCCGACGTCAACGCACGACCGTTTTCACTGACATCCGGATGGAGGGCGTTTGAACGATTCTCGAAATTTCGGCTCAAGCTAACGAATGGATTTTTCGATATTCGCGAGTCGCTTGCGGTTGAATCGATCAACACTCTGGGTGCCCGAAATCTGGGGAATTCGACACTTTTTATCGGTCAATCAGGTGGATGTCGATCGGTCGCGGGGCTCTGGCAGAAGAAACAAAGCCGAGAGTTAATGCATGCGAAACGCCCTCGGACATGCTGTAAACAATGATCTTTTCCAAGGTCAGATTGGGATGGGCCTGGGAGCAAATGGTCGCCATTTCGTCGAGGGTTTTGAATGGAATTGCCTCCTCCGCATAGTCGGGAGTATCGGTGCGGATAAAAACCGCCTGTCCTATGACATCGACTGACTCCTGCATCAACGGAGTCACAGTGGCAGCTTCGACCCGTTGTGTCAAAAGCTCTTTTGCCGCAATGCCTCCCGAAGGCCACCAAGGTCGGCTGGAGAATTCGACGTTGCGTGACCTGATTCGTAAACCTAAAGTAGGTTCATTGAGACAACGGCTTTATTGAGCAGAAATGAAACATCATCTCGATTTTGAAAAGCCAATCGCGGAACTACAGCGCAAGCTGGAGGATCTGAGGAAGCACCCAGAGACACATTCTCTAGGGTTCCGTTTAGAGGAAGAGATCCAACAGATCGAAATAAAGATTGAAGAGGAGCGAAAGCGTATTTTCTCTGATCTCACCCCCTGGCAGCGGGTCCAACTCGCACGGCATCCGAAACGGCCATTCACTCTGGATTACGTGCGAGCAGCCTTTAAAGATTACTCCGAGCTTCATGGAGACCGTCTCTTCGGCGATGATCAGGCCATCACAGGCGGATTTGCTCAACTCGAAGACCACAAGGTCATTGTGATCGGAACACAAAAGGGGCGCGATACAAAAGAAAACATCAGGCGCAACTTTGGTTCCGCGCACCCGGAGGGATATCGGAAGGCCCTTCGTTTGATGCGATTGGCTAATAAATTCGGTCTGCCCATCATCACCTTGATTGACACAGCGGGAGCGTATCCGGGCATTGGTGCTGAGGAGCGTCATATCGCGGAAGCCATTGCTGTTAACCTGCGAGAGATGATGTTATTCGAAGTGCCCATCATCGCCGCGGTGATCGGTGAAGGCGGTTCGGGGGGAGCCTTGGGATTGGGAGTGGCAGATCGCGTGCTGATTCTGGAAAACGCCTATTACTCTGTAATCAGCCCGGAGGGTTGCGCGGCCATTCTCTGGAAAGACCGCACTGCGGCCTCGAAGGCTGCTGAAGCGTTGAAAATTACCGCGAAGGATTTGCTCGAACTGGGTCTAGTGGATGAAATTGTTCCAGAGCCGCTCGGAGGCGCCCACAATGATTTGGCTGTCACCGCCCAAACGCTCAAACAAAGACTGCTCGATCATCTCGAACAATTGGAAAAACTTTCCGCGAGCGAGCGGCTGCGGTCGCGTTACGCTAAATTCCGCGCTTACGGTCAGTACATCGAGAAGCAGCCGACTCCCACTTAAGTCTGCCCCGTCCGCATTCTCCCGCTCCAAATTTCGAATGCTCTATCCGCTCACCTTCCGGCCCATCTCGAAGGAACGTATTTGGGGCAACCGCAATTTGGAACGGCTCTATCATAAGCCCCTTCCTCTTGGCCAGATCATCGGCGAGTCATGGGAGATCACGGATCGGCCGGAAGGTATGAGCGTCATCGCCAATGGGGCACTGGCTGGGAAGGATCTGCGTTGGTTGATGGAGAATCGCGCCGACAAATTACTCGGCGCAGCCAAGGCACCGAATGGGAGGTTTCCTCTATTGGTTAAGATACTCGACGCTCAGGAGATGCTCTCCTTGCAAGTACACCCTCCCGCCCAAATGGCCGCCAGGCTTGGAGGAGAGCCGAAGACGGAGATGTGGTATATCGCCGAAGCCGCTCAGGGAGCTGAGCTTTTTGTGGGATTGAGACGCGGAGTCACGAGGTCGGAGTTTGAAAGCCGCGTCAAGGACGGCAGCGTCGCGGCGTGTTTTCATCGGGTGACAGTCCAGGCTGGCGATGTGATGTTCCTGCCGAGCGGACGGGTTCATGCCATTGGTGCAGGAATTATTATTTTCGAAATTCAGCAAAACTCAGACACCACGTACCGGGTCTTCGATTGGAACCGCAAGGATTCAGAAGGGAAATCAAGACAACTTCACATTGCGGAAGCACTCGAATCGATCGACTTTAACGACTTTGAACCTGCCTTGATCTCTACTCCATTCTCAGGCCAGGAGCACAAACGCCGGACCCTCGTGGCCGACGTAGCTTTCAGCGTGGAGGAACATCAGTTGGCATCGGGCGCGGACATTCGAGTGGGTTGCGGAAAACCAATCGTCATCGCCGTCCTATCTGGTCAACTCTCGGTCCGGGACGGCGAGGGTCAGACCAAATTAGACCCGGGCCAGTTTTGCTTAATCCCAGCGTGTCTCGGCCAATGCACTGTGCATGCAGAAAGCGAGGCTCGATTCCTGCAAACAGAACCGTCTTGATCTTGCCCAAGAGTCGTCTCTTTCACCGAACGGGTGAGTTTGAAGAGCCTTCGTCCTCTCGTCCCCTTGAGTTCTTTGCGCTCCTTTGCGGCTAATCAACTGCCGGGGTTAGGCTCAAAGCTGCTTCATCGCTTCATCCAGCGCCGCGTGGAGCTGTCTCATCGTCGCTTCCGTTTCGTCTCCCATGTTCGAGATACGGAAGGTGGTTCCTTTGATTTTGCCGTAGCCTCCGTCGATCAAAAAACCTTTGTCCTTAACGAGCTTTTGTAGCTTGGCAACATCTACAGCACGGCCATTGGATCTCGATCCGTTATTGATGCAGGTCAGCGTCACAGATTCGTAACCCTTTTCAGGAAACAAGGTGAAGCCATGACGCTCGGCCCATTGTTGAGTCAGTTGCGCGAGCGTGGTGTGCCGCAAGTAACGAGCTTCCAAACCTTCACCAAAAATATCATCGAGCTTCGAAGCCAGCGCGTAGATGTGCCCGATGCTCGGAGTGCTCGGAGTCATATTGTCTTGGGCATTCTTCTGAAACTCCACGAAATCGAAGTAATAACCTCGGTCTTTACTCTTGGCCGCCTTTTCCAAAGCGGCCGCAGAGCAGGTAAATACGGTCAGTCCAGGCGGCAGCGCGAAGGCCTTCTGCGTCCCCGCCAGAAGCACGTCGATACCGAGCCTGTCAAATTCAATCTTAGTGGCGCTCAGCGAGCTGACGGCATCGACAATAAAGCTGACCTCGGGATATTTCTTCTTGAGCTCGGCAATCTGAGCGAGCGGGCTCATGACACCCGTGGAAGTTTCATTATGGATCAACGTCAGCGCGTCGAATTGGCCGGAGGCGAGCTTTGCATCGATCATGTCCGCGAGTATGGGCGAGCCCCATTCCACCTTGAGCGCTTCGGCCTGCTTGCCGCACCGTTGGGCCACATCGAGCCATTTATCGGAAAAGGCGCCGCACATGCAGCAGAGAACCCGTTTAAACACCAGATTGCGAATGGCACCTTCCATGACTCCCCAAGCGGAAGAGGTGCTCAGATAGACCAGTTGATTGGTGCAAAGCAGCGCCTGCAACTGGGGTTGAATTTTTGCGTAAAGATCTTTGAAGCCCTGCCCGCGATGCCCAATCATGGGCGAGCAGAAAGCCCGAAAGGTTTTCTCGCTCACTTCAACCGGTCCCGGAATATGCAATTTCACGTGTCCCATTGCCCGTAAAGTTTTCACATGGGCTGTTTGAAGGCAAGTGGAGTTTTGCCTTTCCTTTTCCTAATTTCGGGTTGTGCAGGCCAGAAGAAGTAAGATAGCCTGCGGCGAAACCATCAAACGAACAAAAGGCCTGTTATGTCTGTTATGTTTATTCACCGACTTCAATTTAGGTTCACAGCTCTCGTTGGCGTGTTCGGATTCCTCTGCGCGGCTATCGGCGCCCATGCGGCCGCTCTGGCGATTGTCAAAGATGTCGAATTGCAGCCTTTCGCAGCGCAGGTGCAGCGTGTCATCGAAGCGGCTGATTACGTAGGCGCGCCACTCAAGGAGTCTGACAAGAAGGCCATCGGCGCCGCGATCAAAGGCAAGGATGCCGCCGCCGCGAGCGAAGCAATTCAGAAAATACTCGACCCATATTGTCTCGTTGGCGTGAACATCAATCCGGAGTCGCGTGTGAAAGTGGCCCAAGGTCCGGCCAAGGCGGAGTTGGTGGAACAAGGGTGGCGACAATTCTTGGTCAAGGTTCACAACGAAGCCGGCGTCACGGCGGAATTGCGCGCTGTCAGTCCCAACGCCGAATCTGTGCACGATTCACCCTCGAAGCGAACGAAGTCGGATGAGTTCTTCAGAAAGCGCGGCGATAGATCTCCTCTCAAGCCTGCTTCAGAGCTGTGGCTCGATGCCGAGTTGTTCAACCGGCAACCGATGAAGAAGGAGCTGTCAGGCCTGACGTTGGAATACGCGATCATCGAGCTCTACAGCCGCGACGCCGGGAAGCGTGAAGCCAAACTGTCGTTCAACGTCGGCCAGGGCACGCAGGATCTTGGTTTTCGAAATGATGTGGACATTCTTTTTAATTGCTTGCCCAGCCACGAAGTCACATTTCGTGTGCATGACGAAAACAACCAGCCGACGACGGCTGCCTTCGTGATCCGAGATCATGCCGGGCAGGTTTATCCTTCTCAAGCCAAGCGCCTCGCACCGGATTTTGCTTTTCATCCCCAAATTTATCGAGCAAATGGCGAAGGCCTCAAACTTCCAGACGGAACTTACACGGTCGATTTCTCACGCGGACCGGAGTCTATCGCGAAGACTCAACAACTTAAAGTCAATAAACGCTCGAGGGAATTTAGTTTTAAAGTCGAGCGCTGGATTGATCCTTCCAAAATGGGCTGGTGGTCGGGTGATCATCATATCCATGCCGCCGGATGCGCCCATTATGAAAGGCCGACCGAAGGTGTCCACGCCCCCGACATGATGAGCCATATTTTGGGCGAGGATTTAAAGGTGGGCTGTAACTTAACTTGGGGTCCGTGCTTCGATTATCAAAAGCAATTCTTTACCGGCAAAGACGATAAAGTTTCGCAATATCCGTATTTGCTCCATTACGATGTGGAAGTCTCCGGCTTCGGGTCGCATCAATCGGGTCATCTGTGCCTGCTGCGGCTGAAGGAAGCGGTTTATCCGGGCGGCGATTCCAAGCTGCATTGGCCGACTCTCGGCCTGAACACCCTGCGCTGGGCGAAGAAGCAGGGCGCGGTGGTTGGACCAGCCCATTCCGGTTGGGGCTTGGAAGTCGAGACAGCCGAGCTGCCGAATTATACGGTGCCTCCGTTCAGCGGGATTGGGGCGAACGAATACATCGTGGATGTGACCCATCAAGTCCCCGGACCCGACGGCAAGCCCGTTCCTGCTGTTGATTTTCTTTCCATGGTGGATACGCCCTATGTTTGGGAATTGAACATGTGGTATCAGACTTTGAACGTCGGTTTCCGCACCCGCATCAGTGGCGAAACGGATTTCCCCTGCATTTACGGAGAACGCGTCGGGCTAGGGCGTTCTTATGTGAAACTCGATAGCAAACTCAATTACGAAGAATGGTGCGAAGGCATTCGGCAAGGCCGGAATTACGCAAGCGATGGAAAGAGCCACATCATCGATTTCCGAGCCGACACTGCGATCGGGACCTCGGGCGGTGGTTTGGCGGGAGCGAGTTCGACCGCGGTGAAAATGGGCGAGAACGGCTCAGAGCTTCGCATCGCGCAGCCAACGCCCGTGAAAATCATGGCCAAAGTGGCGGCGTGGCTGCCGGAACAACCGAATTCAGAACTTCAGAGGCGCCCTTACAATCAGAAGCCGTACTGGGACATCGAGCGCGCGCGCATTAAGGCCACCCGGGAGGTCGCGGTAGAAGTGATCGTGAACGGATATCCCGTGGACAGAAAAATTATCATCGCAGATGGGGCGCTGCAGGACATCAGTTTCAACGTGAAGATCGACCGCAGTAGTTGGGTTGCCCTCCGTGTCTTGCCGTCATCACATACCAATCCCATTTTCGTTTTGGTTGGCGACAAGCCTATCCGTGCATCGCGCCGCAGCGCCGAATGGTGCTTGAAAGGAGTGGATCGTTGCTGGTCCCAAAAACAGAACTTCATCAAGGCAGACGAGAAGGAACAGGCGCAGAAAGATTACGCGCATGCGCGTGAGGTCTATGGCAAACTCCTTGCCGAAAGCGACGTGGACTGAAAGGCAATGTGATTGCATTGTCAGTTTTAGTCCGTTTTGTGACTTTCTAGAATGGCAAAAGCAAAAAAGCTAAAACAGGACTTGCCAATCGAGCAAACGGAGCCTAGGCTCCCCATTCTTTTGCGGACCGCCGAGAATGGCGGTTAGTGAAGAATTGTAGATATTCCGCCTCAAAGAGAAGAGATTTTTATTATGGCAGTTAGAATTCGCATGAAACGCATCGGGACCACGAACACCCCGGTGTTTCGCATTGTTGTGGCGGATAGCCGCAGTCCGCGTGATGGTAAATTTATTGAAGAGCTGGGCACTTATCAGCCCTTAAAAAAGGACAATAACGTCGTGATCGACGTTGAGCGCGCTGAATACTGGATTAGCAAAGGAGCGCAGCCGTCGGATACTATCTCCAGCTTTCTGAGGAAAGCCAAGAGGGTGCCCGTAGCTGCTGCTTGATGGCTAGTTTGGGGCTTTATGCAGGCCTTCTTGGAATACGTGGTGAAAGGGTTAGTAGAGCGTGCTGACGCCGTGACCATCACCCCGGTGGAGCGCAATGGGCTGACTGTTTACGAATTGCGTTTGCACCCGACAGATGTCGGCAAGATCATCGGGCGGCAAGGAACGACGATTCACGCCATCCGGTCCTTGTTGCAAGTCGGCAGCGCCAAGAAAGGCGTGCGTTGCGGAATCGAAATCGTTGAAGAGCGATCGGATTCCTGATCCGTAGGGAATTTGGTTCAGCGTTGAAGGATTATCCGCAGCGGAAGAAGCCTAACTTCCTTCAGAGGTCATGAAGATTGATGTGATGACTTTGTTTCCTGGGATGTTTTCAGGTCCCATCGATGAAAGCATCATTAAGCGCGCCCGCGATAAGGGTTTGCTGGAATTAGGAATACACAATCTGCGGGACTATACCCATGACCGGCATAAAACGGTGGATGATAAACCGTTCGGGGGCGGGCCGGGAATGTTGCTTAAGCCTGAGCCTATGTTCGAGGCGGTCGAGAGTTTGACGTCCGAACAGACGCATGTCGTGCTGCTAACGCCGTCGGGGCGGCGGTTGAACCAAGCGCTTGTTCGGGATCTGACACGGCACTCCCATTTGTTGCTCGTTTGTGGAAGTTACGAGGGATTTGACGAGCGGATTCGAAGCTTGGCGGATGATGAATTGTCCATCGGCGATTATGTTCTGACGAATGGAGCATTGCCCGCGATGGTCATAATCGATGCTGTGACTCGATTGCTGCCTGGGGTGCTTGGAGATGAAGAGAGCGTTGTGCAAGAGTCGTTCAGCAACGATCTGCTCGAGTATCCGCAATACACTCGTCCAGCCGACTTTCGGGGAATGACAGTGCCTGACGTGTTGATTTCCGGCCACCACGCGGAAATTGCCAAATGGCGGCTGGAGCAGTCCGAATTGCGAACGAGACAGAGAAGACCTGATTTATTGAACCCTATCCGCGGGACGGAAAACGTGCCGCAAACCAAAGTTTAAATTATGAGCCAAGCCTTATTTGAAAAGATCGAATCTGAACAATATCGCAAAGTCCCAGCTATCTTCGCAGTGGGTGATACGGTGCGTGTCCACACCAAGGTCATCGAAGGCGACAAGGAGCGAATTCAGATCTTCGCTGGTGTCGTTATCGGACGCCGTGGCCATGGTTTGAACGCTACTTTTACGGTTCGGCGCATAAGCTTCGGCGAGGGTGTGGAGCGCGTATTTCCGGTCCACTCACCCCGGGTTGACAAAGTGGAAGTTGAACGCCAAGGCGCGGTCCGGCGTGCGAAGCTCACCTACTTGCGCAAGCGCATAGGCAAACGGGCAGTCACCGTGAAAGAAAAGGTAACCCGCGTAAAGGCTGGTTAATCTGGGTCTGTAGCAGAATCTGTGGGTGAGAATGGCGCTTTCCAGAAGCAGGCTGGCGAGTCCGTTACGCGTGGCGACCGGCGGAGACGCGAGCTGGAGACTCGAAGCTCGTCTCCGCCGCTCGCAAGCCTGCTTCTGGAAAGCTTGGCCGCCTCCGGCGGTGAGTGGTGGTCACGCGCCATCGGCTGATTCACACTGGAATGCATAGACTTTACGCGGCTTTCATGCGTTTTGCGCCCGAAGGCACCC
>SIBE01000125.1 GCA_009695265.1 Pedosphaera sp. | reverse complement strand
TTTGAAAATGCCGCTGATCGTTCAACTCTCCGTGCAATTCATTCGGACCCTGCGAAATCAAATCATGAAATGCGTCTCGCTCAAGGCCGCCTTGCCGCAAATCCGTGCCATGCTCACAGCCTATCTCTGAAACTCAACGGACACCGTTGACTCGCGCAAAGTCGGCGATCTCCGCAAACGTTCCATCACCGCGATTTCGAAACATCGTGTTCCGCATCGTTTGGGGACGATTGGCGATGGAACCAAGCGGTGATCCCACCGGCTTTTCGGCCAGCCCTTGCCGCTTTCGCAATCGGGGATCTCGGCTCAACATATCGACCACGAAAAAATCGAGATGGCCATCGCGGTCGATGTCAGCGAAATCGACACCCATGGAACTGGCGCTGGTTTTGCGGAGCGCGAGTTGATCAATGGCGCGAAAGTTCCCATGGCCATCGTTGATCCAGAATCGATCCGGAGTCCAGTAGTCGTTGCAGACGTACAGATCAGGCGCGAGGTCGTTGTTGACGTCTCGAAACGTGGCGGTTAAACCCCAGTCCAACGGTGGCCCCGTCAATGGTTGTCCCGTTTCATCCACGAAGCCTCCACCCAACCAGGAGACTTCGGTGAACCGCCCCTTTCCGTCATTCTTAAAGAGTTGATCCGGTTGGCCATATTCCGCCAGTTGGCCGTCCTTAAAGAGAAGGCGATTTTTTTCACCGCCTGGAATGAGGGGATTTCCATTGACGACCGAAACACTCATGCGCCCCCGATCTCGAATGTCGGTCGGTCGGCTGTTGGCAACATAAAGGTCCAAGGTGCCATCGCCGTCCACGTCTGCCAAGGCCAAGGTCATTGCCGCGTATCGGCTGCGAGTTCGAGCATCGACAGTTTTGTCAGCGAACTTGCCGCGGCCATCATTCATGAAACAGAGCACACCTTCGTCCAAAGTTGAAATCAGCAAATCCGGAAAACCGTCCCCGTTGATATCGGCAAAGACCGCTCCTCGGGAAGGCTTTCTTGGGAACACGAGGCCGGCCTCAACTGTGACGTCTTTGAATTTCCAGTTTCCCAGGTTTTTATAGAGCGCATTTGAGGACTCCAACCCGCAGAAGAAGATGTCAGGTAGCCCATCGCGGTCATAATCCCCGACGGCAACCCCGGAGCCATTCGCCAGGACACGGTTTGCCGCAACGGATGCTTCCGTCAACGTGTTGGTAAAGACAATGCCCGTGATCGCGGGAGAAAGTTGCGCAAAGCCTGCTTTTCCTTGCGTGGGCATTCCGAGTTCAGTCCATCGGCACGCAGTCTCTTCATGCCAGCGTCGTTCTTCGCCAGCAAACAGCCACATCGTAGTGAGCGCGGCATTCAGAATCCCGACAACGAACGCTGGCTTCATGACGGGAGAATAGTGGTCTTTGCCGCAAAATCCAGACTGGCGAATGTGATTTGGTGGATCAGTGATGAGAAGTTCGATTGTATGAAGCGGCAAGGCTGACGGGGAACACTGAGCAACGGCGCCGGCAGCCCGCAGCATCTCTCATCATGCATGCAACGTCGCGTTTGAAGTTCCGCGAAGCTTGACCTCTAGGCTCGTTAAGAGCTACAAAGCCACCAGCCAATACAACCCTATGAAAAGACCTGGACTTCCTTACTTTGCTTGCGCGGGCATCTTGGCCGCGTTCCTTTTATCGATTTTCTCAGCGAGCTTCGCCGCCGAGCCATCCTCGGTCTCCAGACCAAATCAACTCTCGGATCGAGAAAAAGCCGCTGGCTGGAGGCTGCTCTTTGATGGCAAGACCACGAAAGGATGGCGCAACTTCAAAAAGCAGACCTTTCCCGAGAAAGGTTGGGTTGTGGAGGAGGGTTGCCTGAAACACATCGCCAACGGCGGAGGCGGCGACATCATCACCGTCGATCAATTCGACGACTTTGAATTGCAATGGGAATGGCGGATACCGGTCGGGGCGAACAATGGGGTCAAATATTTCATTACAGAGCAGCGGGCTTCAGCCGTTGGCCACGAATATCAGATGATCGATGACGTCCTCGTGAAAGATGCATTAGGCAGTACTGCGTCATTTTATGAAGTCCTAGCGCCAAAAGCCGATAAACCTCTAAAACCTCCCGGGCAATGGAATCATTCCAAGATCCTCGTTCGAGGCAATCACGTTGAGCATTGGCTGAACGGGGCAAGAGTTCTGGAATACGAATTAGGCAGCGACGAGGTGAAAATCGGAGTGGCCAAAAGCAAGTTTAAGAACGTGGAAGGCTTTGGCACAAAGATCAAAGGTCACGTCCTTCTCACTGAACACCACGATGAAGCGTCCTTCCGCAGCATCAAGATTCGCGAGCTCTCAGGGAAATAAGGACAAGCTCCTGGCTTGCGCCCTTAGCCGCCAGCCGTGCTGTTCCTTTCCTGAACCAAAGGTGCTACGGACCAAACCCTGAGAGGGTTGAACAACGTCGCATTCACCCACCCCGGGTAGGCCCGCAGACGGACCAACCTGATCTTAGGGTCCGTGCCCCGTTGGGACTCAAAGTCGAACCCGAAGACTGATGGGTAATGTTCAGGTGTGTTGTGCGATCCGAAAAAAGCGAGCTGATTTCAGCGCGTCCCGCGGAGGCGACAACGTAGGCCGTCGAGCGGACCTACTGGTTTCCTGGCGTCGTGGCGTGCTGGTTTACCGACAGGAGAGGTCCTTGGAACGACTCAATCGAGTATCGCGTCACGCTGGTACAGCCGTTGGCTGCAATGACCGCTCCGAGAACGAGGATGAGTTTCAAGTATTTCATAAATGGCAGTCGCATGAACCAAACCCTACCAGTTCGATAGGATGATGCAATTCTTGAAAATTCCATTTCCCAATCGCTCGGCTCAGAATAATGTGCCGACGTGGCTTGCGACCTGTCGATCTTAGTTCCGGTCTTTAATGAGGAAGACAACATTCTGCCTCTGGCGGAGGAGGTCGCCCACGCGCTTCGCAATGAAGTGCGATCTTACGAACTCGTGTTTGTGGATGACGCGAGCACCGACGGAACATGGGTGAAAATTCAAGAGGCTCGCCGACGCGATCGGCGTGTTCGTGGCTTGCGGCATAAGCGCAATTGCGGTCAGAGCGCCGCTCTATGGACCGGCCTTCAGGCGACGGTCAGCCCTATCATTGCCACTATGGATGGGGATTTGCAGAACGATCCGGCGGATTTGCCCAAGCTCCTGAAGGAATTGGAGGAATATGATTTTGTCTGTGGCGTGCGGACGAAACGGAAGGATGACTTCGTTCGACGCGCCTCTTCAAATGTTGCGCGGAAAGCGCGGAAGCTGATGCTGGGTGTTGACTTTCGCGACACCGGTTGCGCGTTTCGGGTTTTTAAGCGCGCGGTGTTAAAGGACGTATTTCCTTTTAATGGGTTGCACCGGTTTCTCCCGGTGCTCGTTCATGGAGCAGGCCGCAGCACCCGCGAGATACCGATCAACCATCGTCCACGAGTGGCCGGCGTGTCGAAATACGGACTCTGGAATCGGCTTGGGCGCGGCATCCTGGACTTGTGCGCGATGGCTTGGTACCAGCAGCGCCGGGTCAGCGGTGTTTCGTTTGAAGAACTACCCGACGAGAGCCAGCAGGAAAAATAAGATTCAAGCTCGGCGTCCGAGATAATCTTAATCCCGTTCGTAGAGCTTCTGGAGTTTCTGAGCCGACGTTCCGAAATAATATTGCAGCGTCACCCGGCCCATCCGCATGTAGGTCCGAACAACTCCCAGCTTGGCAAATCGGCGGGCCGATGTCGTGACGGTCGCTCCGGCGAGAGCTAAGCGTCCGACGGCGCGCAATCGTCGGCAGAGTTCGAATTCCTCCATCAACGGCATGTCCGGCACGCCGCCGATGGCTTCCAAGACATCGCGTCGAATGAATAGTGCTTGGTCACCCAGAACTCGACCTCCCAAATAAAGCCGCACCGCGCAGCGAAAACGCGATCCAGCCATGAGCGGACTCGGGTTGCGGAACACTTTCCAGAATCCGCCTCCCACGACGGTTTGATCTTTCAAACAATCAAGAATCGCTTGACCCGCTTCTGCAGGAAGCCATGTGTCTGCATGAAGCAAGAGGACCACATCACCTGTCGCTTGGCAGGCGCCTTCGCGCATTTGCCGACCTCGACCGCGTGGACTTCTGACCACACGGCAACCGAGTTGTAGCGCAATGTGCGTCGTCTGGTCGGTGCTTCCGCCGTCCACCACAATGATCTCCGAGACCTCCGGAATCCTTTCTGCACGCAAGACGGTTTCCGCCAATACTTCAGCTTCGTTTAACGTCGGAATGATCACGGATAGACGCCGCGGAGGAGGTGTGGTGCAAACCATCTGAAAAAGCTTTTTCTCGCGCCAGAACAGCAGTCCCGCCAACCCAGCCCAGACCAGATAGACCACCAGGACGAGCAATGAAGCCGCGACCGCATCCGCCGGCGGAATGCCGTAAAGACCCAGAAGAACAAGGGCGGAGCCTTCCCGGAGACCCGTTCCGGCAAAGGTGATGGGTGCGGAGCTGATGAGGGAAATTGCCGGAAATGTCCACACCAGTTCCGGGAGAGAAAATCGCTTTTCAGTCACGGCTTGCAAACAGAGCAGGAGCAGCGCGCTCATACAAATGTGGGAAAGAAAGGAAGCGAGCAATCCGCAAAGTGATTGCCACGGAGCCGCCAGAAGTTGAGATGCGCCGGTGAAAAAAGTTTGGGTCAATTTTCTGAGCAGGGCGCTGCCATTGAATTTCCGATGAATGACATAACTGATCGAGGACAGGACCAGAGCCAGGCCAAGCAATACCCAAAAACGAGATGCCGTGGGAACCATGTCAACCAAGACCGAAGACCGATTGCTCAACGCGGCCAGACCGGGGGTTAAGGCGGCAAAGGCCAAAAACCCAGCGCCGCCAAGCAGTCGGTCGAGAAAGCAAGTGGTGAGGATTCCCGGAGCGGAGTAGCCGTACCAGCGAGAATAAATGATGGACTTCGCGACGTCGCCGCCTGTTGGTCCCAGAAGGAGTGTGTTTAAGAAGTGCCCGATGATCACCATCCTAAAAGTGGCTCCGGCGTGAACTGTGCTTCGGTTCGATCGCAGGACGATGTGCCATCGGACAGCCACCAACAATGAGGCAAAGCCAAAAAGCAGGAAGGCGGCAGCAAACCACCACACTTTAACATGGAGCAAAGTTTCGGCCAGCACCGCGAGTTCCAGGTGCCGGAGGACTAGCCAAAGGCCGAAGAGGGAGATGACGAGGCACCCCATTCGGCCCCAAGAGCGCAAGCCGTGTTCGAAGCGCTGGTCCATGGGTCGAACGTTATGAGACAACCGCTCAAAAACAAGCAGGTTATTCTCTGGAATCCGTCGGCCCTGACAATTGAACGGACTCCAGAAAAGCAAAATCGCCGCAACCGAGGTAGCCCATCGGCGGCGGCGAAAATGCGAGGTCGTCAGGGAATCGGACGACTACTTCAGAACGGCTTCGTGAAATTCCTTCCAGTCATCGAGGTTGTTGAGATTAACAGCATCCCGAGGAGCGGAAGCATCGTCCGCGATTCCGTTGGCCGAGAGAATGCCTTTGCGGGTGGCGTCGTCATGAATGTAGCCGCGAATAGAGGCGTTCAGGCTGTCAACCGAGTCCTTCCCTAATTTGACACCTGGCTGCTTCTTAACCCAGGCTTCGAACTGCGCGTAATTCGGGCGCTCACTCTTGATGTAATTAATCACGGCATCCCGGTTCAGCCCAAGGCCATCGATCACCATTTGGTCGTAGCCTTTGCCCGCTCCCGGATATCCCGGAGCCAGCTTGCCACGCGCTTCGAGAGAAACCTTCAGCCAGAGCCGGGGTAGATGGATAACACCTAACGGACCCGCTGTGCCGGAACTGATCAATGGAACAATAGTATTCATAAATATCCTTATAGTTTGATTGGAATTAATCGTCCGCAGTATAGGAAAGGTCTCAGATGGGTCAACGTGAATCTAGAAAGCTACAGAAAAGAAATCCGAAATACGAAGGGTGAAGTTCAAAACAAACCCAAAATCTCGACGGCTGGACATCTTAAACTCAAATTGTAATGGAGACACAGATTGGAAGTGATAACGTTGAACTGCGATATGCAACCAACTCACAAACCAGATCTGCAAACTGCCGCCGATTCGGGTTCGGTCTCCGAGTTTGTGGTTCGCGGAATGACCTGCAACAATTGCGCTCGCCACGTGGCTCAAGCCATCCAGAGCGTGCCAGGGGTCGCCAGCGTGGACATCAATTTGGAACAAGAGCATGCCACCGTTCGCTGGCAGAGGAACTTCCCGCGCGACGAACAATCGTTGATCAAAGTAATAAAAGAAGCCGGCTTCGAAGCCGAACCGGCCGAGGCTCGTTCTGGGCAGACTGATCGCAAGGCGTGGTCGCCTCTGGTTGGATGGAAATTTAACGTGGTGGTCGGATCGTTGGTCACCGCTCCTCTGATGCTCGCCGAGTGGGCGTTTCAGTTGGGGATGGCGCCGTGGTATCAGTGGGTGGCATTCGTGCTGGTCTTGCCGCTCCAAGTTTTTGGCGGCGCTCGCTTCTATCGAGGTGCGTGGAATCAGCTCAAAGTCGGCAGCTCAAACATGGATACGCTCGTGGCGCTCGGCTCGACGACTGCATTTGGGTACAGCGTTTGGGGATTATTTTCGAGATGGCCTGGACATCTCTTTTTTATGGAATCGGCCGCCATCATCACGCTCATCAGTGTTGGCCATTGGATTGAAACAAGAGTCAGCGCCCGAGCGGCGAGTTCGTTGCGCGCGCTTCTCAATCTGGCACCTCAGACAGCCCGGCTCTTAGCTCTCAATGGTATTGAAACTCAAGTGCCCGTCTCGCAACTGAAAATAGACGACCGGATTATTCTGAAACCAGGAGACCGTGTTCCTACCGATAGCGAGGTAATCGAGGGGCTTTCAAGTATCGATGAATCCATGTTGACCGGAGAATCTGTTCCGGTGGACAAAGCAAAAGGGGCGAAGGCTTACGCTGGCACCAGCAACTTGCAGGGCTGGTTGCTCGCGCGCGTCACGGCCACGGGAGAGGCAACTGCCTTGGCTCAAATCATCGCCGTGGTGCAACGAGCCCAAAACAGCCGGGCCAACATTCAGAAGCTTGGAGATCGGGTCAGCAGTATCTTTGTCCCAGTGGTTGTCCTAGTGGCGGTCGGGACGGGTTTGTGGTGGGGTCTGGCACCGGCCTCGGCGCTCGGCGTCAGCCAATGGTTGGAAGGCTTTCTATGGCCGGCCCATCATCCGGGAGGGCCTCTCGCTGCCGCGATTTACCATGCGGCGGCGGTCTTGATCATCGCCTGCCCGTGCGCGATGGGCCTTGCCACGCCAGTGGCCATCATGGCAGGGGCTAACGTGGCCTCCGAACGTGGGATTTTAATCCGTGACGGCGTTGCGCTCGAGAAAACAGGACGCCTTACGGCTGTCCTCTTCGATAAGACCGGCACGCTGACCCACGGCAAGCTCAAGGTCTCCGGGGTCGATGATTTTCTGGACGAATCTCAGAAAGCCATCGGCCTGCATCGGATTGCCGCATCGCTCGCGAAACCGTCGATGCATCCTCTGAGCCAGGCCGTCGCAACGCTGTCGGATGTGACATCGCCGACAATCGATTGGCAGGAGGTGCGTGGATCGGGTGTCCAGTCCAGATTGCAAATGGATGATCCACTTTTATCCGCGGCAACGCTTCGCCTCGGTTCTCTTAATTGGCTGCGAGAGACCGGTGTTGAATCGTTGGCGAATTCAGACTTTGTCGAGACTTGGTCTGAGCGAGGGGCGACCATTCTCGGACTGGCTGCTGATCAACGGCTCCTGGGTTTGTTTGCATTGCAGGACACTGTGAAATCGGGAGCTGCCGAAGTGATTGCTCAGTTGACACGTCAGGGAAAGACCATCTATCTCGTGACTGGTGACAACAAACTCACTGCGGGAGCTGTCGCCGACCAACTCGGAATTCAGCGGGCCAACGTGTTCGCTGAAATTCGTCCGGAGCAAAAAGCTGGAATCGTAAAACAGCTTCAGGAACGGGGCGAACGCGTCGCCTTTATTGGCGATGGAATCAATGATGCGCCTGCGCTGGAGCAATCGGACTTGGGAGTGGCGGTGAGCCGCGCCAGCGACGTTGCCAGAGAGGCTGCGGATATCATTCTCCTCAAATCGGACATTCAAGCGATTCCTGAAGCTCTGGATTTAGCTCAAGCGACCTTGCGCACGATCAAACAAAACCTCTTCTGGGCCTTCTTTTACAACGCGGTTGGTGTTCCATTGGCCATGTTCGGTTTGGTGAGCCCGATCTTTTCTGCATTGGCGATGGGCTTATCGGACCTAATCGTGATTGGTAACGCGCTTCGGCTCCGTCGATGGAAATATCGCCATCGCTAACCGGCAATCTGATCGAGTGGCCGAGCCGCAACAATATCATCGAACATTCAGCGTTCATCACCTATCAACCCTTCAACTCTGGAATTGTTTTTGAGATGTAATTCCAATTCACCTTCAAGATGAGCCTAATTCTCTGGTCCTTTGGGCCTCTGGCTTCGTTGCTCACTCGTTGCAGCTCGCTGGGGATTTGCGCCTTGTTCGCGCCTCGCCAGAGACCCAAAGTCCTGCGCGCCTCAGGCTCACCTTGAAGGCTCATTGGAATAAGAACCCATGGCAAGTCATCCCGATCACTGTCCGTTGGTCTGTTTTGAAGACGAGCATCTGCTGGTGGTGAATAAACCAGCGGGTCTCAACACGCACGCGCCAAGTCCTTTTGCCGGCGAAGGCGTTTACGAGTGGTTGCGTCATCGGGAAGGGCGATGGGCCAACCTCGCGATTATTCATCGCTTGGATAAGGAAACCTCAGGCATTCTAATCTTCGCTAAGACGGCTCTGGCGAATCGCTCTCTGACGGCACAATTCACCCAGCATTCCATTCGGAAAAAATATATCTTTCTCACCGATCGAACCGCTCCATCGAAGCCAATCACTGCGATTTCCTCAATCGTCCGCTTGGGTGAAAAATACGTCAGCCGTCCACTTCACGCCGGGGGTGAACAAGCCGAGACGCGCTTTCGAGTCATCAGTTCGGCGTCTGAGCGCACGCTGATGGAAGCGGAGCCGATCACCGGCCGCACCCACCAGATTCGCGTTCACGCAGCGGATCACGGAGTTCCTGTTCTGGGGGATTCGCTTTATGGCGGCGCGGCTTTCGGCCGTCTTTGCCTCCACTCACAAGATATTGCGCTCACTCATCCAGCCACACAGGCCAAACTGGAGTTTCGCGCCACTGCCGATTTTTCTTCCGACGCCCGCTTTGCTTTGCGTTCCGCGTTGATCGACCCTCAAACAACGAACGCTTATCGCGTCGTCCACGGAGCGTCGGACGGCTGGCCAGGTTGGTATGTCGATAGGCTCGGCGATTATTTACTCTCTCAATCCGACCACTCACTTTCCCCCACGCAACTGGGAGCGTTGGACCATTGGTTGAAGCTGTTTTCTGGACGAGGCGCTTACCACAAAATCTTGAATCGCCACGTCGGGAGATTCTCTTCTCAACAGAATTCGCCGGAATGGATTCTTGGCGACAAAGCTCCTGACTCGTTTGTGGTTTTGGAAAATGGTCTGCGGTTCGAGCTGAGTTGCAACGAAGGTTATTCTCTCGGAATCTTTTTGGATCAACGCGAAAATCGCCGCCGGTTTCTGACCCGCCACGTGGCCGCCAGTTTTCCGGCTTTTCCCAAAGACCTCGGGCAGGCTCAAGTTTTGAACGCCTTTGCTTACACGTGCGGCTTTTCAGTTTGTGCGGCAAAAGCTGGAGCGCGCATGGTCAGCGTCGATCTCTCGAAAAAGTATTTGGAATGGGGTCGGCGAAATTTCGTCTTGAACGGAATCGATCCAGCTCAGCACGAGTTTATTTACGGTGATGTTTTCGATTGGTTTCGGAGATTCTCGAAGAAGCAGCGTCTCTTTGATGCGATCATTTTGGATCCCCCGACCTTTTCCCGCTCTCGGGAGGGCGGCTCTTTTCAGGCTGAAAGGGATTATGATAGGCTCGTCACAGCCTCGTTACCCTTGCTCAAACCGGACGGTCTTTTATTTGCCTCCACGAATTCCGCCAAGACTCCTGCAGACCGGTTTATTGAGACTGTGATGAAGGCGATTGCTGCGGTTGGACGAACTGCCGAGCGGCAACACTACGCTCCGCAACCTCCGGATTTTCCAATTAGCCGCGACGAGCCGGCGTATCTGAAAACTCTCTGGCTGCGGGTGAGATGAACTATTGTTTCCCTCCGTCCAACGAGCGAGAGATCAAGCTGGATCGGACCTTCGAGCGCCCATGCCTGAGATACCAAAAGAGAAGCGCCAGAGCCAAAAGAAGGAGCAAGATGCCCAGCGCCAGATAACTGTTCGAGTTTGCAGTTGTCGTTGCCAGGGCTAACGTCGTGCTTTCTCCGGGGATCGATCCAGATGGCCCACTCGATGTGGCAACGGTCGGGTGGGTTGCGATCGGTTGGGCTCTTTCTTTTGCGGGAATTGGATCAGCGACCGGAGCGTGGGCCTCGACTTTGGCCGCCGCCGGAATGGCCGACGGAGCAGGTCCGTCAATTGTGGGGTTGGTAGCGATCGAAGGAGGTTTCGGATTTGACGTTTCTTGCGGTCGCACTTCAGAGCCGGACCCCGGAGCAGCCTGCGGCAGTGTTGTTGGACTTATGACTGTGGATCTCTGAATGGATGGGGATGGAGCTTCTTGCGGCGGTTGATGTGGTTTTAGTTCTGGTGCTGCGATCTCAATCTGTTGAGGAACCAGGTTTGGAGTAGGGATGTTCAGGGGCGCTGAGGTTGGCAATGCGGGCGGGCGGGAAGTTTGAAGCAAGTGGCTCACATCCGGGAGGGTCATCGGTTCCCCGGCGGCCGTAATAGCCCATGCCAGGATCTGGCTGCCACGCGCGACCAGTGCGGTGACAAAGGGTTTTCTGGCTTTCCGTAATTCCCTACCGCGCTCCGCGTAAGCTAGGTTGAGGCTGCGGTCAAAGGGAGTTCCTATGACGGCTCTGTCACCATCGCTTAACAGTATCACCGTGATGGCTTTCGACGCCTTCACAACTCGCCACATTTCGGCAATCGCTTTCTCCATGTGGGTTTGCTTTTCAAAGCGCTTTTTGTTCAGGAACTGCGCGGTGCGTTCTGCAAGCGCCTCCCTCTGCTCCGGCGTCCAAATTTGCGTCGTGAAGCGGAGGGTCGAGACCTCTTCGTTGAACGTCCAAACCGCGAAGGATTCCCCTGGACGCATCTGACCATTCAGCCCGTTCAAAATCAAATCCGAGAGTGTGCGAACGAGAGTCTGCTTTTGGCGCGCCATCGAAAACGATGTGTCCACGATAAAAAGATAGTGGCCTGTGGCTTCCTCGGCCTTCGCTGGCGTTTGGGCAAGAATGGGCGATCCCGCGCATGTGGCGCAAATCCCCAAGAAGAGCAGGGCGCGTTTCATGGCCGCTTCGTTTTGGTCGCAGCCTTGCCGCGCTCCGATTTATCCGTCTGTTTGAACCGGCTTAGCTCCCGGCGATTGTAGTGCTTGAGATCGCTTTGAAGATCTTGCAGCGCGGATTTGACAGTATGGATGAAGTTCAAACAGCTCGAAGCCATTCCGCCCACAGAAAGAACCGTTTCACGTTCGGCGTTATCGTCGGTTACCACCAGCACCTCGCCATAAACACTGAGGCGGTGCGTTGCGCGTTCGATCATTTCATCAGCCGTTTGGCCGGCCTTCGAGTAAAGGATTTCCATATCCCGCGAGGATTGCGGCTTAGGCGTTCCGGGCGGAGCCCCCGCGCCGTCAAACACGATGGTGATGGGAGTTCTGACGGCGTCGCGATACTGAGTCAGCCAATGGATGAGTTGGTTGCGCGCCGCCGCGGAAAAGCGCGGTTTTCCCGGAGCCAATTCCGGGCAGCTATGCAACAAGCTGTATCCATCGACGAGTATGCGTACGAAAGCCACGAACGAACGCTACTCTGCCAGTGGAAAAATAGTAAATTGAATTTCGCCAGCCGAGATGGATGGCACTCCTCTCATTCGCTTCCCTCGTATCAACTTTATCGTCGGATTACGAGCCATTCCAAGAGCGAAGCTTCGATTTGGCTGACTTGCACCTTGGTCTTACCAGCTGATAACGCGGGGACTCCAAACGCGCCCCAGGGAAAATTGCTGAGTTCCCGTTGGTCCAAGTGTGCGTCTTTGCGAAGACGCTTCTACGATTCCCAGTTACAAGCAGATCTGGATTTCGTAATTGGAATGGTTTGGCCCCATCGGCACGATTCGGCTTCGGTAGAGTGATCGACAGCGCGGATTCAAGAAACCCAAGTGGATCAATGAGGATATGAAGAGAATGCGAAGGATCTGGACAATTTCCCTGCGCTTTCTTTTACTGGCGGCATGTCAGAACTACTTTGCCTGCCAACGCACGAGCAACCCTCGGTGTTAAATGAG
>SIBE01000124.1 GCA_009695265.1 Pedosphaera sp. | reverse complement strand
ACGCCACCGTCGGAGCGGAAGTATTTGAAAGGCGCATCGGACGGCGTTGCGGCGAAAGCGGCCGCCGTCAGAGCGATCCACTGGATGAATATTAAGCAGTGTTTCTGCATAGGTAGGATCTTGTGGTTTGTTTCGGAGATTGGATACCACGCCCCGTTTCCAAGGACAATCACCTTCTCCTCCGAATCGGGAGCGGAGGGAGGTATGAATCGCTGCACAACACTCGCCTATCGTTTGGCCCGTGATGAGTTGAGCCGTAAAAAGAAAGCAGCCCGGTCGTGCGAAGACCGAGCTGCTTTTTCGATTCCAAATTTGTGGAGGCGATCAGGCCCGATATTCCCGATCCTTCACCACTCCAGGTTCTGGAATGGGATATTTGCCATTGGCATCCGCATGTATTGGCGCTGGTGAATCCATCGTCATCTTGTCTGCGCCAGGAGCGTATTCATGCTCATGGTTGAGCATTTGATCAAATGTGATTTCCTGACCGGTGTGAGCGGCCATGCGGCCCATCGAGGTCGTCACGCTAGCTTCGACGCCGCGTTTCACTTCGTTGTAGGGCCTGTCGTTACGAATGGCACCGACCAGCTCGTTCCATTCGTTTGTGTAAGGGTCGCGTTGGTCAGGAGCGATTTGGGATACCCAGAGCTGGTTGGCTCGATCCGGATTTTGCCCTTTGTAAGTGCTGGAGGGCTCTCCACAGTCGGAGTGATGTGAAACAACCGCCATGCCTTTGCTGCCGTGGGCGTAGCTCGAATAGATGGGGTGGGCACCGACCATGCAGCGTCCATCCATATACATTTTGGCTCCGTCGGCAAATGTGTATTCCACCGAATACGAGTCGAAATTCTGATCCACGTAAGGGCTGCCGTCGGAACTCAGCTTATTGTGTCGGCCGCCGATCCCCTGGGCTTTGACAGGCCAGGCGTTTTTCATCCAACAGAGGTGGTCGATATGGTGGATATTGAAGTCGCTGTAGCCCCCGCCGCTCGCCCAGATGAAGCTGTGAAAGCGTGAAATCTGCCAGAGCAATTCACTCGGGGTTCCGGGCCATTTTGTCGAGAACGCCGATCCCAGCAGTCCCTGCATCCGGTAGCCGCGCAGCAGCATGAGGTCGCCAATTTCGCCGTCCTGGATGCGCTGATGCAACTCCTGGAGAGCCCGGCTGTGACGAGACATCAACCCAACTCCTACCTTCAGGTTCTTTGCGGAGGCCTGCTGAGCGAGGCCGAGCATCCGACGAGATGTAGGACCATCGGCTGTCAGGGGCTTTTCCATGAAGACGTTCAGCTTCTTTTCTATGGCGTAAGTAAAATGCACCCAACGAAACGCCAGCGGCGTGGTGAAAATCGCGATATCGCCGGGCTTCAGGCAGTCCATCGCTTTCTTGTAACCGTCAAAGCCGATGAATTTTCTTTCTGGCGGCACATCCACTTGACTGGAGTGCGTTCTGTTCAGGGCATTATAGGCACCGTTGAGTTTGTTATCGAAGACGTCGGCCATTGCGATGAGTTGGATCGGCCCGAGCTTCGAGGTGCTCAGGGCGTTCGCCGCAGCGCCGCCACCGCGCCCACCGCAGCCGATGAGGGCAACTTGGAGCGTGTTGTTCTCCGCGGCATGGACATGCGGGAGAGCCACTCCAGCCAGGGCGGATGTCGCAGCGATCCGACCGGTGTTCTTTAGGAATTCGCGACGTGTTGTGAGTTTATCCGGGGTGTTATTCATAATTGGTATCTTCTGGACGTTGGGGAATTGATGTCAATTCAAGAATTGTGCGCCGATTCAGAAAGCGCGTCAATGCTACTGGCGATACGTTTTTCGGGTTCGCGCATCACGTAGGAAACAACGGATCGCCTCTGACCGCAATTGACACGATCATGAGTGCTATCAGCAGCCTTGGCTCTAATGCGACGTTGGATGAGCGGTGGTAGCGAGGCGCTCAGACCTTGGCATTGGGTAAACCGGATGGAGCTTCGGAAAGTCTCGCCACGGAGCCGACGGAGTTCAGCACGACAAATCCTTCTCCCTTTTCGCTGGAGAGTCAGCGGTCCAAAGAACCAGCTAATTTGAATCCACGGCGAAGTTCCGGCCGGTTAATACTCTCGGTTCTTTTTGATCCCCGGCTCAGGGACGGGATATTTTCCGTCAGGCCCAGCCAAGAGCGGTGCTGGAGAATCCATGGTCAGCTTATCAACATCCGGAGCGAATTCATGCTCGCAGTTGAGCATCTCTTCATACGTGGTTTCTTGTCCCGTATGCGCTGCCATACGCCCCATGCAAGTGACAAGGCTCGCTTCGACCCCTCGCTTCACTTCGTTGTAAGGCCGGTTGTTCCGAATCGCATCAACGAGATCATCCCATTCGAGGTCGTAAGGATTCGGCTCAGGAGCAGGCGGCTTAGAGAATGCCCAAAGAACTTTCTCACTGCTGTAATCGCGGGGATTCGGATCCTGCCCTTTGAAAAGCCGGACGCGCCCTGGGCTATGCCCGCCGCTGGAGATGATCGCTGAACCTTTGCTGCCATGCGCGTAACTAGCGAACTCCGCTTTGCATCCACTCATGTTGCGACCATCGTAGAACAGCTTTGCTCCATCCGGGTATGTATATTCCACGGAGTAGCTGTCGAAATTCTGATCCAGCGAATCACCGCGGTAATGTCGGCCCCCCAAGGCATGAGCTTTTACAGGCCAGGCGTTCTTCATCCACGAGCACTCGTCGATTTGGTGGATGTAGTAATCGCTGTAACATCCGCCGCTGGCCCAAAGGAACGAATGGAACCGCTGAATCTGGTAGAGCAAGTCGCTCACTTGGCCGGGATTGGGCCGTGCCAAAGCTGATGCGCCGGACATGCGATAAGCCCGCATCGCGACAATCTCACCGATCTGCCCGTCTCGGATTCTCTGATGGAGCTCCTGCCGGCCTTTGCAGTGCCGGACCATCAGGCCCACTCCGACCTTCATATTCTTCCGAACGGATTCCTCACCGAGCTTCAACATTCGACGGCAGGCCGGGCCATCCACGGCGACGGGCTTTTCCATGAAGACGTTCAGCCCCTTCTGAACTGCGTACGTAAAGTGAACCCATCGGAATGCTGGCGGTGTGGCGAAGATGGCCACGTCCCCTGGTTTCAAGCAATCAATCGCCTTCTGGAATCCGTCAAAACCGATAAACTTTCGGTCCGGCGGTACATCCATCTGGCTGGAATAGCGGCGATTCAAGCCTTCGTAGCTACCCTTCAGGCGTTGCTCGAAAACGTCGGCCATGGCGACGAGCTTGATGGGGCCGAGCCTGCTCGTCTGAAGCGCGTTGGCAGCCGCGCCGGAGCCGCGTCCGCCGCAGCCGATTAATGCCAGTTGAATGGTGTTATCTTCAGCGGCGTGGACGTGAGGGAGAGCCACTCCTGCCAGAGCCGATGCCGCAGCGATCTTGCCTGTTTGTTTCAGAAACTCACGACGAGAGCTATCGTGCCTTGGGGAAGTATTCATTGAGGATAAGCTGCTGACGGCGGAGTATCGACCTTTATTCACCCATCTGAAGCCACACCTGAACGCCGCTGATCGAGGCGAAGTTTTATTTCGAGGCTTTCTTGCCCTTCTCTAAATAGCCGAGACAGGGTCTGGACACTTACAAGAGAATGCTAACGGACCTCATCGAAGATGAATTCGTCACCCATCGATTGGGTCATGCGGAAGCTTGCGGAAATCGCGAAATGGAAGTCCTGAGCGGCGACGAGTGGCTCGGGAGGATCTAAAATCCAGTTAACGTTGATCACGCTCTCCCGAGCAGCGGTGGGAGACTTTCCCTCTTCAGACGGGCTGGGCACGAACAGGGGATTCCCCGGCACTTCACCGACGCGTCGATTAATAGCATCAGCCTGCACGACGGAATGTTTATCAGAAAATTCGAAGCTTTCAAGCAATTTGGCAGCGGTTCCGTAGGGTGGATCAGGTTTCTCGTCACAGCGGGATCTCATTTTGTTGAGCGGGCGTCGGCTTCATCGGGCCGAATACTCGCTCTGTGCTTCGAGAATCTCGACGCCAGCTGGAGCGCTGGCGCGCTGGTCCGGTTTTATCTGAACACGCTCTATGCGCTGATCCGCAAGCCGATCCGGACCCGCATTGGGATTGGAGTCGAGGCGATTGGCAAAGAACCATCGGCGTGAATCGTCAGCCTTAGATCTCCCGTCAGATTGCTGGCGAATGTTTCACGTTCTTCAGAAAACCCACGGTCCTGGAATCGCTCAGCGGCGGCCAACTTCTGTCAGTCATCCGGGAAACACAAATTCAAGAAAAGCGGACCGCTGATTCTCAAGCGGATTGGAGGCCGGCTGGCGCACCGGATTCCAAGGCGCTGGCGGGCAAACGTCCTATCCGCACGGCCCGTTCCACCGACTTGCGGGCGTAATAGGGATGTTCTCGCGCCCCGGCCAACAACCCTTCAGCACCGATGTCCGCGTCCAGGTCCGGCCAGAGGACGGCGGAGCCATTGATCTCGAATGGTCTTGGTTCATGAGCGTCTTCTTTTGGAACGTTTGGATTGAAGCAGAAGGGGCGATGTGGAGCAAAATGTTTCGCGTGCGATTCCGGGAGTCTCGGAAAACTATTACAGGTCGATGGCGGCCAGCAATTCTTCGACGGTTATTTTGTGGTGAGCCGTGATGCTCGCCACCTCGTTGCGTGGTTACGCGGACATGCGAGCCTCTCTGGCGAGTGCTTTCGTATCCGAGTTTGCGCAGCGCTTGAACCAACTCCGGCCCGGAAACATCCCGCAGCAATTTCATCGGGCCAAAACTTCGTCTCGGACGAAATGCAACCGAATGATTGTGGGAGCTGCCATACCCTCGTCATAATAACAATCCACCGCCTCCCGGACGTTGGCCCGCAATGTTTCCAGCGTGTCCGCCTCCGTATGAATGCCCACACCCAAAGCCGAGGCTGTGTAGCCTCCGTCGATTTCATTCATTCCGCGAAGCATAATGAGTCCACCCTGCGACACAAATTCAAAAGACCTTCTGTTTTCGTCTCGGGACAGTTGCAGCGCATCTTTCCAATTCATTTTGCCCGCGGTGATGTGGCCTTCCCGGGGGGGCGCACGCAACATTCCTAAAGGCGCAATATCCTCCTCCAAATTACCCGAAAAGAATTTCAGGCTTCCGTTGCGTTTGGGCCGTTCGAATTTGCGGGCTTGCCGCTTCTGGAATCGCTCCCATTCTTCCGGGGTCACGTTGTGTTCCTGGTAAAGATAGCTGTTCACTCAGGCCACGACTTCGACCGGCTTGAGGTGGATGGTCTGATTGCCGGCGATATAGTCGACACGCACGCGTTGATCTGGTTCAGCGAAGGCAATCCCGCCCTGATTGCGAACGCACGTGCGGTGATGGGGGATGACGCCAACGAGCGGTTCATCAGCCATGCGACGACGTGGCGCTCGTCCCGAGACTTATCTGAAGGTCTTTTCCGCTTTGGCGGGCAAATCGGTTGGCAAGGCTCTCGCGCGGCGAGTCATTGTAGGTCCAATTTCCCTCTTGAACTTCCTCGGTGTTGTGATTGGATTGAACCCGTTCCGCTTATCCGTGTTAGAACACTGTCGCAAGGCAGACCTCGATTTATGAAAAGCAGCTACCTTCCTCAATGGACTTCGACGTTGGTCGTATTGGTTTCCTTTTTTACATTGAGCGCAGCTATCGGAGCCAGCCCTGCCTCGACCCAAGGAGGATCAGAAGCGGCTTTGCTTTCCGGCGACCCAGTTAAGGTGACAGTTTTTGAGAATCTGCCAGCGGGCAAGGAGCTGGAGTTGACCGAAGCTCCGCCGACTGAGGAATACACCGAGCGCGCTTTTGGGTTCGTCCGCTTCCCGACCAAGTATTCGTCAAATGCTCTAGCTTTGGATCGGTCTACTCCCTTTGTGATTCGAGCATCGCTTCACCAAGCCTTGCCGGCTGGAGAGTACCATTTCCGGTTGCGCTCCAAAGGGGCTGCTCGATTCTTGATCGACGGCCAGGCGCTCTTGACGACCAAGGCACAAAAGCCGAATGCATCGGGCAATGATCCAGTGCCTCCTCCAGCAGAGCGAAATAATTCAACCTGGCGCCCAGTTCAGTATCCGCACCAGGAAGAGTTAGCCGCTATTCAGCTCGATGGTGAAAAACACCACTTTACGTTGATTGCATTGATGGGCAGCAAGGGACTTGTGCCGTTGCCCGGCGAACTCTCGCTCAGCTTCGGACGCGAAGGAGAAGTGCCACAGTTGCTGGGGAGCGCCGATCCCGTGCTCCTCACTGACGAGGCTTGGGAATCCTACGCGGCCGAACAATCGGCCCGACACAATGCTGCCGATATGGCGCGTCGCCGAGCCATCAGCGCGGACACCACTGCTCGATGGCAGGAATATAATCACCAAGTGCGCGACTGGGTGAAGAAGAGGCCCGCTCCCGAAGCGCCCAAAGTTAAATCGCAGGAGTTGGTTTTCAACGCCATTGATCAGTTTGTGTTGGCTCGATTGGAGGAGGCTCAAGTGGTTCCCACTCCTTTGACTTCCGATTTGGAATTCTTCCGCCGGCTTTCCCTGGACACTGTTGGAACGATTCCCGCCGTGGAGGATGTCAGCGCATTCTTAAACGATCCACCCTCTCAACGAAGACGGCAGGCTATCGACCGTTTTCTGAATCACTCGGGCTGGGCTGACCACTGGGTCAGTTACTGGCAAGATGTTTTGGCGGAGAATCCTGGGATTCTCAAGCCGGACCTGAATAACTCCGGCCCGTTCCGATGGTGGCTGCACCAGTCCTTCACGGACAATATTCCATTTAACCGGCTGGTGGCCGAGCTAATCCAGATGGAAGGCAGCATCTTTCAAGGAGCGCCTGCAGCTTTTAAATTAGCCACGCTCAACGATTCACCGATGGCCGCCAAGGCCGACATTCTCTCGCAGGCGTTTCTCGGGGAGAAGCTCTCCTGTGCCCGTTGCCATGACGCCCCGGACCACCCGCGCAAACAAAGGGACACCTTCAGCTTCGCGGCTATGTTGGATGGCAAACCGGTGAAAATTCCTGTTTCGAGCACCGTGCCATTTGTTGAAGGCTTTCGCAAACCGCGTGTCGAAGTAACCCTCAAGCCAGGGGAAGAAATCTCGCCGCATTGGCCGTACGCAGAGCTGGTCGATGCTTCGGACATGGCAGCAATCGTTCCTGTCAGTTCCACCGCTCCAGCCACACGCAGACAAGTCGCCGCCATGATGGTGACGCCCGAAAACGAACGCTTCGCCAAAGTCCTGGTCAATCGGCTTTGGAAACGTTACCTGGGCGCAGGCTTGGTCGAGCCGGCGGAAGATTGGTATCTGGCAAAGCCGTCTCATCCCGAGTTGCTCGAATATTTGGCGCGCGAATTTGTCGTCAACGGCTATGATCTCAAGGCCATTGTCCGGCTCATTCTCACCTCGCGCGTTTATCAGCAAAAGCCTCTTCCCGCCGCGGCGGCAATAGCAGAACCCAAAGAGCGCCTCTTCCCTGGTCCCATTCGCCGACACCTCTCGGCTGAGCAGCTTGTGGACTCTCTCTATCGCGCCGCCGGCAAGACATTCTCGTGCGAGGAATTGAATTTGAATCCAGCCGGCAACCGCCCATTGAACGAATTCCTGAATCTCGGAAACCCACAGCGAGCCTGGCAATTTACGGCCCTCATGAACGAACGGGATCGGCCGGCTCTGGCTTTGCCCATCGCGCAATCGATTGTTGATGTCCTTACGACGTACGGTTGGCGGCAATCTCGACAAAATCCCATGACGGTGCGCCAGGATGCTCCTTCCCCCATGCAAACGATATTGCTCGCCAACGGCATTGTAGGGACTCGCATTACGCGCCTTTCCGATGACAGTGCTTTCACTGAGCTCGCCCTCGAAGACCGTCCGCTCCAGGATCTGGTGAACGAGACTTTTCTGCGCCTCCTGACTCGGCCTCCTTCCCAGAGCGAGAGCCGGGTCGCCCAGGATTATCTGATGCTCGATTATCCAGATCGGAAACAACAGGGCGCGGCGAAACAGAAATCCGCCGTCGCTCCAGACAAGCGCGTCTCGTGGGCCAATCACCTCAGCGCCGAAGCGACATTAATCCGGATGGAAGAAGAACGTCGGTTGCGAATGGGAGACATTCCGACGAGCCGCCTGTCCTCCCAATTTCGGGAGAGCTATGAGGATTTGCTTTGGTCGTTGGTTAACTCACCGGAGTTTACATTGATCCCGTGAAGTGATGATACCGTTGTCAACCGGTGATGGCCTTAGCCGCGCTGGGGTGAACTGTTTATCGTGACTGAAACTTAATCGAACATGAAAAAGAGCACTTGGACACGCCGTGATTTTTTGAAAGCAAGCGGCGCAACCGCTGTCGGCGTAGGAATCGGACAGAGTGGGATCGGCCTGGCTGCGGAACCCGGCAATCAAGAGCGCGTACATGGCAAAGCCGATGCGTGCATCTTCATCTGGTTGGGAGGAGGCGCGGCGCACATTGATACGTTCGACCCCAAGGGCCGGGGCGACGGCAAGAAAACGCCAGGTTGCTATTACGCTTCCATCGATACGGCGATCAGGGACGTGCAAGTTTGCGAGCATCTGCGACGCACGGCTCCATTGTTGGATCGATGCGTCTTGATCCGAACCCTCACTCACGATATTTCCGGCGAACACGGGGCCGCTACAAATCTCATGCACACCGGACGCAGGCCGAGCGAGACAATCGCTTACCCGTCCATAGGCTCCATTGTTTCGCATCAACTCGGCGTCAAGTCGGAAGCTGTCCCGGCCTACGTGGTCATGGGCTATCCCAATATCGCGCGCGATCCAGGTTTCTTGGGGCCAAAGTACGGCTATGTTTATCTGACTCAGATCGAAACGGGGCCAAACGGACTTATCCGTGCTCCGGACGTCGATAATGAACGCCAGCGCCGACGGGAGTCGTTACTCTCGACATGGCAGCACGAATACGAACGGGAGCATCCGGGAGATCACAACATCCGAGGTCAAACGGCGATTAGTCAGCAGGGCTTTCGCATGGCGGGACCGCAATTTCTCAGCGTCTTTGATTTGGGCAAGGAGAAGCAATCACTGCGCGAGAGCTACGGCGGAGAATTCGGCCAACGCTGTTTGCTGGCGCGCCGTTTGGTCCAGTCCGGAGTTCGCTTTGTCGAGGTTTCCTTCAACCTTAATTTTCTAAACGGAACTGGGTGGGACACTCACAACGACGGACAGATCAATCAACACCTGTTGATTCAGGACCTCGATCAAGCTCTCGCGGCACTGTTGATGGACCTCGAAAAAAACAGGCTCTTAGAGACGACATTGGTCGTTGTAGCCACGGAGTTCGGCCGTCCGCCGGAATTCGACACCGGCGGCGGACGCGGCCATCAATCGGTGGCTTTCACATGTGTTCTGGCTGGCGGCGGCTTGCGGACTGGCCAAGTCATCGGCAAGACGGATGAGCTCGGAAGAAAAGTGGTGGAACGTCCGGTAACTGTCCCTGATTTTCACGCGACGATCCATAGCGCCCTGGGGATTAACCCACACAAGAATCTGTACGCGGACGAACGGCCCGTTCCCATAACCAATCGTGGCTCGCCTATCGCCGAGCTATTTGGATGAAAAAGTCGAGTTAATCGTCGAGTCGATTCACGGACCTTCGGACGTAATCCCATTTGTCCTCTCAGAGCTGCGACGGCACACCTCCTGCTTAACAGTTCGCTGTAACGCAGTTCAAGTGATGTGGGGCGGCTTCAGTGAAGCCGCCTTTTTAGTTTCCCGACCAGCCATTGGAGCCCAGTCTGGCTTCTGGTTCGCTCGTGGTGCCGGCCACCCAACGAGATGCCAGAGCGATTTGGTTGCCGAGCGAGTTATCGAAGAGGAAAGCTTCGAGCGTGCATTTGGCGGTTGAGGTTGTCACTATCAAGGCATGAAACAATTCTCAATCTTCCTCTTGATGGCGATAGCTTGCACGGCACTGGCGGCTGATGACGGCAATTTCGTTCCACTGTTCAACGGGCGCGATTTGACGGGCTGGGTGAATGCTAATTGCGCGCCGGAAACCTGGAGTGTCCGCGACGGGATGATTCATTGCACCGGACGGCCTACAGGAGCGCTGCGCACCGCGCGGCAATACGAGAACTTTATCCTGGAGGTCGAGTGGCGGCACATGAGCAGCGGCGGCAACTCCGGGGTCTTCATTTGGGGCACCCCCATCGCTGCGCCAGGCGTACCATTTCTGCGCGGCATCGAGGTGCAAGTGCTCGACCACGGATTCAACGTCACTGGCAAAAATGAGTGGTACACGACGCACGGCGACGTGTTCCCGATTCATGGCGCGACCATGAAGCCGTTCGGACGCCACAATGGCGACCGCAGTTTCCCGTCCGAAGAACGGAGCAAAGGGTCGCCGGAATGGAATCATTATCGCATCGTCTGCACGAACGGCGTCCTCCGCCTGCACGTGAATGGCAAGGAAGTATCGGGTGGCGAGAACTGCAACTATCGCAAAGGCTATCTTGCATTGGAGTCCGAGGGCGCGCCCGTGGACTTCCGCAATATCCGAATCAAGGAATTGCCTTCGAGCGGCGCGCCAGCGGAAGTGACTGCGCCGGTGGACCTCGGCTGGCGAACAATGTTCACTGGGCTGGATCTGCGGGGTTGGAAAACGAACGTCACAACTTCGGCTCGCTGGCGCACAAGTGGCGAACGAATTGCGCTCAAGGAAGGCGAGGCGAACTCTGGAGCCACACTATGGACGGAAAATGATTTCCGCGACGCGGAGTTCGTATTGGATTGCCGCCCAACCAAGCCCGCTGCTGGTAAGGAATTGGCAACGCCGACCGTTCTGTTGCGTGGCAATGAGAGCAGTTTCACCGAGGTGAAGTTGACTGGAGCGACCTCCGGCAATTATCAGCGATACACCATCACGATGAAGGGCCGCGAAGTAACGGTGAAGCGCAACGACAAGGAAATGCAACGCCTCACGCTCTCGGCAGATGTGCCCACACACGGCACTTTCGGTCTGGGAGACAGTGGAGGTGCCGCGGAGTTCATGAACCTCAACGTGCGCGATCTGTAACAGCGTCACGCTATCAATGCAAAATCTGAACTTTTCGTCTCTCGGAAACCAGAGACCTTCGCCTGGTCGAGTTTTGCTCGCCCTCCTTTTCGCGCTCAGCGGCATCGACACCGCAGGCAAAGCCGAGACGATCGTCAACGGTCGGCGCTCGATCGTGCTGGAGAGTCAGGTCGCTCAGCTTATCGTGGACATCGCGGGTGGTTCCATCGCGAATTTCCACTTCCAGAGTCACGTTTTGAACCCGCTCGAATGGGAGCAAAAGGGTGCCAACACCCCACGTCCCATGGGCCATTTTCTTTGTCTGGACCGGTGGGGCGCTCCATCGGATGCCGAGCAAAAAAATGGCATGCCGTTCCATGGCGAAGCGTCCCGAGTCGAGTGGCACGTGTTGCGAGAATCCGTTTCGAATGGAGCGAAAGTTCAGGCAGAAATGAGCGCAACACTTCCGCTGGCAGTTCTCAGTGTGAAACGCCGGATTCAACTTGCCACAAATGAAGCTTTCTTCATTGTCAGCGAGGAAGTCACAAACCTGAACAAGCTGGGACGCCTTTTCAACATGGTTCAGCACGCGACCATTGGCCCGCCTTTTCTGGACGAGCAAACCGTCGTGGATGCCAATGCGCGTCGTGGCTTTATGCAGAGCAGTCCGTTGCCGAATCCCGAAGAGCCCGCGGTGTCTTGGCCTGAAGCGCGGAAAGACGGCCAGCCAGTCAACCTTCGCCACCTGACCAACGATCCAAATCCGAATGTGGTTTCATACACGATCGACGAAGAATATGGCTGGACCACGGCGTGCAATCCGACTCAAGGATTGCTCATCGGGTATATCTGGAAGACTGCCGAATATCCCTGGTTCAATGTTTGGCGGCACGTCGAAAAAGGCAAGCCCTTCGCGCGCGGGCTTGAGTTCGGCACCACCGGATTGCATCAGCCCTTTTCCATCCTCGCGACCAAAGGAAGAATCTTTGGTCGCCCGCTTTATGAATACCTGGACGCCAACGAAACCAGGGTCAAGACTTACGCCTGCTTTCTCTTCAAAATTCCTAAAGACTACAAAGGGGTCACTCGTCTGACCTACGATGGCATGCGGTTAACTCTCCACGAGCGCGATGCGGATGGTCAGCGCAACTTAGTGATGGAAGTGGGCAACCTGTTTTAAAGCGGTTCGGCGCGAGGAGCAGGACTGGATTACACAGTGATTCGCTTGTTGGATTTCGGCGTGTCGGCTCGTACTCACAGACTGGCACCTGAGGCATGTCCCGGCGTCTGAGCTATTTTTCCCACTGCGTGTCGTAATACTTTGGCATCTCGGCCTGCTCAGGAGTGTAAGACTCCACATGCCAATCCGCGAGCAGGACCGAGCCTCGACCGTTTTTGAAATAGGCCGTTGTGGTGGGCTTCGATCCGCGAAAGATCTTGTGGCGAGCGCCGAGGACATTCCCCGGAGGAACAAAGCGTCC
>SIBE01000123.1 GCA_009695265.1 Pedosphaera sp. | reverse complement strand
GAGCTGGGAGGTTTGCACGTGATTGCAACGGAAAGGCACGAATCGCGGCGCGTCGATCGGCAGCTCTTCGGACGAAGCGCGCGTCAGGGCGATCCGGGGAGCGCGCAGGCTTTTGTCTCCGTGGGCGATGATCTGCTGCGGCGATATCTGCCGAGCCCTCTCCAAAAGCCGCTGTCCAGGATGTTGCAAAATGGCATGCCTGGAGCACGCGCTGTGGCCGGAGCGGCGTTTGGGATCGCCCAACGAATTGCGCAGCGCGAGGCATTTCGACAGCGTCGGAATGTTCTCAAGCTGGACGATTGGATGGAAGATGCGCTTTCCTTTGCTGGCCCCGACGCGCTTTGATGGACTGTTGCTCCTCGTTCGATCCTGGTTTATTCGACTACAGCGACGGTCCAATCTGCAATAACAGGGGATGGCGTGGTCAAGTAAATCGTCGGATGCGGCCGCAATTCTGCCAATGAACTTCCCTGCGGACGTTTTTGCCGCAACGGGTTGTAAACATCGCCTCTTGGCGTGCGACCTAGGGTACGTCAACCCAGTTCATCGGCTCTGCCACACACGCTTCGCGCTTGGTTTGCTCATTTTGGTTTCCGACCCTCTGAAGTCGGAACTTCCTGTGTTGCGGTACCTAGTCCTGGCTTCAGCCGGAGGGGCCTCGGCAAGTCCACAGGCGTTGGATTCTCGCACGCGATGCCGCCTGAAGGCGGGACTACATGCGCGCCAAAATGAAAATTGCTGTGGATGGGGACAGAGCTTGAAAGAATCTTTTTTCCGAAGTTGAGGGCAGGATCAATCGCTTCGGAATTGCGAGTTGATTGGTGACCTTGAGAATGGCGGAGAGAGAGGGATTCGAACCCCCGGTACTGTTTAGGTACACACGCTTTCCAGGCGTGCGCTTTAAACCGCTCAGCCATCTCTCCGATAGTCGTTTTTAAACAACTTGCAGTTGAACGTCAATTCGCAGTCGCCAAGAGGATAACGCGATCTGATCCTGATTGCATGAAGCGTTGCAATCCCGAGTCAAAGACGCTCTCACAACGAATGCCGATGCCAAATCTGATCCGCTACGTTCAATCTCGCGTGTTATTCGCACGACTCCCGGTTAAGGGCAAGCTCATTCCACTCTCTCGCTTCTGGATTTGCTGTTGACTTGTCCGAACTCTTCGAGCAGCAGGCATTGCCTCTCACGAGTTGATCATGTAAGCTTTGGGCGCATAATGGCAAAGCGATGAAAAGTTAATACGAACCACAAATCAAAACGAAGAGATGAGCAGAAGAACATTGAAACGGTGCGACTCAGATCGCCCTCAGATTGAGCTATCATTATGTGGGAATTCTTAACGGCTGGCGGTCCATTTATGTGGCTTTTGGTCCCGACTTCTATTGTGGGGCTCACCTTTATTATCGAGCGAGGCTTGGCCTTGCGGTGGCAAAAGGTGATTCCACTCAGAGTCCAAGAGGCTGTCGAAAATGGAACTTCTGAGAGGCTTGAGGAGCTCAAGCAAATCTGCGAGGAACAGCCTTCGACCTTAAGCCGCCTGATCCTCACCGCGCAGGAGCACTTGCATCAACCAAGGGAGGAAAATATCGATGTGATCCAAACACGAGCCCGTCGCGAAGTTGTCAAATTGGAGCGAGGTCTGGTGATCTTGGAAATCGTCGTTGGCATCGCTCCGTTGCTCGGTCTCGTAGGCACTATTCATGGGCTGATCCGCCTGTTCGGACGGCTCGGCCAGGCCGGATTGGGGGACAACGCCCAATTGGCCGAAGGAATTGCGATCGCTTTGAACACGACTCTTATGGGGCTCCTCATCGCTATTCCATCGTTGATCGCCTGGAGTTACTACAACAAGAAAGTGGACACTTTCGCCGTCGAAATGGAGACTCTTTGCGATGAGTTCCTCCGTCGGCAATATCGGGGCAGGAAGAGGTCTTAAGGAATGCGCTTTTCCACTCGGAAACGGCGGCAGCCGCCCGCTATCATCATCATATCGCTCATCGATATTTTGATCGTCCTGCTGATCTTCTTGATGGTCACCACCACCTTCAAACGACAGCCCGTCATCAAGCTGGCTTTGCCTGAATCCAAGCAAGCCAAGCAAGGCTCCTCCGAGGACACGCTGATTGTGACTGTGGCCAAGCAACCACCCTATTTCTATCTAGGCACCCGTCTGGTGACCCTCGACAAGCTGCAAGAAGAACTGGTCGCCAGCGTGAAGAAAATGCCTCAGATGACCATCGCGATTCGGTCGGACACACTCACCCCGTTCGGCCAGGTCCTGAAGGTTGTTGATGTGGCGTCGGCCGTCGGCATTAAATCCAAATCGATCAGCGTCTATACTCAAAAGCCAAGCCAGCCGTAGCATCGCCGCGTTGACCTCGCCCGCGATGCGAGCGCGAACGCCTCGTCCTCGTGCTTCTGGAGTTAATGGTCGCATGAGGTTGCCACAACTCTAGTCGCAAGCTTGATAGCTTGCCGGCGACACACCCGCGTTCCGAGCAGTGGCACCAGTCACATCAAGGACCAATTGGGCATAATGTCGGCGTCCAACGGAGTCGCGGGACAGTCCTGCAATAGTTTCCGCTCCGCCAAAATACCGATCATGGCCGCATTATCGGTGCAGAGGGTTCTCTCTGCTAATTTCAACACCATGCCTTCTTGTTCGCAGGCGGCGGCCAATTCCCTCCGCAACGCGCGGTTGCAGGTGACTCCCCCCGATGCCGTGACGCAGCGAACGTTGAGTCGTCGGGCAGCTTTCATCGTCTTAAGGACGAGGACATCCACAATGGCTGCTTGGACGCTGGCGCAGAGGTCGAACACGCCTTGCCGCTCCGTGAGCAGGGCCGGATGATCTCGGAGGAAATATCGAACCGATGTTTTCAATCCGCTGAAGCTAAAATCGTCGCTCGGCTCGTGAATCATCGGACGTGGAAAAGTATGGGCGCGCGGATTTCCCTGTTCCGCGAGACGATCCAGTTCAGGTCCGCCCGGATAGGGCAATCCGATCAACTTAGCGATTTTGTCGAAGCATTCGCCCGCGGCATCATCCACGGTAGAGCCCAGGAGACGATGCTGCAGCTCCGCCGACACATGAACGAGCATTGTGTGGCCGCCACTGACAATCAGCGAGACGGACGGCTGGAAGACGGAAAAATCCCCTCTCAGCGGATCACCGCCAATCCAGGGAGAATACAAATGCGCTTCGTGGTGGTGAATACCGACAAAAGGTTTTCGCAAAACAAAAGCGAGCGTTTGGGCAAGTTGAAAACCAATCAGCAGCGCGCCGGGCAAGCCGGGCCCTCGCGTCGCTGTCACGGCGTCGAGCTCACATACGGCCACATTGGCGGTCTGAAGTGCTGAACGCGCCACCGGCAGGCAATTGCGCAAATGCTCGCGCGTGGCCAGCTCCGGAACGACCCCTCCGTACTCCGTGTGCATCTCAATCTGCGTCGAGGTAATGTTCGCCAGCACGGAACCGTTTCGTACCACGGCCACACTGGTCTCGTCACACGAAGTCTCAATAGCAAGAAGCGTCATGAACTGATCTCGATGCCAGATGGTTTAGCGCCAACGAAGATTCTTTGCGAGAGGTTTCTATGGACCAATGACCACCAGGGGAGACTCGTGGCGACTCCGCCAAACGCGCCCCGCTCTTTCGACTTATTCGGCCGTGAGCGCTATCAGAAACGGGGCCGAGATCGCCATAGTTGAAACATAATCGAGAGATGCGATCGGCGTTTCAGGGCGCGGGTTTTTCCACGTGGTTTTATACAATTGTTGTCTCATTTGAGAGGCGGTAGCAGCTTCGTTGGAGCCTTTCCAGGCTATTTCTGAGCCACTCACCGGATGCTCTCCCGGAGGGGTCCACCAGTCGCGAACGTGCATCCCATAGACGATGGGAATCTCCGCGGTCTTGCCGTCCTGGTAGTGGACGATATACGAACCGATCTTTGTGCCGTCCGGTGACGACCATCCGGCACCTTGGAGGAAATGCAACTGCGAGCACGGTCGGTCGATTGCAATGCCCTGGATCTCCTTCGGGAATCGAACTGTCAATTGTTCGTCCGCGCCTTGGCCAGAAAGTTGTACAATGCCGCGCACATCAAATTTCACCCCCGCGAAATCTCGGTTCCCTTGAGGCAGCGATTTCAAGTCGTTGTTCCCGATTCCTCCCTCGTGCCATGAGTCGTTGGGTGATGCGTTGTAGTGCGGGGTCAAGTCGATCAGGTTCGCGGAGGTTTGCGAGTCGCGCGGGGCAATGGGATGATGCGGATGGGGTTCGCTTTTTGCTTTCGAGGTCTTTGGCTGGCTTCGAGCGCCAGCATGCGGCAGGAAATCCCAGCTAGGATTTCGTATCAGGATTTCGTTAAGGCGCTTCGCATCTTTGTCGCGATCAGTCACGACGAGGCTTAGGAGGTTGGCCAGGTTTTGCGGGTCGCTCAGGTATTGCTTATGAATGGCATTGCCGACGGACTTAATGAGCTTCGAGATCGCTTCGGTGCTTTGAATAAAAGACGCTTCGACTTTCCCATCAGAGACTCGGGTGTAAAACAGCATACCTCCCACCTCGTCTGCGGAGCGGTTGAATTCAGCGAATAGCTTTAGAACGGCCGGTGTCACTTTGGGCCGTGGAAAAGCAAGGTTGCCCGGCAGAAGACAATAAATCTCGCCCGATCCGGCGTCGCGATTGATCGATAGAACTGTCGGGGAAAACTTGAGTGTTCCCAGCTTCTGAACCAATTCGGTTTGGTTGGTCGTTCCTTCGCCGATGCGTCGAGCTTTGGCGAGATAGGCGTCAGCATCGCGGTGGAGCAAATCTTCGAAACCCTGGACCCATCCCAGCAACGCCGGCAAGTCAGCTAGAGGGCGGTGAATGCAAACGTAGTTGGCTCCCTCTGGAACGTGGTTGAGAAGTTTTTCCAGCCCGCGCGCGCGCTTGGGATCTCGCTGTAGCTGAAGGTCGCTGATCCAATGCGCGTCTTTCGAAGCCTGGTGGAAGACCGAGTATTCGCCCAGCGTTCTGGAGAAATAGATGCGACGGCTCACGAGTTCGTGTTGGTTGAACCCGAAGAATCCGCCGCGGCTGATCAAGGATGTTTCCCACGTCAGTTCTTTCACGCCGGTTTTCAACTCGCGCTGGTTCAGCCGGTAAACCATATCGATGAAGGAGTCGAGATCTCCGCTGCTGGAAAATGTCTTGCGAACAAGTTCCCGATTCTGAGTCAAAGCATCACGTTGGGATGCGAGTGAGGTTTGCAAAAGGTCATTTCCAACGCTCGGAGCGATCGTGATCTCTCGCATTGCGGGGTACGAGAAGAGAGTGGCTGCATCGCGAAAATATGCTTGCAACGAATCATGATCTGCGGGGGAAGAAATCGGATTCACGGCCGCCCGGGTCTTCATGGTCCAGGGGACTTGGGTGGCAACGGGCTGTGGCCGAATCGTGTCGTGGTGGAGCTTTTCCAAGGCTTCTACAAAAGCCAGATTCAGGCGTTTTGCTTCGAAGCCGGCGCGAACTCGTTTCAGCCAGGAAGTGAAATGCACGGACGGCTCGATCTTCGGTTGGCACCCGCTCACGGTGAGATGGTTATGCTGGCCGGGGAGGCGGCCCAGGGCGGTCCGAACAGCGTCGAGAGGAATTGGCTGAGTGCCGGCGCCGCTCCGGAACTGATCGGAGTGCAAGTTGACTGTAAACTGCGGAAAAGCGGCGTCCAGCTTGGCGGTGAGCGTGACGCCGTTAAACGATTTGACGCAGGTCATGATGAATTCAAACAATTCCTCGTACGTGGCGCCGAGAACGCATTCTGCGTAATCGGCGAATTCATCGAGGCTCTGGATGCCCAGCTGCAGGCGCAGGCGCTGCTCGATGAATTCCCGCTGCTGTGTGGGAATCTTCTTGAGCAATTCAGCTCGTTTTTGCGACACGAGTTTCAGCGGGAGATATTCAAAGAATTCCAGTTGGGAGAGGAGGGGCTTGACCAGCGCCGGGTCGAACGTAATCCAAATATCCTCTTGCGCCGCTTTTTCAGTGACACTGGCGAAATGCGGGTTTTTATCGAGGCGCGGAAAGGAATTGTCCCGGTACAACAGCAGCAATAACGATTGATCCCCGGAGACGAAGACACGGTCTGAAGAGCAAGCCACGAATAGCTCGCGAACTGGCGACTGGTGCAATTCCAGTCGAACAAACGGTTTGCCGCCCAGCGTGGCGGCTTCCATTGTTTTGGGGTGAAGAGCGTCGCGACAAAACTGTTCAAACGTCGCGTGATTCTTGATCGGCAAGCTTAAGATAAATGACTGAGTTGGAAGCCCCGGATAAAGCGTGAAGCTAGCCGGTTGGTCTGTAGCCAAACCGATCTTTTCGGCGATCTGCTCCGTGGTCAGCGGCACCTGAATGCTCTGCATTCCGAGCATCGTCAAGATCGGGTGTTCTGTGCCGAAAAGGCTTTGCAAAGGGGCTGGTAGCAGCGCCTCGGGAACTGCCGAGAGCGCGAGCCGTTCGAAATTTTCCAGGATACGCTGGGGTTGGTTCACCTGGATGTGGACGATGGCGTTTTGCGGAAGGACTTTCGCCGGGGGGCCAGCCCGCAAACCGTTGTCCTTGAGCAGTGGGGTCGGAGGGCTCGATGCCGCTCCGAAGCTTGGAGCTAAAAGGAGAAGTAACAGGATCGATTTCAAAATTGTCTTCACGTCAGTGCCTTTGGTTTTGCTTGAGAATTCCAGTCATCCATTTCGATCTATATACCCGTGAGAACCGCCAAAGGTTTCACCTTTTTATTTTTTTCATCATTGGCAAGAGTATGATTCGTTTGACTGTCCGGCGATCGACGGAGCCTTTCGGCTGCGATGAGTGTTAGCCGACGGATCTTCCGGAGTCGCTCCATAGCGGGGCCGTCCGTTCGGATGGACGGTTTATTCGTTGGCGAAAAGCTCAGGCGAGCAACTTTGTGTTGCTTTACTTGAGGATGCGCTCCTGAGATAACATGCGAAGTGCCCAATAGAATCGAATATGAGATTTACGTCCTGTAAGCTGCGCCACTTATTCCGTTCTGACTTATGGAAGGTCTTAAGAATCGAAACCTGATCTGGTGCAAGGTCGGCTCGTTTCTGCTGATTGCGCGCTCTCTCATGCGACGGAAATAAGATCATCATGAATCCACTTGAACCTCCGGACATTCATTATCTTCAAGCTGCCGAAGGCTGGCTGATGCTGGGCGATCATCTCTCGGCCTATGAAGAATTGGAGAAGATCAGCCCGAAGATGAACCTGCACATCGATGTGCTGCACGTGCGTTGGCACATCAATGCCAAAGAGAAGAAGTGGGATGAGTGTGTTGATATAGGGAGAACTATGGTGGAACTGGCGCCGGAGCATGTGCGCAGTTGGGTGAACCACGGCAACGCCTACTTCTATCAAAGGCGCTATCAAAAAGCCTATGATGTCCTTCATCCCGCATTGGTCAAGTATCCGAAGGAGTCGAGCATTCCTTACAATCTTGCATGCTACACCTGTCAACTAGGGAATCTCAAAGACGCCAAGGAATGGCTGGTGAAAGCTCTTGAGCACGGCGGTAATGAACTGAAAAGGCAAGCGCTCAATGATCACGACCTCGAGCCGTTGTGGGAACAGATTAGAGAACTATAAAACCGCTGAGGCCCGCCAACCACTCGTCATCTTCGTCGCTTCGATGTTCGCTTTCGTATCGCTCGATGGCGCTGACATTGTCCACTTTTTATGCAATTCGCGAGGGCGTTAAACATGCCAGATTGAAACATGGAACAGTTTAAAGCAGGTCAACGCTGGATCAGTGAATCGGAGCCGGAACTGGGCTTGGGCACCCTGATCGAGAGCGGGCATCGGTGCATCAAGATTCTATTTCCGGCGGCGGCTGAATACCGTGAATATGCCATCGACAATGCTCCAATCAAACGAGTTCGTTTTCGCGCGGGCGACACGATCAAAACGCAAGACGGCATGAGCTTGACGGTCGAAGCTGTGTGCGAGTTGGGTGGGTTGATAACTTATGTGAGTGAAGGTCGTGAGCTGCCGGAAGCGCAACTGAGTGACACCATCAGCTTTCGCCGTCCGGAAGACCGCTTGCTGGCCGGGCAGATTGATGAAGTGGCGGATTTTGAATTGCGCCGACGCACGCTCCAAAATCAGCATCTCAGCCGGAAATCGTCAATCCGCGGCTTTGTGGGTGGAAGGATTGATCTTATCCCGCACCAGCTCTATATCGCCCACGAAGTCAGTTCGCGACAAGCTCCGCGCGTGCTCTTGTCCGATGAGGTGGGGTTGGGTAAAACCATCGAAGCGTGTGTCATCCTCCATCGCCTGCTGCTAACTGGCCGGGCAGCGCGGATTTTCGTTCTCGTTCCCGAGTCTTTAGTGCACCAGTGGTTTGTCGAAATGCTGCGCCGCTTTAATGTTTGGCTGAACATTTTTGATGAAGAAAGATGCGCCGCTATCACAGTCGGTCAGCCGGACGCAAATCCATTTTTGGATGATCAACTCATTCTGGCCAGTATCAGTTTCCTGGCCAACTCACCCACCAGGTCCGCACAGGCATTGGCCGCTGGCTGGGATATGCTCGTGGTCGATGAAGCTCATCATCTGCAATGGACGCCGGGTCGAGTCAGTCCGGAATATGCCCTGATCGAAACGTTGAGCAAGCAAGCCGAAGGGCTTCTCCTTTTAACGGCTACTCCCGAACAATTAGGGCAGGAAAGCCATTTTGCGCGCTTGCGCCTGCTCGATCCGGATCGCTACGACGACTTTCAAAGATTTAGGAGCGAGTCAGGTAAATACCAACTCATCGCCCCCATCGCCGAGAAACTCCACACCGGCAAACCACTGAACAAGGAGGACGAGCATGTCATCCAGGAATTGTTCGCACAGGACGAGGAACGCGCCGCTGCAACTCTCAGTGCAGTGGGCTCTGGAGATGGCGCGGCGCGGGAACGATTGCTCGAAGATCTTTTAGACCTGCATGGGCCGGGCCGCGTTGTGTTCCGCAATACCCGCACCGCCATGAGCGGGTTTCCACGGCGCAAGGTCCAACTGATTGCACTTCGGGCGCGCGAAGCTCACGAGCAATGTCTGGATCGTGTTTCTACGGAATTTGCATTGGACGCCGGTGACTCGAGTTTGGAAGTCAAATATGAACTGAAGAGCGATCCTCGTATTCAATGGCTGGTTGGGCTATTGGAGGATTTGGCACCTCAGAAGATTCTCCTGATCTGCCGGAGCAAGGAAAAAGCCCTGAGTTTGGTTGAAGCGCTGCGTCTTCAGATCAATATCAAGTCGAGCCTCTTTCACGAAGGTTTGACGCTGATTGAGCGCGATCGCAACGCCGCCTATTTTGCTGAGGAAGACGGCGCGCGGCTGCTGATCTGTTCCGAGATTGGCAGCGAAGGACGCAACTTTCAATTCGCCCATCACCTCGTGCTTTTTGATCTGCCGCTCAATCCGGAGCTTTTGGAACAACGCATTGGCCGGTTGGATCGAATCGGCCAGACTACGGATATTCAGATTCATGTGGCGTATCTGGAACGGAGTCCCCAGGAGGTCTTGAGCCGCTGGTATCACGAGGGGTTGAACGCATTTGAACGGAGTCTGGAAGGGGCTAACGAATTATTCAGGCAGTTTGGTCGGCAGGTGCATGATCTCGCGCTGGAATTCCCATCGGCCGATACCCGGGAAGCCGCAACTGAACTCGCAACCCTCCTGGAGGAAACGGCCAAAGCGCGGAGAGCGCTCGTCCGTCAGCTCGAGGAAGGACGTGATCGGTTGCTGGAAATGAATTCCTTCCGGCCGAGGACAGCCCAACATCTGATCGAGGGAATCCGATGCGAAGATAGGAAAGCTACGCTTGAGGAGTTCATGATGGACGTGTTCGACCACTTCGGAGTTCATCTTGAAGAGCTGGCTCCCAGAACTTACGCCCTCAACGCCGAAGGGATCATCACCGACGCGTTTCCGTCAATTCCATTAGAAGGCATCGTCGCCACGTTTGATCGAAAGCGTGCTCTCAGCCGAGAGGACGTGGCCTTTTTGACCTGGGATCATCCCATGGTAACCGGGGCGATGGATCTCGTTCTGGACTCCCAAACAGGCAACAGCACCTTTGCCGTTTTACCGGACGCGAATGATCGCGCGCTCTTGATCGAGGCGCTGTTTGTCGTGGAAGCCGTCGCTGAGGGGCGACTGCATGTGGACCGTTTCCTGCCTGCGACACCGTTGCGGATCATTGTGAATCAGAAAGGGGAGGACGTGGGATCCGATTATCCGGAAAGGTCATTTGAAAAGAGGTTGCAAAAAGGCAGCCCATATAAGCTGCTGGATCATCCCGAGATGGTTCAAAAAGTTCTACCAGCCATGATCCGAGCGGCTCACAAGTCGGCTGAGCGAAAGGCCAAAACGGTCAGTTATGAAAGTCTGCGGGCCATGAACCAGCTTCTAGAGCACGAAATCCATCGCCTGAGAATGTTGCAAAAGCTCAACGACCATGTTCGCCCACAAGAAATTGCGCTTGCCGAAAACCAGCAACAGAAACTTGCTCACGCCATTCAATCTGCGCCTGTCCGACTGGATTCAATCCGGCTGATCTGGAAAGGCCCGCCGGGACTTTTGGCGTAGAGCGACTTTGCGTGTCGTGCATGCACTCTTGCCGAAGTAACACACACATCACATGAAGCATGTTCTACTCACCGTGGCTCTAACATTGGTTTCCTTGGCCGTCGGGCGCTCCGATGATGCATCGGGAACTGAGAAGATTCGCCGCAACATGGCCGGCGCTCAACGCAACAAGAACGTCCAAGAAGTCGAGCGCCTGAGCCGCGAATACACCCGTCTCCTCGGTTCCAAGGCTGGGGTGCCTGACAGCGAAACGAAGTTCGTTTTAATCCCGAGCGATGCCACGCCGTTAACTCCCGCAGAAGCCAAGCGAGCCTTCACTCCAATGCTCGAACGGCTAGAGAAAGAGTCGTGGTGGACGCAGCGCCCGAAGCCGCAAGACATGCCTTACCCACTTCGCGTGGTAGCGTCCGTTGTGGAAGGATGCTTGGCAGCACATCGGGCGGGCTGCGAACATCCCGCCCGTTTGCTGAAAGTCGCACGCGAGGCCGCGGACTTCTTGGTCTGGGCGCAAGAGCGGGGCGGGCACGGTTGTTTTCCCTATCCTGCCATGCGCGGCAAAGATAGCCGCGCGGGGGAGCTTGCGGAGCAGGCGCTCGCCAAGGCTACTTCGCAAGGACGGTTGGGCGAGGTGCTTCAGAACGGCTGGTTTATCACCGACGAGGGCAACGGCGACTTGCAGTTCGACAACGGTCTCGCCGGTGTGGCCGTTCTGCGCTGCTACGAATCAACCCATGATGAGAAATACCTTCGCTCCGCTCGCGGGGCGGCCGCTTGGGCCATCGCTGAGCCTGCGGTGAAGAATTGGAATTACAACAGCTTCGCTGTTTTCCTGCTCTCGGAGATGTTTCGCGTCACTGGCGAGCGCAAGTATCTCGACGCCGCAAAAGAAAAGGCGCGGCTGGGGATTTATCCGGGACAACTCACGGAGGGGCCCTATCGCGGGCGGTGGAACGATCGGCACAACGCGCGGCTGGTTTACCATTACATCCTGCTGCGCGGCTTGGCGGCTTTAGTCGCCGTTTTGCCGGATGACGATGCCGACTTACCCCGCGCCCGCGAAGCGCTCGTGCTTGGCTTGCGCGTCCGCAACGCGGAAATTGTCCGTAATGGCGTGGCGAATCCCGAGACGGTGCTTGATACACTTTCGCGCATCTTGCTCTACCCACGACTTGCGTCGCTGCCCCCGGACGCAGGTATCCTTGCCGCGTATCGCTCGGTTGTCCGTTTAGTCTGCGCCAAGTCCCGCCCCCAGAGTATGCAAATCCCGCCCGGCGCATGGGGTCTCGCCTTGGAGTTGCTCAGCAAACAGAGTGATCTTGGTAGTGAGTGAAAGGAACCAGGCCGGAACATCTAACAGAGTTTTCAGGCAATTATGCCTCGAATTCGCCGAACGCTAAGCAACCGAAAATGGCAGCAAGCCGCACTCTTAGGGAATGATGATAGCCTCATAGAAAAGATAGGTTTCTGCTCCATCGGCTTAGATCTAAGAGTCCTCCATTTCCGTCAGGTGTTTAAAGCTTCGATCAGTCTTGCCGACTCGCGCCAAAGGAAGTCCGGCTACTGATCGGGCGGCGGCCGTTTCGAGTTCCAATCATCCCTGCTTAGTTCAGTGATTGGAACTCGGAAGTCTTTCCGCGGGTTCATGGCGTCTTCGCTCCTTTGCTACGTAATTCCGGGACCGTTGCGCCCTCTGTCCTTCGGCGGCGCGGATGCACGGCTCGTCGCCTTATGCTGCATGTCCGGCTTCGGGATACGTGGCGAAGGTCTGATTGAATTCTGTGCAAATCTCAGTAGATTCCTCGATTTGCTCAGTAAAACTGGTGCGCGCTGCAGGTTTCGAACCTGCGACCCCTACCGTGTGAAGGTAATGCTCTACCACTGAGCTAAGCGCGCAAAACCAAGTTGTCTTCAGAGACCTGAAAACAAAATAAGCTAGTCGATAC
>SIBE01000122.1 GCA_009695265.1 Pedosphaera sp. | reverse complement strand
CTCTAGGAGCCTGTCGGACTTAGCTCGTTTTCGGACAAAATCATTGATTTTGGACCATCAAAACACCTTCACCGAAAATCAAAACGCGTCATATCGAATCGTAGAGCGTCGGATTTAATACGTGTACGTAAGTCCGACAGGCTGCTAGCCTTGGGAGAGTGTGCGATGGTGTGAATGTAAAAGGGCTCCCGAAGGAGCCCAGTTGTTGAACACGGTTTGGAGGGGGAAATACTGAATTGATTTACCTGCGCACGCTTTAACTTCGGCGAGCCAAGGCTACTTGTGTGACAGATTTGGCCATGGAAACTGCCGCCATGCCAAATAATGCTGAAACTGCAAGCAACATTGCTGGCGACGGAAGTTGAGTCCATGAGACCGAGTGGCTGAGATGAACTTTCTTGTCGGTAGAGGGCTGAAAATAAGTGACGTATGTGCGTTCAGCTGAAGCCATCCAACCGGTAAACCAGTCATGTGCCATCGATGTGGTAACAACCCAGGTGGTCTCGCTATGAAGCGTCGCCCGCCGCAATGCGGTTGTGCTGGAGGTAAATTGGAAAACAGCGCCTTGAGTCATTGTGGTGACGCACAGGAGGGCAACAGCGAGCAGGCTTTTCATAAACTATTGACTATTGGTTTTGGCGAAATGATCGGTGTGGTGATTGGCTTCGACTGTCTATACTCTGCGCGGCCATAGATTGCGCTTTTTGAAATCGAGCGAAAATGGTCACTTCCCATTGATTGTGAGCTACTTGACAACTCAAGTGTCACGGTGCCAAAAGCGCAGTTTGTGACCGCGCTCAGTATAACAAACATTCACGGGTGTCTAGGAGCAGGACAGAATCCAACTGGTTGAGTGTTTTCTGTTGGATGCAGAATCTTCTGTATCGCATTCTGTTACGTTTAATTTTATCTGGGATGCTTGCGCTTTAATACTCGATCCAGTCTGCCGAGTGTAAGAGTCTCCGACACTTATTTGGAGTTACGCCTTGAACCTGTGATGGAGGTTTAAGGAGAACGCGAATCGTGGAACTTGACTTACTTGCTCTGCGAGTTTTGGAGGCCAAAGCCTGATTTTCAGGGAAATTTTTGAATGCGGAGCCATCGAACCGGTCGAACCCCGTGCCGATGGACTGTTTCGATGTCGATGTAAAGATCGAGCGCAAGTGCCTACGGCTCAGGTGGGAAAACTTTTGACCAATTGTTGACGCGACGCTAAACCGGCACCGGCAAAGCGACTGTTAGTCGAATAAGCATTGATGAACGCAACTATCTATCTTTTGGCGAGCGGCAACCAGGAATTAACGATGATTTGGAGGGAGTCCACCATCGAGGCCAAGGTCATCATTGTCATCCTCGTCATTTTTTCGATTTTTGCGTGGTCGGTCATGGCTTCCAAAGCGGTGCAGATGCGACGGGCTCGAAAATTGAATCATTACTTCAATTCTGAATTTCGCGCGCAAGCCAAAGTGCTTGGGATCTTCGATAGGCGCGTGCAGGTGGATGGATGTCCCCTGTTTGCCACATATCAGGAAGGCTGTGTCGAGTTGGACAACCGATTGAAACTTCCGGAGGGGAATGGCCGGCGTCAGTACATCTCGCTCAAGGCTATGGAGCATGTCAAGCGGACGCTGGAACGAGTTGTCGCGCAGGAGTGTTTAAAATTGGAGTCCGGCCTTATCCTGCTGGCGGTGGCGGTCAGCGGTGCTCCCTTCATGGGCTTGCTCGGAACCGTCTGGGGTGTCATGAGCGCGTTCAGCGCCGTCGCGATCCAAAAATCCGCGTCGCTTTTGGTACTGGCGCCGGGTGTCTCAGCCGCTTTGGTGACGACCGTGGCGGGCCTGCTTGTCGCGATCCCTTCGATGTTCGGCTACAACTGGCTCGTGCATAACCTGCGAGTCATGACGGTCGAGCTCGACAATTTCGCGCAGGAACTGGTGTCGAAAATGGAGACGGAATACTTGAAAGATGATGAATCGGTCTGAGCCAGCTACGACATCCAACGCGAGGGTTGAGGCGGATGGATCTCCGTGCGCCAAGTGTGGGCACGTGAACTCGCGGAACGCAAACGTGTGCGAGAAATGCCAGGCCCATCTGTGGGTCGTCTGCCACCATTGCGGGAAGCGCAATCGCCGTTCGGACAATAGCTGTGTCGAGTGTGGTCACCGCCTGCATCGGTCGATGTGGAGGAGAGTCGCCAAAAGGCTCACAGGCGATCGGCGCAACATCAGTGTCTGGCAGATTGTGCTCCTGATAGTTGTCGTTTGGTGTGCCTTCAAAGTCGTGATTTACTTTGCCGAGTACAGCCCGCCCTCGCCTGAATAAATTGCCAGAAGTCATGCGCCGATTCTCTCAACGCAATTCGCTCGTTACTCTCAACGAGATCAATATCACGCCGCTGCTCGATCTTGCGTTCGTTTTGTTGATCATTTTCATCATTATTTCGGGGTCCATCAAGGACGAGCAAAGCATTGACTTGAAGTTGCCGGAGGGAGGGAAAGCTCAAGGCGAAGTCGATCCGAAGGATGTGAGAACTGTTTCCGTGACCAAGCAGGGCTTTTACCTTTTGGGAACACGGCAGTTGTCGCTTCAGACCTTGGAGCGGGAGTTGGTGGCGGAACACGCCGCGAATCCGAATCTGGTTGTGTTCATTCGACTCGACGAACAGGGGATCAACAAGGACTCCGTCGCACTCATCGACCGGTTGGCGCGAAACAAGATAACCAAGTTTCAGTTGATCACACGCACCCCGGATCAGAAATGAACCGCACCGAGAAGAAATGCTTCTACACGTCTGCGGCGACTCATTTCACGCTGCTGACCCTGTTGTTTCTCAGCCCTGCGTTAGTTTTGACGAAGAGGAGCGATCTGAGTCGTCCTGTCTTGACATTCCTGCCAAGCATTACGACCGACATGATGGCAGTTGGCGGAGGCAATCCGTCGGTCCAGCAACCACCTGCCAAGGCAGCAGCACCTCTTCCGGAGCCGACGCCTCCGGCACCGATTCAGCCCAATCAGGAATCTGAAGCTAAACCTGAATCACCTGTGCCTCCCAATGCTTTGAAAAGCGAGCCAGTCCCCAGCCCGGTGAAGCCTGCGCCGAAGACTGCCTTCGCACCCCCAAAGCCCGAAAAAAGTACGCCCGACATTTCACCCACGAAGATTGCCGTCGAAAAACCAAGTCGGAAGATTGAGCCTTCGTTCACCGAATCAAAGGGCGCTTCTAAGCCTTCCAAAACCAATAATTCAAGCTTCAAGGCTGCAGAGGCGAAGGCTCGATCTGATGCAGCCGCCAAGGCAAGAGCATGGCAGCAGGCTTACGCTTCACAAGTGCAAAGACTTGGCAACCAGCTCACCGAAGGTTTGTCCAATGGAACTTCCATCGAGATTCCCGGCCCTGGAGGAGCTGCATACGCGAACTACGGTTTGGTCATTGAGGCTATTTATAGCCAGGCTTGGATCCCCCCGAGTGATCTGAATGACGATGGCGCGAAAGTGATAGCCAGAGTGGTCATACGAAAAGATGGTCAGGTTATTGCCGCGCAAATCACGTTGCCGTCAAAGCACCGTAATCTCAACAAAACGGTGGAACGCGCTCTTGAGAGAAAGCCGATGCCGCCCTTTCCGAACGGTGCCAAGGACAACGAACGCACATTCATCATTGAATTTGATTTGAAAACGAAACGACTATCAGGATGAAACTTAGTAAAATATTATTTGGACTCATTGTCAGAGTGGCGGCGATTCTCAGTTGCACTCAATTGGGGATGGCTCAGCAGCCAACTGAGGATCGACTCTACATCCCCAAACATGCCTCGAATACCAAACCCATCCCCGTAACGCTTTCGGGGTTTTCGGGAGATGCCGATTCGGTCCTCCGCTATGATCTCGAGGTGCAAGGGTGCGAGATCGTGTCGGGCGACGGAGCGCAGTACTCTGTCAGCGGCGCGAATAGCGGACAGGTCCAGGGTGAACTGCGTGATCTCGTAACCAAGGCGGTCCTTCTCAACAACCGATACTCGGGCGGCTCACTGCGTTCCCAGTCGCACAATCTGGCAGATGACGTGATTGAAAAAATCACCGGCAAGCCCGGTATCAGCCGCTACAAAATCGCGTTCAAGGGGCAGGCCGGTAGTTCAACTGAAATTTACATTTCTGATTTCGATGGTTTCAACCCGGTTCCGGTGACTCGAGACGGGGCGTTGGTGGCTGCGCCTTGTTGGGTGCCACACAAACGAATCCTCTACTACACATCTTACAAGTCCCACTACCCTGACATCTACTCACACGACCTTTCGTCCGGAGAGCGCAAGCCAGTGGCCCGATACCCAGGGCTTAATTCCAGCGCCGCGATTTCGCCGGACGGCAGACGTGTTGCAATGATCTTGAGCAAGAGCGGCAGTCCTGACCTTTACGTTGCAGATGCGGATGGTACAAATTTGAAACAGCTCACTCAGACACGGGAGGACGAATCTTCGCCCTGCTGGGCTCCCGATGGCCGTAAGATATGCTACGTATCGTCCGCTGGAGGAATTCCCGGCCTCTACGTCATATCTCTTGATGGCGGCCCTCCAAAAAAACTAAGAACGATCGGGTCCGGTCGTGCTAGCGAGCCGGACTGGTCACCAGACGGAAAGTTTATCGCCTTCACAGCCATGAGGAGGGAGTTCGATATTTGTGTGGTGCCAGCGGAAGGCGGAGACTCCATCACGCTAACGGCCGGGGAGGATCCATCGTGGGGTGTGAATTCGCGCACAATAATCTTTTCTCGACGTTTCAAGGGCAAACAAGTCCTGTCTTTGCTTGACGTACCAACTAAACGGTTCAAGGATGTTTCGCAAAATTTGGGTAGCTGTTCTCAGCCCAGTTGGGCCAAATAAGTTCACAACACCCCAAAAAAAGTCATATGAAACGCGCTTATTTTTGTAAGTTCTTTGCTCTTATCGCTGCTCTTTGCTTCGGATTGACAGGCTGCAAGAAGGGGTCCAAGGGATTGACTCCGATCCCTGGACGGACAGGCAATGGGGGGATCCCAGGCGCACAGCCTGGCGGGCCGGCGAATCCGGGAACGGAGAGGGTGCCGACTATTCCAGACGGCGGAGCCGATGGCACGAAACTGGTGACCACCGACGGCCGGACTCCCATGCCGGATCGATATGACCCCGCCAATTACAACCAGGATCGAAGTCAGTTTCGAGAGCAGACGGTCTATTTCGATTTGGACAAGTACACCATCAAGTCTTCTGAGCAGCCGAAGATTCAGGTCGTCGCGAGCTTCCTGAGCGGCGAATCAAAAACGATGTTGGAAATCGAAGGTCACTGTGACGAGCGCGGAACAGCTGAATACAATCGATCCTTGGGTGAGCGCCGTGCCCAGGCAGTTCGGGAGTATTTGATTTTTCTTGGGATACCGGGAGAGCGTATCCATACAATTAGCTTTGGAGAAGATCGCCCCGCTAATCCCGGACACGGCGAGGCAGCATGGTCGAAAAACAGACGCGGTGAGTTTATCCTCCTTCGACCAAAAAACTAGGGAAGTCAGTGTCCCAAATGAGTGATCAAATCCAGCAATGACACTTTACTTGCGGTGGTTTGTGACTTAGAGAATCTCGTATGAATGCTACTTTGGCTGTTCTTGGTTTGGGCGGTGGTGAGCTACTTCTCATTTTCGCTGTCATTTTGATTTTGTTCGGCGCAAAAAAAATCCCTGAATTCGCAAAAGGTATCGGGCAAGGAATGAAGGAGTTCAAGAAGGCCTCGCGCGAGGTTTCTGACGAACTTCAATCAGCAATGGACGTGGATTCGAATCCTGCGCCCCGGCCATCGACAAAGTCGATCTCCCAGTCTTCGGCAGAACTTCCCGCGTCAGAGCAATCTGCTTCAACCTCACACGCGTCAGCTTCCGTGCCCAAATCGTAAGTGAGCCTCGCGAGCGGGCTTGAGCATGGCTGAACCGAACGAAGATCCAGAACACCGCGAGGAGGAGGACGGCGGCGGGGCGGTCAAGTCGTTCCTTGAGCATCTCGAAGATCTCCGGTGGACGCTCATTAAAGCCGGGGCCTGCCTGATGATTGGGATGCTAGTCTGTCTGGTGGCCGGCAACTATGTCACTCGATTTCTCACACAGCCGCTTGAGAAGGCTAATCTACTCTTAAAGACCGAGAAGATTCAGTTGGAGTACTTTGATCCGGCCGGACCGTTCGTGTCCGCTCTCCACATGGCTTTCTTCGGGGGCGTCCTCTTGACGGCTCCGATCATTTTTTACTTCGTTTTGCAGTTCGTACTGCCGGCCTTGAAGATCATCGAGAAGAAATACCTTTTCCGGGCATTGATCGCGGGCTCAACTCTTTTTCTTGCGGGTGTGAGTCTTTGTTACTTTTGGGTCATGCCACTCGCTTTGAAGGCGACTGTGCAGTACTCGAACTGGTTGCTAGGTGGGACGGCGAAAACGCTGCATACTTGGCGGGCTGAGACCTATTTCAGCTTCCTGACCAAATGCATGATTGGAATGGGATTGGGGTTCGAGCTTCCGGTGGTGCTGCTGACTTTGGTGAAAATTGGAGTGTTGGATTATCGTAAGTTGGCTGCAATGCGTCGGTACATGGTAGTGGTTTGTCTGTTGCTTGGAGCACTGCTGACGACTCCGGAGGTTCTCACCCAGGTAATCATGGCGGTACCGTTGTATGTCCTCTATGAGATCACCGTGTGGATCGCGTGGTATTGGGAGCGCGAGGACCGAAAACGACAACAGTCGGGCGGCTCGGATTAGTTGAATCGCCGGCTTAGATCTTTCCGCGAAGTCTCAGCTTATGAGTTGATGAGCATCGATGGTGCTGATCACGCGCTGATGGACCAGGCTGGGTCGTGTTCGATGGCCGAACACCTATTCCTTTGTCTCGTTTTACGTGAGGTCTCGAGTTCTTGAAATCCTGATTGTGAAAGCTCCATCAGACCCGATGGAATCGCGCGAGAGCGTCCGGGCGGTACCCGGCAAGGGGTTGGAGGGCGATCGTTACCTTGCTGGAATCGGCACGTTTTCCCCCAACTCGTACAAACCGGACTTTGAGTTAACATTGATCGAGAAAGAGCAGATTGATGCTTTTGCGTTGCAGTCGTGCCTGCCTTTTACTTCAAGGCACGCCCGGAGGAACATCGTACGATCGGCGTGGATTTGAACTCTCGTGCCGGGAGGAGATTCATGCGAGGAGAAGTTTTAGCACGTGGCATCCGGTTGTGTGAACCTTGCCAGTATTTGGCCCGGACCACGTTTCCATAGACTCTGACAGGTCTGGTTCACAAAGCGGGGCTGAGAGCGGAGATACTCACGGAAGGGACGATCAGAGTAGGTGACCGAATTGTCGATTTGGATCAATGATCGTGCCGAACTTGGATGCCCTCATTATCAGTGTGCAAGAAGTCGGGCAACTCCTTCTATTGTGGCTCGTCGTCGGAATTGGCGTCGGAAAAAATGCAGCCCTGTTGCCTTCAAAGTGGGCAAGATGTCCTCTGGCAAGAGCATCTCGAAAGGAGCAATTCGCATCAGGATCACACGGATTGACACTGATGGTCTGATCGAGTTGTGTATCCGGCGCGCCGGCCTGACTGCGGCCTGATGAATAAACTATGGACGTAAAACTGCCGAATCTTGGTGAAGGAGCGGACTCCGGAACCATCGTCTCGATATTAGTCAAAGAGGGGGAGGAAATCACCCAGGGACAGAATCTGATTGAATTGGAAAACGGCAAAGCCGTTGTTGCGGTGCCATCTCCAGTCGGTGGTAAGGTCGGTAATGTTCTGGTCAAAGTCGGCGACAAAATTTCCGTTGGGAACGTCATTGTGGTGCTTGAAGGTGCCGTTGGAACAGCATCAAAGTTGTCCGAGCCTTCTGTGGCTCCTGTGAAAGCGTCGCGTGTCCCCGGGATTGAACGCACGGAACAGGTCGCGGCAGGAGAGGCGGAACAGAAAAGTTTGGCTGAGCCCGCGTTGAAGGACTCGCCATTCCCACCGCCAGCGTCGCCTACAGTCAGGAAAATCGCTCGCGATCTTGGCATTGATCTAAGGCGGATCAAAGGCAGTGAGCATGGTGGTCGCATCGTCCTGGACGATGTGCGGAGTTACATTGATCGCCTCCAAAAGCTCGGATCCACCTCGACGAAGGCCTCTGCCAAACCGGCTGAAACTTCAGTCGCTGCCGTGGTTTCGATCGATTTTTCCAAGTGGGGAACTGTGACGCGCCAGCCGATGACTTCGCTGCGCAAGACCATCAGCCGGCGGATGGTGGAATCCTGGACCACGATTCCGCACGTGACACAGTTTGACGAGGCAGACATTTCCGGGCTGATGGAGCTTCGCAAAAAACACAAGGCCGCCTACGAGGCAGCCGGTGCCAGTTTGACGGTCACCGTGTTCGTGCTTCGCGCGCTGCTGGATACGCTCAAGCAACATCCGATCTTCAATGCCAGCATCGACGAGTCTAAGAATGAAGTTGTCCTTAAGGATTACTTCCACTTCGGGATCGCTGTGGACACCGAGGCGGGGTTGATCGTTCCTGTGATCCGAGACGTGGACAAAAAGAGCATGGCTCAACTCGCCAGGGAGCTCTCGAACATCGCAGTCAAGACGCGCGATCGGAAGGTCGGGTTGGAAGATCTGGTGGGCGGAAGCTTTACGATCTCGAATCAAGGTGGCATCGGCGGAGCGCACTTCACGCCCATCGTCAACAAACCGGAAGTGGCGATCCTCGGATTGGGGCGAGGCGTCCTTAAGGCCGCAGTGAAGAATGGAAAGATCGAGCCAGCGACGATGCTGCCGCTGTGCCTCTCCTACGATCACCGCCTGATCGATGGCGGGAGCGCCGCACGGTTTATCAAAGATCTGCTGACAGCCTTGGAGAATTTCAACGAGGAGAACTTGAAACTCTGAGAACGCCACGCGAACACACATGGAAACGATCAAAACTGAAGTTGTTGTCATCGGTGCGGGGCCAGGCGGATACGCTGCGGCGTTCTATGCCGCGGATCTCGGCAAGCGAGTCATTCTGATCGAGCAGGACAAGCGCCTGGGAGGCGTGTGTCTGAACTCGGGTTGCATTCCTTCCAAGGCTTTGTTGCACACAACGAAGATCATGGCGGAAGCGAGTGAGTCTGGTTTTCGGGGAATTCATTTTGGTGCGCCTCGTGTGGAGTTGAATGAACTTCGCGCATGGAAGGATGGCGTTCTGACCAAACTGGGCGGGGGCATTGCACAACTCGCCAAAGCCAGGGGAGTTGAAGTCCTGACAGGGCGCGGACGCTTCGAGGATTCGCGCACGCTGAGAGTTGAGAGTGCAAGTGGCCAGCAGTTTGTCACGTTTGAGAAAGCGATCATCGCGGTGGGCTCACGACCGGCGCTGCCGCGTGCGTTTGATCTCGGCAATCCACGCATCATGACCTCGACGGAGGCATTGGAGATTCCTGATATTCCGGAGAGTTTGCTGATTGTGGGTGGCGGTTATATCGGGATGGAGCTCGGGACCGTCTATGCCCGGCTGGGCAGCAAGATTGTGGTGGTCGAGGCCCTCGGCTCGATCCTCGCCGGGGCTGATCCTGACCTCGCCAAGCCTGTGCTGGCTTACGCGCAGAAGCGATTCAAGGAAATCCGCGTTAACACCAAGGTTTCCAAAATGGCCACCAGCGGGAAGCAGATCAAGGTAAGCTTCGCCCTCGCCGATGGTTCGGAGAAATCTGAATTGTATGATCGTGTTTTGGTCGCGGTCGGCAGGGTGCCAAGTTGCGACGACTTCGGGCTGGAGAACACCAAGATCGAGCGGGACGAAAAGGGATTTATCAAGATCAACTCTCGTCAGGAAACTGCGGAGCAGGGAATATACGCAATCGGAGATGTCGCTGGAGGAGTAATGCTGGCGCACAAGGCGCACAAGGAAGCGCGTGTGGCAATCGAGGCCATGACCGGCGATTCGAGCGAGTTCAAGGACATCATCATCCCGGCGGTCGTATTCACCGATCCTGAAGTCGCCTGGTGCGGTCTGACGGAGACGGAGGCAAAAGCGAGGGGCATTGCGGTCGAGGTATCAAAATTCTCGTGGGCGGCGTCAGGGAGGGCGTTGAGTTTTGATCGGCCCGATGGGCTGACAAAACTGATCATCGAGCCTGAAACCGAGCGCGTGCTGGGCATGGGCATCGTCGGTGCCGGGGCGGGAGAACTCATTGCGGAAGGAGTGCTGGCAGTCGAAATGGGAGCGACCGCCGCGGATTTGGCGGCATGTGTTCACGCTCACCCGACATTGTCCGAGACGGTGATGGAGGCAGCGGAAGCGTTTTACGGCCACGCCACCCACACCTATTCCCGTCGCAAGCGGAGTCACGAGTAGTTAGTTTCTGCGCCGCGAAAAGCGTTGTCGGCGACCCGTTGAGGCGGCATGAAGGTGACATGCAACTTCTGATCGCGGGTCTGATCGGTTTGGTGAGCGGAATCACGAGCGGACTGTTCGGAGTGGGTGGAGGATTGGTGATGGTGCCGGCGATGATGTTTTTCATGGGCCTGCCAGTCAAGACGGCGATAGGAACCTCCCTTGCAGTGATCATTCCCACGGCGCTCGCCAGCGCCAGCAAGCATTACTCGCAGGGCAACTTGAACTGGCCGACAGCCCTCTCGCTGATTCCGACCGCAATCGCGGGCGGTTATCTCGGCGCATGGCTGACCACACAATTACCGGCGGCAAGTCTCAAGCGCGTCTTTGGCGGTTTCATGATCCTGGTGGGAGCGCGGTTGCTGTTTCTGAAGTGATCGCTCATCCGGAAGAAGCAGTTGGAACCACGAAAAGCACAAAAGGTACGAAAAGAGAGAAACATAGAACTAACAGATCATTCACCTCGCGGGTGAGAGGTGTGTCTTGCCAGGGCGGTTCTGTTTTCGTGTTTTTCGAGAGTTTCGTGGTTTGAATTCCCGTTTTTGAGTTCACCCGTTACGAGAACCGGAATCGACTTTCCATTCCGAATCCTGTTTCACCAGCACGGTTCGGGTGGGGAATGCGAAGTTGATGCCGGCAGCGTCGAAGCGTCTCTTGATCTCCAGGTTCAACTCCTGCATGCCGGCCAGATGCATCTTGGGATCAGTGGAGTTGAACCAGTGAGTTACCTGGACGTTGAGTGAGGAGTCTGCAAACTGATTGAAGCTGATGACCAAATCGTGAGTCAGCGGATGCTGGCGATAGACCGTATCAAGTATCGTCAGAGCTTCCTTCAACTTCTCGGTGGACGTGTCGTACGTGATTCCGATGTTCATCGTCGTCTTGATGTTGGGGCGTTTGGAAATGTTCGTGATGACGGCGTTGCCCATTGTCTTGTTGGGAACGGTGATCAACTGACCATCCGGATGACGGACGCGAGTGCTGCGAAGTCCGATTGCTTCAACGACTCCCTCGACAGCCTCGACTTTGATCTGGTCGCCTACGTGGAATGGTTTATCCAGAAAAACCGCCACGGCACCGAACAAATTTGCGACCGTGTCTTGAGCTGCCAGGGCCAACGCCAGGCTCCCGACACCGAGCGAACCGATCAAAGTGCCAACAGGAGCACCCATTGCCTGGAGAGTGATGAGAACGGCAATGATGACGACGAAGAGGATGGTTGTTTTGCGGATCAATGGGAAAAACTGATCCTGAAAGACCTTGTCCATTTCCGTGGCGACGCGTTGCTTCCACTGGTTGATGAGAACGTCGAGGAAGCGGACCACGAGGTATGTCAGCGAAAAGCCCACCATCAGGATCAATCCCTTGTGGATGTAAATCTGGACGGAAGGCGGCCAATCGAGCATCTGCAGACCAATGTGGATCAGGATGACGAACGCGATCATTTTCACAGGGCCGTCCAACAGAGTGATCAGCACGTCATCAAACTTCGTCCTCGTCTTTTCGGCCCATTGGCGAAGATAGGCGCGCGTGATGAAATCAAGCAATTTGGCGACAAGAAACGCGATCGCGAAGTAGAGCGCTGAGGCGACGTATTGCCACAGGGGAATTCCAAGCGGATTGTGATCGCGCAAGATCGCAATTTGATCCAGCCCAAAGGTCAGGGCTTTAACTTCCTCCCTGCTTAACATGCCGCCGCCGACAACACCGACGAGATTGGTGGCTTGACTGGTGGCGGATGCGTTTGTGGTGGGCGCATTCTGCGCGCTGCCCCGGATGTTGCAGCAGGTGACCAGGATCAACAGCCAGCAAGTGACACGAAACAGTCTCCGTAATCGGAAGCTCATAGGGGGCGAAAATTAGGCTCCTGAAGTTCAAGTTGACAAGAAACAAGTCTCAATTGGTCAACGTTTAACTTTCCTTCGGCTGGAGGGTGTCGGTAGGTTTTGTCAGGCGTTTTCTCAAAGGTTCGCGATGTCAGAAATACAGCGGCACTATTTTGGGTTCTTGGAAGTTTAGCGTTGGGATTTTCATTGGGGAACGGGGTAGAGGTTGAGGCCGCCGAGATGGAAGAAGATGTCGGTCTTGAATCGTTCCGGGTTACGATACCCATAGGCTTTTTTCACCAGGCTTTGAATCCAGTAACCGTTCACGGATAAGGCAGCGGCCTCCTAAAACTTTCTTGATTTTTTGCTGGCGTCTCTCCGTTCCCTGACTCACGATCCGGGTCGATGGAACTGGTCATTCGCAATCGGAGGCTCACGGAGAGGGATT
>SIBE01000121.1 GCA_009695265.1 Pedosphaera sp. | reverse complement strand
GTTCGTAGCGATTCTTCTGAGGTTTATCCAGACGATCTGCGACCTGGGCGAATGGATGCTTCGGATTACTGATTACTTCTGCTATAACGTCTAACGATTTAATCATAAGCTCAATATCCTTTCTTGGACCTGACACAGCGGAAAAAATGTCAGAGACCGCTCAATTCTTCCCGGACGGCTCCACCCGTTCGTTTGCTGGTCATAGCGTCATTTACACTAGATATGACCGGATTTCCAGGCAAATGTTCAAAGTGGCAATCCTGAATTTCGCTACATGAGATTAAGAACACGACTGAAGTTGGGTGAGCGTGACACTGGCAGAACTTCGTCACTGTTTGGGTTTTCATCCGAGGAGTCGAGAGTTCAACCTTCTTCGGAAGCGCACCTGTTGCACAAACCGGTGTTCATTGCTTTCCTCCTTTCGTTTGCTACCGGTTGGGTCTTCTTGATACTAAAAATTGAAACATCGAAAAGTCCGCCATGGGTCGAGGCAATCGTCTTGCTTTGCGCCGCTGCCACCCTGTTAGTGGGTTTGGCCCGTCGGCTCCCCGTTCAAAATGTATGCATGTCAGCCATCTCCATTGCAGCCATTTCTTCTCTGACTATTTTGACGGGGGCGCGCACCGGAATTCCTTTCGGCGCTTTCATCTATACTGACAGAATAGGAGGCTTAATTTTCGGGACGTTGCCCTGGCCGGTGCCTCTGCTTTGGATTGTCGCCATCCTCAGTTCGCGTGGCGTTGCGCGGTTGATCGTCCGACCGTGGCGCAAAACGAATTTCTATGGTTTCTGGGTGATCGGTCTCACTGTCCTATTGGTGCTCACCGTAGATTTAAGCATGGAACCTTATGCCTCAGCATGGAAGCGCTATTGGATTTGGAAAACTCCGGCGTCAGTGCCCGACTGGTATGGAGCACCTTGGGCAAATTTTCTGGGATGGGGATTGACCGTTTTGGCAATTCTTGTCCTGACCACGCCGTGGTTGATCAACAAACAGCCACTCAAGCAGCCGGCTGATTATCATCCCCTCATCATCTGGTTTCTCTTCAATTTGTATTTGGCCACTGCCAACGCCTCTCACGGATATCCGTGGGCGGCCGGTCTGGGTGCGGCAATATCCGTGGGAGCCACCGTTCTCGCAATCCGTGGCGGACGCTGGTGAGCCGGAAAGCAATGCCGGTTGACCACAATTCATTCTGATGCTGCGAAGCAGTTAATCGTGAATCAGTGCCATTACTCTTTCTTGCAAAAAAACTGATGTCTTGTGACAGAAGCGGCGGAGGCGACGGAAGCCGAAGGGACTTGGCCTTTGCGTCGTTGCCATCCCATTCCGCGCAGGATTGAGATCCGGGTGCCTGGTATGTTCCACGAGTTCGCACCTTGCCCTCGGAAAACTCTTGGTCTAATCTCGGTCTAGTTGAAAAAGACCTCCCGGCCAGAAATCCCGCGCAAGGCGATCTATCGCCTTTCCCTCTATTCGCGCTGCCTTCTCCGTCTGAAGCAAAATAGCATTCGCACTGTGTCGAGCGAAGCTCTGGCCCGCGCTGCTCGTGTGAAACCGACCCAGCTTCGGAAGGATTTGACTTACTTCGGACAGTTTGGAACGCGCGGATTAGGTTACGATGTGGAGCAACTGAGCAAGATGATTTTCGACGTGCTTAGGACCAATAGCCTGCAACCGGTGGTGTTGGTAGGGGTCGGCAATCTGGGGTTGGCTCTTCTTTCATATCGCGGGTTTGAACAGGAAGGATTCGAGATCATCGCAGCGTTCGACATCGACACACAGCGAAGGCCGAACAAGCAGATCACCCAGCCCGTTTTTAGCATGGAAAAGTTGCCCGAGGTGATCAGCGAGCGAGCGGTCAAGATGTCCATCCTGAGTGTTCCTGCTTCCGCAGCGCAGGAGGTGACCAACACGCTTGTCCAATGTGGCATTACGGGCATTTTGAACTTCGCCCCTATCGTTCTCCACGTGCCGGACGATGTCATCGTCAACGACGTCAACCTCGCTATCGAACTGGAGAATCTCAGTTATTTCATTCAACAGTGAAAACTTCACGTATGCGCTTCGCCATTTTCTTTGTCGTAATGTCGGTGTCTTGCCATCTTGGTCTCGCTCAATCCGACGCCCCTGCACAATCTCCAAAGCCGAAAACTCTGCCGGATATCCCATTTGAAGGCCAAATGGCCGCGCCGGATTTTCCGGAAGGGATCGATTGGCTGAACACCGCGCAGCCAATTTCCCTCAAAGACTTGCGCGGTAAAGTGGTCCTGCTCGACTTCTGGACCTACTGCTGCATCAACTGCATGCACATCATCCCCGATCTTAGAAAGCTCGAAGCCAAATATGCCAAGGAGCTCGTGGTGATCGGCGTTCATTCGGCGAAGTTTGAAAACGAAAAGCTCACGGAGAATATCCGCGAAGCAATCAAACGGTATGAAATCGAGCATCCCGTCATCAATGACAAAGACTTTCGCGTCTGGCGTTCCTATGGGGCGCGGTCGTGGCCAACATTAATGCTCATCAACCCTCAAGGGAAAGTTATCGGAGGGCATTCCGGCGAGGGGATCTATGATTTATTTGACGAAATTATCGGCGAGACGATCCGGTATTTTGATCCCAAGGGCTTGATCGATCGCAAGCCGATTAATTTTCAGCTCGAAAAAGAAAAGCAGCCGCGCTCGATTCTTTCCTATCCCGGAAAAGTTGTCGCCGACGAGAAATCCCGACAGATCTTCTTCACCGACTCCAATCACAATCGAGTGATCGCTGCCTCCTTGAGTGGCGATATTTTGGAGTCGATAGGGGAGGGGGGTATCGGTTTGAAGGATGGGCCGTTCGACCAGGCGCTTTTCTTTCGTCCGCAAGGCCTCTGTTTCGATCCGAAGAACGAACTCATTTACGTGGCCGACACGGAAAATCACGCTATCCGGAAAATTGATCTAAAAGCGCGCACGGTAACGACCCTCGCTGGCAACGGACGTCAGGCGCGGCGAGGTAGCCAAGAAGGCAGAGGCATCGAGCTGAACAGCCCGTGGGACCTCATCCTGATCGGAGACACACTTTACATCGCGATGGCAGGTCCTCACCAGCTCTGGACCCTAGACACGAAAACACTCGAAGCGAAGGTCTTCGCGGGGACGGGCCGTGAAAACATCGCGGACGGTTCATTGAAAGAGTCCGCGCTCGCTCAGCCCAGCGGAATTGCGACCGACGGAACCAAACTGTATTTCGCCGACAGCGAGGTGAGCGCCGTTCGGTCCGCTGATCTCGATCCCGCAGGCCGTGTGGAAACGTTGATTGGCCAAGGTCTTTTTGAATTCGGAGATAAAGATGGCACACCTCCAGGTGCTCGGTTGCAGCATCCACTCGGCGTGGCGTATCACGACGGCTTCGTTTATGTCGCCGATACTTACAACCACAAGATCAAAAAAATCGACCCGAAAACTAAAGAGCTGACTACCTTTATTGGCACTGGCAAACGAGGAGCCGCGGATGGCCCGGCCGTGTCCGCCTTGTTGAACGAGCCGTCTGGGCTCTGTTTTGCGGACGGCAAATTGTACATCGCCGACGCCAATAATCATTTGATCCGAGTTTGCGATCTGAAGCTAGGCATTGTTTCCACGATGGAGTGGAAGGGCGTGGAGAAGTTAGCTCTAAAACAGTCAATCGGGGCAAAGGTTCCAGAAATTGAACTTCCAGTTCAAAAAGTGTCTTCAACAACTCGCCTCATCGACCTGAAGATCACGTTGCCCAAGGGGACGAAGATCAATCCCAACGCGGCTTCAACGATCCATGTGAAGAGCGCCGACGGCGGGATCGTCGCGACGTCGAAGTTGGAGTATCCGATTGAGACCCAGATCATCTCCATTCCCATCAAGGCCCATCCCGGCAAGACCATGCTCACACTGCAGCTCGTGGTCTATTACTGCGACAAAGGCAACATGGGCCTCTGCTATTTCAAAGAGGCTTCGTTACGCGTGCCCGTTGAGGTGAGCGTTGGCAGCGAGGAAAGAGTGGCTCTGAACTATTCAGTGGCCACTCCGTGAGCTGCCGGATGTTTCCTCGATGGTTCTTTCTCTGAGCTTTCTGGTTCTGCGATAGAGTCCGCCCAAATCTTCCCGGCTCGCGATAAGTTTACTTAAGCGAACGAGAGAACTTTGGATCGCGTGGTGCGTCCATGCTGTCTGGATCAGAGAGCGCGGCACAGGGCGCCGCCATCCACCAACAGGACCGTTCCCGTGATGAAGCTGCCCGCTTCGCTCGCCAAAAGGAGCGCGGGACCAGCTAACTCCGCGGGGCTACCCCATCGACCCAGCGCTGTGCGCTCCGCGAACGCTTTCTTCTGCGCGTCGGTCAGCATGCTCATCGGCAGATCGGTGAGAAATGGTCCAGGAGCGATGCAATTGACAGTGATGTTGAACGGCCCGAGATCGAGGGCGCTCGCCTTGGCAAAGCCTACGAGAGCGGATTTGGTGGCACAATAGGCGTTGCGGGCTTCTTTAGCACCAAGGCCGAGGATCGATGAGATATGAACGATGCGTCCCCAACGACGCTCTTTCATCTGCGGAGTCAAGGCACGCGTCAACACCATCACGCTGTTCAGATTTAGCTCCATCAGACGATCCCAATCCTCGTCGCGAATCTGATCAATGGGCTGTGGACAGTTCGTTCCGGCGTTGTTGATGAGGATGTCCACGCGCCCGAAACGTTCCAATGCAGTTTGGGCGAGTTGCCGAACAGCTGCTCGGTCGCCCATGTCGGTGACGGACCACTCGACCCTTGTGGGCAAGCCGGAGCTAATCTCGGCGGCAGCGCGGCGCAACTCGTCTTCGTGGCGGCTGCAGATGAAAACATCAGCGCCCGCTTCGGCGAAGCCTCGGGCCATCGCTTTGCCTAGACCTTTGCTGCCGCCCGTGACCAGGGCGACTCGTCCTTTGAGATCAAAAAGTTGGTTCATGTTGAATCAGTATTAGGCGAACGGACGACTAGGGCGAGCAAGATTTAACTGGTGCCGCTGGGCTGAGCTCGTCTCACAACTTTACAATCTGAACTGGAAAGACTCTCTCCAACACCTCCTTGTGCCCCATCGTCCAAGACGTGCGGAGGCCGCACGCTATCTCACAGCTAATGATCAGTTGCCTGGTTGGAAATATCGGCGGTCCACTGGCCAAATTGGACTTGAAGCAGCTGCTCCTTCACGGCCAGAGCGGCCGCGTAATCTCGGGCCGGCTTGAGATCGAACAAAGCCCATCGGGACGCTTCAGTTGGGTTCATCGCATCGTGCAGGAGCGCAGCCGGCTCCCCAGGTCGAAGCGACACTTCGAATTGATTCAGAGCCTCGGCGATTCCTTCGCCAGTCGCCTTGAGGTAGGCTTCCTTGCGCGTCCAGCAATTAAAAAAGCCCTCAGCCTTTTGCTCCTCCGGCAGCGACAATATGTGGGTCGCTTCTGCCGCGCAGAAAAAGCGTTGGACGATCTCCTTCATTCCGGAGACCGGACGAACGCGCTCGATGTCAACCCCGATCTCTCGGCGACGCGTGATCGCGTAAAGAGCCAGATTGTGGGAATGCGCCAAATTAAAATGAATCTGCAACGGTGTCGCGAGGGACGGTTTTCCTTGAGGGTTGTAGCAGAATGCAAGTTCGCCCGCTTTGATGTTGAGGTAGCAGCCGAGGATCGACCGCAGAAGGCCTCGTCCAACAATGAACCGCCTCCTGTCTCCTTCAAAATGAAATCGCGCCGCGCGTTGACGTTCGTCCTCGGAAAGAGTCTCAGCCAACTTTCCGCGATAGGATGGCGCTTGATCGAGAGTAGCACACCAAACGTGGATTTCGTCATCGGCCAGAAGCGGGTGTGAAAGTGGAACGCTCCACAAAATTGAATCGCAACCAGCCCTTCCTCGATCTGACGAGTGAATCGGCTCATGATCGAACTTTGAATCCATAGCACAGAAAATCGCGCTTCAAATCTCAACCCGTCCGGACCAGCCCATCGGGTCAACTGATGCAAGCTCAGTTGGTCGAGACTCTATTACAACAGAAGCCGCGTCACAATCGAATTGAGGAGTGATCCGCGCCAAGGGCTGTGGACTCCATGTCGCACGCGCGTGATTGCGGTTGACAATTCAAACACATGTTTTAAATACGTGTTTGAAACATGAGTGTGAAGCATCCGAACGCGGTCGCGATCTCTGCCCCCGAGGAGACGTCCCGGCAGTTGTTGGAAGCCGCCAGCGAGGTCTTTGCCCGACGGGGCTATCGCGCCACGACCGTCCGGGAAATCTGCCGGCTGGCCGGGGCCAACGTCGCGGCCGTCAATTATCATTACGGCGGCAAGGATGGCCTCTACGCCGGGGTGATGCAATACGCTCAGCAGTGTGCCTACGAAAAGTATCCACCCGACCTCGGCCTCCGGATTGGCGCAACCGCCGAGCAACGACTGGAAGCCTTCGTGCGATCCTTTCTGTTGCGGATTTTCGGCGATGGCCGCGAGGCGTGGCATGGTAAATTGATGGCGCATGAAATGATCGAACCGACTCGCGCCCTGGACGCGCTGGTGGAGGAGCGCATTCGCCCGATGTCGAAGCAACTTGGCGAGATCGTTGGAAAATTGTTACAGCGCCCCGCCGGGGACAAATCGGTGCGGATGGCGTGTCTCAGCATCGTAGGGCAATGCCTATTCTATCATCATTGCAAGCCCGTGATTTCGCGTCTGTTTCCTGACGAGGCGTTCGGGGCATCGGATGTGGATCGCCTCGCCAGCCACATTACCCGGTTTTCCCTTGCAGCGCTCGAAGTAATGGCAAAAGACCGATTGCCTGCGGTTCGCGCCGTGCCGCGCCGCTTGGCCGATGCTCGGCATAAATAGGAGTTCACTATGTATCATCTTGCCTTGAAAATGCTGCTGGGCGACCGCGCCAAGTACATCATGCTTGTTGGCGGCCTCACATTCGCCTCGCTCCTGATGACGCAGCAATCCTCTGTGTTTTTCGGACTGCTCTCGTGGACGACCAGCCATTTGCGCAACATGCGCGCCGCGATCTGGGTGGTGGACGCCAAAGTGGAGCAAGTGAACGAAATCAAGCCGATGCGCGACACCGACGTGAGTCGCGTGCGCTCTGTGAACGGCGTTGCCTGGGCTGTCCCGCTGTTTTGTTCGGTCCTTCAATCGAAACTCAATGACGGCAATTTCAAGCCGATCATGGTCATCGGACTGGATAGCACGACGTTGGTGGGTCGCCCACCGACGATGCTCAGTGGCCGCTTGGAGAATGTGCGGCTACCTAATTCCGTGATTATCGACGAACTCGCGGTGCAACGATTAAGCGTCGGCAGAACAAAGCCGCTGGGGATTGGCGACACGTTTGAGATCAACGATAAGGAAGCCCGTGTCGTGGGCATCTGCCATGCAGACCGGCATTTCTTTGGTTACCCCTATGTTTACACCACCTACGACCAGGCGCTCCAATTTGCGCCGAAAATGCGCAAGATGCTGAGCGTGGTCCTGGCGGAGCCCACACCTGGCTGGTCGGTGGAACGATCCGCCCGTCAGATTGAAAAGGAAACCCGGCTGAAAGCCTACACGGAAGAAGAATTCTTCTGGTCCACCATCTGGTGGTATTTCCGCAATACCGGCATTCCGATGTCGTTTGGCACCACCATCATTTTGGGATTCATCGTGGGCGTCGCCGTGGCAGGCCAGACGTTCTATTCGTTCGTGCTGGAGAATCTGCGGTATCTCGGCGCCCTCAAGGCGATGGGAGCGAGCAACGGCCTGCTATCGCGGATGCTCATGCTTCAGGCTCTGACGGTGGGATTGATCGGCTATGGCCTGGGCGTCGGCCTGTCGGTGATGTTTGGATACGCAGTCCTCGGAAAAGGGCAGCCGCCCTTCATGATGCCGTATCAACTGCCGCTGTTCACGCTGATGGTGATCCTATTCATTTGCATCCTCGCATCCCTGCTAGGAATCCGGAAAATCTACAAACTCGAAGCCGCCGTTGTATTTCGCGGTTGATAGATCCACTTGAGACCTTTGCCATGGTTAAAGAAACCACCGAGGATCCTTCCCCTGCCAACGCCCACGCGCTGGCTGTGCATGTGCGCGGGGTGTCCAAAACGTTCGGCACAGGCGAGGCGCGCACGCATGCGCTCAAGGGGGTTGACTTCGACGCGCGTCTCGGCGAGATGCTGGTGATCGTCGGACCGTCGGGCTGCGGCAAGACCACATTGCTGAGCGTGATTGCCGGAACGTTGGAATTTGATGGGGGAGAGATTGACGTTTTCAACACGCCTCTCCACCTGTTGAAGCCGCGCGACATCACGGAATTTCGCAAACGGAACGTCGGATTTATTTTTCAACAATTCAATCTGATTCCCACGTTGAACCTGGTGGAAAATGTGAGCGTGCCGCTGCTGATCAACGGCGTCCGCCGTCCGGCGGCGGAGAAGAAAGCGCGGGCACTCCTGGAGCAGTTCGGATTGGGTGGCCGCGAGAATGACCGACCCACTATGCTCTCGGGTGGACAGCAGCAGAGGGTCGCCATCGCCCGTGCGCTGGTGCATGAGCCGCGAATGGTCATTTGCGACGAGCCCACCTCCGCCCTCGACAAGGAAACCGGCGCAAGAATCATGGAGTTGCTGAGGGATATAGCCCGACACCCCGACCGCTGCGTCATTGTGGTCACGCACGACAACCGCGTGTTCAAGTACGCCGATCGGATGACCGAGATGGAGGATGGCCGAGTGCAACGGGTCCACGAAAGTCTTAATTACTACGATCAAGAAGGGGAACATTAACCATGCTGTTGTTGAAACGTTTCAGTTTTTATCTGGCCATCGCGGGCATCATCAGCTCATTCGTGCTGGTGAGGCAACTTCGCCAGAAGCCGCCGCAACCGCCGCCTTTGGTGGAGCCGGCGCGCTCGCCGTTCACCAACTCCGTCGCCGCCACGGGCATGGTCGAAGCAGCGCGAGAAAACGTGAAGATTGCCACTTCCAAGGCGGGCTTGATTCAAAAGGTGTTTGTGGAAGTCGGTTCTAAGGTGAAAGCGGGCGACCCGTTGTTCCTGCTCGATGACCGCGAGACTCGGGCCAAACTGGCCACGGCGCAATCGCAGTTGGCATCATTGCGCGCCACTTTGGCAGGAGAAACAATCCTGACGGCGGATGCCGCGGATCAATTTCAGCGCGTGGAGCGTCTCGCAAACGAAAAGATCGCGTCTGACGATGAACGCACGCGAAAACAATTCCTGGTGCGGAATTCCGCCGCGCGTGTCGCCAAGGTCGAGGCCGACCTGAAAGTCGCCCAAGTTCAGATCGAGCAGGCTCAGGTGGAGTTGGATGTCTTGACGGTCCGCGCGCCGCGCAATGGCGTGATCTTGCAACTGAACACTCGGGCAGGCGAATACGCCAACCTTGCCCCGGTCGATCCCTTGATGGTGCTCGGTGAAACGGACACATTGCAAATCCGCGCTGATGTGGACGAGCAGAATGCTCCGCTAATTCTTCCCGACCAGCCAGCGGTCGCCTATCTGAAGGGTGACACCAAGAATGCACTGCCGTTGCGTTTCATCCGCATCGAGCCATTCGTGATCCCCAAACGGTCTCTCACGGGAGATAGCGCCGAGCGAGTGGACACTCGGGTTCTCCAAATTGTTTTTCAGCTCGATCGCCCCAAGACTTCGCTCTACGTCGGCCAGCAAGTGGATGTATTCATTCGGCGGCCCGAAGTCGCGATCACGCCGCCATCGGGATCTTCAACTCCATCAGCTACCCCATGAGATCGATCGTGCTCGTTGAAAGAGAGTGGTTCCACGGCTGGCGGAGTTTCCAAAAGGGCGTAGTTCTTGTGCGCAGCAGGAGTCGCCGGATGGCGTGCCGGGAGGGCGTCATGTCCGAGGCAGCAACCGGCGGGCATTACCGTGCATGATGGCTTGCAGTTGTTGGGCGTCGAGCGGCGACTCAATCAATTTTAAGATGGCCGTTTCCAGTGGGAAATATGGGGCATGTGAACCGAAGACGATCCGCTCGACGGGCACACCGGCCGAGCCGATCGTTCGACTCACCGCACCGTTGCCTTCAAGTCGCGAAATATCCATGACGGTGTTCGTTTGCGACAGGAATTGAGACAGCTCTGCGGGCCGGATCGATCCGGAGAAATGCAGCAACTCAACTTTCGCGCTCGGAGTGCCTTTAACGGCTTTCAACAATGGGCCGAGAGCGGGAGTGGCTACATTAATAATGGGATGATGCACCCGTGGATCCTCCATGCCGAATACCACCTGGAGAACCAAATCGCGTTCCGAGGTCATTTTAACCAAACTCTCCATCCCGGGATGGTCGAGATCAAAGGGCTGATAGCCGGGATAAATCCGAATACCCGGCATCTTGTGAACTTCGTGGCAGCGTTGGACATCATTCTGCCAGTCCGGCCACGCCAGGTTGATACCGCCGAAAGGAATCAAGAAGCCCGGCCCGTGCTCCAGGCATTCGGATGCGAGGCGCGCGTTGACACCGCTGATATCTTTGGAGAATAGCGCCTCGAAACTGCCGGCCCAAGCTTCGATGACTCGATGTTTCTTGAGCTTTGCTACGAGGGCCTTCGTGTCGCGGTATTTCAACGCTCGGAATGGCCAGCTGAAAAGATTGATGTTGGTGTCGATGATTCCAGGGGCCTGCGAGCTACTAACTCCTTGGGCGAGGCGAGGCGCAGTCTGTGCCGCCAATGGTTGCTGGCCGGGGAGTGAAACAGCGGCCGCAGTCAGTAAAGAGTTTTTCAAAAAACTGCGTCGATCGATAGGTTTCATTTGTCAGTCCGATGGTTCTACGTTAAGGGCCAATCAAGGTTCAATTTTAATACCCTTCTTGCCGAAGATGGGTGCGGTAATCCTCCGGAGATTTCCACCGAAGATTTTAATTCGATCAGCCTTTGAAATATCGGCATCCAAGACCTTGCCCAGCTCAGTGGCATAGCTGCGGCTTGGGCCGTGGCCGCCCCACACGAGTCGATCCACCCCAAGTTCTCGGATCGCATAGTCCACCATCCCAGAATGCGGATCCGATCCGGCGAATTCTAAAAGGATATTCCTATAGGGCCGGACGGCACGGACTCCTAACTCCCAGTCGCCACCGGAATGGCCGCAAATCATCGAGACTTGGGGGAAACGCTGCGCCAGGTTGGCCAAGTCCATTGGGGTGGATTCGGATTCAAGGTTCCCGCCGCCGGGCAATCGCGGCGTGCCGCCAACCTTGAGCCAAGTATGGACATAAACATGCACATCCAATTCCGCGGCGAGCCGCATGATCGGATCGTTGTTGGGATGACTACAGGTTACCGCCTTGGTCCCGGTGCCAGGATATTTAATTCCGATGCAGGGACCGTTACGGATCCATTTTTCTATCTTGGCGCAACTTTCGTCGGGATATCCCGGGTCGATAGGGGTGCGGCCGGAAAGGCGGTCTTTGTCTCTCTCGAGAATCCTGAGGATTTCCGCGTCGTGTGGGTATGGAGCAAACGGCTCCTCCAATGTGCCGCCGACCTCCTGCGCAATCGATCGCTCAATGCCCATGCGTTCGACGAAAAAGTTATTTCGTTCATACTGTTCGATGGGGTTGTGGGATGCAAAGCCATGAAAATGGTTGTCCCAGATTCTGTAGGCAACCAGCTCGTCGCGTGTCGGGAGTCCGTAGTCAGTTGGATTGATGAAAAACTCGCGTCGGTTCATATCGTTCTTTGCCCCGCTCTTGGTTAAAACACTCTGAGCTTAGCTACCTGCAAAAGATCAGCAACAACTTGCAGCAATTGTCAATTTGTCTCAGGACACTGTCCGTTCGACGTATGATAGTCCCGGCTTTGGCCGGTCGCCACGTGAAAACCTTTCAAGCCGCGAGACCATACCTGCCAAAGTGAGAATTGCTAAGGTAAAGCGAAAACTCCCTGACAACAAATTATTGCGCCTCATCTAAGCGTCATTCATCTGTAAAACTTTGGTTTCAGAATGAGATCGCGATAAAGAATCTTTTGTTGAGATTCCTCGGCGGCCACCGAAGGGGAGATCTCTCATTTTTTGTTCGAGAGTGTTTTTCTTGCTCTAACTCTTCTGCCACGTCTATTGTCGTTCTTCGTTGAACAAACTATTTCCTACTAGTGAACGACAATCATTATCGGAGCGTGCTGAAGGCGATCTCGTGGCGAGTAACCGGCACGGTTGACACCATCGTGATCTCGTATTTTGTGACGGGCAAAATGGAGATGGCCCTTTCGATAGGTTTCGTGGAGCTGTTCACCAAGATTTTCCTGTACTACATGCACGAGCGGATCTGGAACAGGATTTCCTTCGGCCGCGTGAAGACGAAAAAAGACTACGAAATTTGACCTCAACGGATCTTTGTCTCGGTTGGCATTTATGCCTGAACAAGGCGTCGCTGGGTTGGCGATGTTCGGATCTAGAACCAAGCGAGTCGGCGCTGGTTCGCGAAGTGCAGCAGACCGACTGCCCGCCACGACACGCTTAAAAAATAAAGTGATGTGAAATGGGTCAGAAGTCCGGGAAGTAACGGCACCGGAATCTTTCCGACCGCGAATTGAATCGCGGATTCGATTCCCAGCAGCGCGAGCAATACTCCGCAAGCGAGCAAGTAATCAACCGGGATTCGCGCGATCGAAGCGACGACAGCGATCGGATTCAATGCGGACAGGGAGTCGTGCATTGATACTGCAAGGATCGCCATCGGCAGA
>SIBE01000120.1 GCA_009695265.1 Pedosphaera sp. | reverse complement strand
AAGCGGTACATGAACTGCGACCTCGCTCAATTCATGACTCCGGCAGAAGGATCGAACGTCTCATTTGCGGGCCAATATCCGGAAGATTTTCTCATCGATCCCCATCCCGATCAGTTGCCCGCCTGGCATCTGATCGGCGGAAAAGATTTGATTGATGCCGCCGAATTGGATGGAACCGAACCAAATGACGGTTATCCGGTGTTGCTCAGGGATTGGATTCAGCGTGACGGACTTCAATGCCTGAAGATCAAACTTCGCGGCAACGACCCCGATTGGGATTATGAGCGAATCATTCAAGTCGGAAAGATCAGTCTTGAGCACGATGTGACTTGGTTGACGGCTGACTTTAATTGCACCGTCACTGAGCCCGGATACGTCAATGACATCTTGGATCGACTCGTGAAGGAGCATCCACGCATTTACGGCATGATCCTCTATGTTGAGCAGCCATTCCCGTACGATCTGGAGAAAAACCGGATCGATGTGCATAGCGTCTCAGCCCGCAAACCGCTCTTCATGGATGAAAGCGCCCATGACTGGCAGATGCTCAGATTAGGCCGGTCGCTTGGCTGGACAGGAGTTGCCCTAAAGACGTGCAAAACCCAAACTGGCGCGCTCCTGAGCCTGTGTTGGGCCAAAGCGCATGGAATGACTTTGATGGTGCAGGACTTGACCAATCCAATGCTCGCTCAAATCCCGCATCTGCTCTTGGCCGCGCATGCCGGGACTATCATGGGTGTCGAGACCAACAGCATGCAATTCTATCCGGACGCTTCCATTCCCGAAGCTGCCGTTCACCCGGGAGTGTATCGCCGACTCAACGGTCGAGTGGACCTTTCGAGTATTCAGGGGCCTGGTTTTGGATATCGGATCGACTCGATTAAACGGACTTTGCCGCCCGCGGCGGCCACCTGGTGAGACCACGACTGAGCTAGTTCCGAGGTGAGTCTCGCGATGGTAGCGAAGGAGTCGACGAGTAGGATTCTGAGGTGTCTGATCCGGTTGTTCGTGATGCGAATCGGGCCAGCCAATAGCTGCGGAACTTCCCTAAAATTGGAGTGTCGAGAGCGGGAGCAGCCTAAGACAGGATGGTTTGAACGACGTTGCCACCGACGTCCGTGAGCCGGAAGTCACGGCCTTGGAAACGGAAAGTGAGCTGTTTATGATCGATGCCGAGGATCTGGAGCATCGTCGCGTGGAAGTCATGGACGTGCACCGGATTTTCAACGGCGTTGTATCCGAGTTCATCGGTGTTGCCGTAGCTGATGCCGCCCTTGATCCCGCCTCCCGCCATCCACATCGAATAACCTCGGATGTGATGATCGCGGCCATCGCCTTGGGCCATTGGCGTGCGGCCAAACTCACCCCCCCAAACGACCAAAGTGTCATCGAGCATGCCCCGGTTCTTGAGATCTGTCACGAGTGCGGCTGAAGCCTTGTCCACCAAGCCCGCAGTGGTTTTCACGCCGTTCTTCACACCGCCGTGATGATCCCACCCGCGATGATAAAGCTGAACGAAACGGACGCCGCGCTCGGCGAGTCTTCGCGCGAGCAAGCAGTTCGCCGCGAATGATCCGTCGCCTCCCTTGGTGCCGTACATTTCGAGAATGTGAGCGGGCTCATCGGAAATGTCCATCAGGCCGGGGACGCTCGTTTGCATGCGAAACGCCATTTCGTACTGGCTGATGCGCGTCGCGATCTCAGGGTCATCAATGGAGTCGTTGAAGACGCGATTGAGAGAATTTACCGTATCAATCACATCCTTCTGGCTGTCGGCTGAAACGCCTTTGGGGCGGTTCACGTATAGGACGGCGTCGCCTTTGGAACGAAACTGAACGCCTTGAAATCGGCTCGGAAGAAATCCGCTGTGCCATTGGCGCGCCGCGATAGGCTGATCCTGTCCTCCTCCTGAAGAGACGAGCACGATAAAGCCCGGTAGATCCTCACACTCGCTCCCCAAGCCATAGAGCAGCCACGAACCCATGCTGGGCCGGCCGGCGATGGATGTTCCGGTGTTCATGAAGGCCTGAGCCGGGTCATGGTTGATCTGCTCGGTGTGCAGCGACCGAACAATACAGATGTCATCCGCAATGTTTGCTATGTGCGGAAGCACGGTACTGATCTGCTGACCCGACTGGCCGTATTTCTCGAAGAGGTGTTGCGGCGCAAGGCAAGTTAGCTTCTGGCCTTGAAGCTGCGCGATCTGTTGGCCTTTCGTGAAGGATTCCGGCATCGGTTGGCCGCTTAGCTTCGCCAACTCCGGTTTGTAGTCCAAGGTTTCCAAATGCGATGGACCGCCCGCCATCGTGAGAAAAATTACCCGCTTGGCGCGAGGTGGAACGTGTAGCGGATTGACGATCCCCGGCCATTTGGGTTCCTTCTGGGAAATTGGTTTGTCGGCGGCCAGCGCCAATGGCTGTAATAGCGAGGTCAAGGCCATTGACCCAATCCCTGTCGCCGCTCGGCCAAGAAAGCTCCGGCGCGTTTGCCGAAGCTGAAACTGTTCGAAAAAGTTCATAAGAGAACCGAGTGTCGCGTAAACGGCCGGAATGGCGTCACGTCGTAAAACTCCCGCAACCGGTCGATTGTCATCGCAGTTCTCTTAGCCCATTTGACAGAGGAAGCAAGCGCGCTTTTTATCTGGGGACGATGTGGATCCACCGTCGCTGCGGCACTTACACCGCGCGAGTGCGCTGGCGTGGACAGCGATCCCCTGGGATTAGGCTGAACTATTCGACGGCGTCAGCAGTGCTGACTGTTGGCTGCGCCTTTGCCCAGTCTTTTGAGAATAATTGAAAGGCTTTTGCCGGCAGCATTTGAAGGCTTGCGTTTGGGTTGTGCGTTCGCTTTATCTTCTGGATATGCCCCGTTTATTATTCCTTGCATTGGTCTCTTCGGCTCTCTCCTCGGATTTGGTTTCTGCTGTTGAACCACCTTCGCCCATTGCCTTCGAGAAGCGTGTCTTAAGCGACATCTACTTCTGCGACGGTGTGACGACAGGCGACATCGATCGTGATGGCAACATTGACGTGGTGGCCGGGCCGTTCTGGTACGCGGGTCCTGACTTCAAACAGAAGCGCGAATTCTATCCAGCCGAGCCTCTCGACCCCGCGCCCAATCCATCGAACAGCATGTTCTCGTGGGTGCATGACTTTAATGGCGACGGTTGGCCGGACATTCTCGTGCTGGGCCGTGTGCATTTGCACCCGGCATTTTGGTACGAGAATCCGCAAGGCAAGCCAGGCCATTGGAAGAAGCATTTTGCGTTTCATCGGGTGCAGGGCGAAACGCCTCCGTTCCTCGACGCCGATGCCGACGGCAGGCCGGAGTTGGTCGCGCATTGGGAAAATCATTGGGGGTTGATTCAACCAAATTGGGTCGAACCGGCGAACCCCTGGCTCTTCAAGCCGATCACGGCTGAAGGTCAATGGCATCACTTTTACCACGGCACGGGGATTGGTGACATCAACGGCGACGGGCGGCTCGATCTAATCCTAACTGAAGGCTGGTTCGAGCAGCCTGCGAAAAAAGGGGAGCTGTGGAAGGAAAATAAATTCAAGTTTGCCGACCGCGGGGGCGCGCAGATGTTTGCGTATGACGTGGACGGTGATGGAGATAGCGACATTATTACTAGCCTCGACGCGCACGGATGGGGCTTGGCATGGTTCGAGCAGGTCCGCGAAAACGGTGTCATCACCTTCCGCAAGCACGTCATCATGGGCGACAGGACGGAGGAGACGAAATACGGGGTGGCCTTCACGCAACCGCACGCCCTGGCGCTCGCGGATCTCGACGGCGATGGCCTGAAAGATATCGTCACAGGCAAACGCCGTTGGGCGCACGGTCCAACCGGCGACATCGAGCCGATGGCCGAACCGGTCAACTACTGGTTCCAGTTGGTGCGTTTGCCTAACGGAGGCGCGCGCTTTGTGCCTCACTTGATTGACAACCAGTCCGGGCTCGGCGTGCAAATCACTGTCACAGACGTTAACGCCGATGGGCGACCGGACGTGCTAACGGCATCCAAGCTCGGCACGTTTCTCTTTTTGAACCGTCCTGTGACGACGAGGTAAGACTCACACTGGCCATCGGTGACCGTCGCTTTAGCCGTAGCGCTTGGAAAGGAACTTGGGTTGTTCCCGAGGTGAGGTCATTCCGCTTTCTTGATCAGGCCGTGCAAGAGTCCGCCGTGATTCGAACCTGACCATGTCCCTGAGTACATCTGGTCGTAGATGACGACCCGCGCGGTGTAGCTGCCCAGACCAGGCAATCCGAGGTTCGTGATCGAAATGACCGGTGTGTCGCCGGCCCATTTCACTTGCACGGGTACGGGCACCGTGACGTCCTTGTTGCCATATTGGACCCTGGCTGAAATGATCCAGACATCCTCGCCTAGCTTGCTGACGCTTCGAATGGTGTACTTTTCTTCGCTCTCCTCGTCGAGCTTGCCATCAGTCACCAGGCACCAGCGGCCTACCAGGACAGAATTTGAGAGTGTCTCTTTGAACTTTTGTTCGAGTTCAGCTCGGGTGGCGACGCCGGGAGCAGGAGCTTCTTTGGTGGCGGCGGATTTCTGAGTGGCCGTTTCATTCGGAGGCGGCTCGGCTTTGGCTTGCGAGGTTTCCGAAGGCAGCGCGTTCTGCGAGACGACTACAAAGTAAGCGAGCGCCAGGGTGGTCGGAAGGGACAGTGAATAACGTTTCATAGAGGCGTCAGGGTAAAGTGCTCATCTGGAATTTCCAACCACGAAAGGAATGAAGAGCAAAGTTCCAAAGGTTGTGCTGCGAATAGGAGCTTGGCACTGGATATTTTTTTTTCTAGCTTTGCCGCGTGATCGTCTTTCTCAGATTGTTAGGGATTACGAATGCTGCCATCTGGTTTGGGGCTGCCATCTTTTTGACCTTTGGAGTGGGGCCGGCATTTTTTTCGGCTGACATGTTAAGCATTCTTCCTCGATCCCATGCCGGCGCGGCGGCTCAGATCGTGTTGGAGCGTTATTTTGTTTTGCAGTATTGGTGCGGCGGAATCGCCCTGGCGCATTTATCAGGAGAATGGCTTTATGCGGGCAGACCATTGAGGCGTTGGGTGCTTTACCTCGTTTTGGGCCTGGTTGGCCTGGGGTTGGAGGGTGGTTTGGTCATGCAGCCAAAGCTACAAAAGCTTCATTTGGAAATCTATGGTGTGCGCTCGACACCTCAGCAAAGGGAGCACGCCAGCAAATCATTCAAAGCCTGGCACGCGGTTGCGCAAATGGCGAACTTGCTCGTGACTCTTGGACTATTTGTCCATTTGCTCCAAGTGACTGCGTTCACTGCGCCCGGACGCTTTCTGAACGTAAACAAATTCAGAGGTTGACAAATCGATGCTCGTAAGTGTCTTTAAGGGTGAGTAAAAACGGCGGCATTTCACGGTGCCAATCTGAAAGGAAGTAGTATGATCTCGAACGAACGTCCATCGCCTTACGGCCAGAGTTCTCATTCGATGTCGGGGCCAAAACCCCAAGTCGTTGAGGAGACGATCAAAACCGAAAAGATTCAAATTGAGCGAAAAACCTTTATCTTCACGCTGAAGGAAAACCCACGGGGTCGGTTCCTGCGGATTACGGAAGATGTAAACGGGCGGCGCGACAACATCATCATTCCCGCCACCGGTTTAGAAGATTTTAAAAGGCTCTTCGACGATATGCTCAAAACATCCGCTCAGACGCCCGCCAGGAATGTGTGAGAGTCATTCAATGACAGGTGCCTCAGTGAGCATTGCCGTGGCACAATCTTAGCGCTTAGCGGCCTTCTTTACAGTGGATTTGGCTTTGCGTGCTCTGACCCGGGGGGCGTCTCCCCACAGACCTTCCAAGTCGTAGTGCTCCCTAACTTCGGCACTCATTACGTGAACAATAACGTCGAAGTAATCGAGCACGATCCACGCGGTTTGAAGGCTGCCATCTGTGGCTCGCGGCTTTATGTTGGCATCCTTTTGAAGGCTATCTTTGATTTCATCTATGATCGCTCGGAGATGAGGTTTGCTCGTGCCGGTTGCGACGACAAAATAATCGGTGATCGACGAGACTTCGCTCACATCGAGGATCACAATGTTTTCCGCCTTCTTGTTATCCGCCACTTCCCGGCACTTCAGCGCTAGTTTCTTTGAATCCATTGGATCACAAGATGGCGCAATCTGCTTCAAAGATAAAGCCGATTATTGTGGATGGCTTCTGCAACGGTTCTCGGAACCAACAGATCAATGGGCAAGCCACCCCGGATTCGCTCGCGGATTTGAGATGCTGAAACCCCAAGCGGGAAGCCTTTCAACGGCCGTCCTTGGAAAGGTTCGGGAAGTTGCCGCTGCATTTCACCTGGGCGCGGAATGATCAAAAACTCGACCAAGCGAGCTAACTCGGGAGCATCGCGCCATCTCGGTAGCTGTTGAACGTGATCGGCGCCGATAAGATAAAAAAACTTTCCTGTTGAGAATCGTCGGATGTAGTCCTTTACCGTGTCAATCGTGTAAGAGATTCCTCCTCGCAGAATCTCCTGGTCATCCACCGCGCAGGAGCTTTGCCCCGCTAAAGCCAGTCGAAGGAGGCGAAGCCGTTCCGAAGCAGGCGCCAATGAGGCCTCTAGTTTAAACGGGGATTGTGCCGTTGGAATAAAGAAAAGCCGGTCGAGTTGGCACTCCTCGCGTGCAGCTTGGGCCACCAAGAGGTGTCCAAAATGAATCGGATCAAAAGAGCCGCCAAACAATCCTATTCGTGGCATGGGAATTTGGGACACGGAAAATCTATTGATGAGTGCTCTAACAGCAGCGATTGATTCCTTTAAAGCGCTGCTCGGTGATCTCCTCGAAAAGTTGCTTCCGCTTTTCTTGGTCTCCGACTGCTTTCTTCTCACCGAGCAGATCGATTTCAATCGCACGCTGACAGTCGGTTGATACGTTCGAACCGCATTCGCAGAGGTTTGCCTGATGTTGTGCCCGCTCCAAGGCGGCTTCGCCTGAGAGCTCCTTGGCCAACCCCAAAGCCAGAGCCAAGAGACTGAATAGCCGCAGCGGCTTTCCTTCCGCAATAGCGTAGTCCGGAAGCCAGACGGGCGCGCTCTCGTGCAAAACGGCAAGCCGACGTCGGGCGATTAGAAGAATCCATTCTCGCACGCAAAGAATTACGATCAGCACGACCAAGGTCAGGAAAATACCCGCGACGGTAGCATCCAACATTTGATTAAAGCGGAGTGTTCGATTGTCCTGGAGCCCTTTCTCCGCCGTTGCAATGGCTGGTGCGTTGCCAGTAGCTCGCGCCGTGATCACTGCTTGTCGAAGCGCTGGTGCTTTGCTGTCGAGGGATTTGGCCTGGGATAGAAATCCGATCCGCGGATCGGAATGGAAAATCTTTTCCAAGCCGGCGGTCATTGTTACCGAAAGGAGCCAAACAAGCGGGACCAGTGTGACAAGCGCAAAAATCGGGCGGCCCACTCGGGCCTTTCCATCGCGCCGATTCGTTTCCGGCACCGGCGCCAGATGCATCTTCAAAATGACGGTAGTGGCGAGACATAGAGCAATCGAAGCAAGCAATTGATTAGCGATCCCAAACAATGGCCAAAGAGAATTAATGCCGCCCAAAGGATCACGCACTCCTTGAATCAAAAAATAGCCCCAGGCAGCGACGGTTAGAACGCTCGCCAGCAAGTTGGCCGAGACGTGCCGGGTTTCTCCCAGAGGTTTCCAGACGTGTCCTAGGAAATCTTGAAGCAAATAGCGCCCCACGCGGGTTCCTGCATCCAGAGTGGTCAAGATGAAGAGCGCCTCGAACATGATGGCAAAGTGATACCAAAGGTCGAGCCATCGACCACTGACCGCCTTGGAAAAAATATGGGCCATGCCGACGGCTAATGTGGCAGCTCCGCCTGTCCGGCCAAACAGGGTTTTTTCTCCCGTGGTATCGGCCAACTGTTTCATCTCAGTTTCCGTAACTGGAAATCCAAACGACGTCACTTTTGCCACGGTTTCGGCGGGTGCGCCTTTCATGTTAATGCTCAGGTAAACACCTGGCTCGAGCGTGCACGCGGCGATCAGAGCCATGATCGCGACCAATGACTCCAGGCACATTGCACCGTAACCGATCGGACGAATGTAACTTTCGCGTGTGACGAGCTTCGGCGTGGTTCCGCTCGAGATCAACGAGTGGAAACCGGAGATCGCTCCGCAGGCAATGGTAATAAAGCAAAATGGGAACAGAGCGCCCGCCACCACCGGGCCCGAGCCATCGATGAATCTGCTGATCGGAGGCATCTTCAGGTCCGGCAGAACCAGAAAAACGCCGACGACCAGAGCGAAGATAGTCCCTAATTTCATGAATGTGCTGAGGTAATCTCGGGGTGCCAGTAACAACCAGATCGGAAGAACGCTGGCGGCCAATCCATAGAGAATAATCGACCAGGCCAACGGCTCTTCCTTGAGCGTGAAAACTTTTGACCATTCCGCGTGCCCATGCACGAACTGTCCTCCCCAGACCGCAAACAGCAGCAAGACCACACCGATGACCGATGCTTCCATTACTTTGCCAATGCGCCAGTAGCGGAGATACCCGCCCATAAGCATCGCGATTGGAATGGTCGCTCCCACCGTGAACACCCCCCATGGACTCTCAGCCAACGCTTTCACCACGACCAAAGCAAGCACCGCGAGGAGAATCACCATGATTGCCAAAATTGCCAGTAATCCGATATAGCCGGCGGTCGTATTCAATTCCTCTTTGACCATTTGCCCGAGCGATTTCCCATCGCGACGGATAGAGCAGAACAAGATCACAAAATCCTGAACCGCCCCGCCTAACACCACCCCGATCAGAATCCACAGCGAGCCTGGTAAATACCCGAACTGTGCTGCCAGGACAGGTCCCACCAAGGGCCCCGGCCCGGAGATGGCCGCGAAGTGGTGTCCAAAAACAATCCACTTGTTGGTCTTTACGAAATCTTTGCCGTCATCGTGGACTTCGTTCGGCGTTGCCCTTCGGTCATCGAGCACGAGGACACGGGTCGCAATCCATTTGGAATAAAACCGAAAACCAATGGCATAGGTGCAAAGGGCCGCAACGAGGATATAGGCCGAATTCAGTGGCTCGCCTCGATGCAACGCGATCGTCGCGTAAGCCCAGGCTCCAAGGAGCGAAACAGCCAGCCAGACAAACGAACTCAAGGTTTTATTCATGCTGTGGATATAGAAGCTTTTAGCCGGAGACTTTCGGTATCTCAGAGATTTCAGCGAAGATACTTTTTTGGAATCTCTGCTCCGGCCACATAGCTCAGTTTAGCAATCTTACACATTTGATAGACGTTAATCCGAAAATCCGGGCAAGCGCTCACGAGACAATAGGCGTCAGTCGCGGAAAACCCATAATCAGTGATCAACCAATCGATTAAGTTGATCGAGGCGGTTTCGACAGCGACTTCGAGAGGCCGGGCAGCGAACACGGAGACGATTGAATCCGGCTTTTCGATTCGCATCCAAGGTGTCCGCTTCCCTTTCATCACGTCAAGACGGAGGCGAACGGTGGCCTTTGTCTCGGCGGCGGTGCCGGTGAATTCGGTGTCGCCTTGGCTGGCATGAACATCACCCAAGTAGAAGAGCGCGCCCGGATGGAAAACAGGGATGAAGATGCGATTGCCCGGCGCTGCATCGCGAATGTCGAGGTTCCCGCCCCACTCGCCTTGACCATCGATGCTGGTGGTTACCTCCCGATCCGGAGCGACGCCCAGCGTGCCGACGAATGGCGTAATCGGCCAGGAGATGCGCTCGCTGAAGTGGAGCGTCCCATCTCGATTCGTTTGGCTGGGGCCCGTGGTATGCCGAAAAATCTTGGTGGTGTAATCACTCGATAACTCCGGCCAGCGCGTGGAGTCACCCAGCGGCCCGCGCCGTGGTCCGATGGCAATCCAGGAATAGTCATCCACTAGAATGTCCTCGATCGACACGACCAGGGTGTCGCCACTCTCCGCGCCCTCCAACCAAATCGGTCCGCCGATAGGATTGGCTTGCGGTGGTGTTCGGTCAAACCCGGGTCGGTAAGCGGGAATCGCTTTGTCAGCGGGTGATTTAAAATAACCGGTGCTGGCATCGTAGGTTTCGATTTCGAAACTTTCCCCGCGTTGCACTCGCAGCAGGGGAGCATCTTGCCAATTGAATGCGTATTTGCGGGCTTCTTCGCGTGTGATTCGTTGCATGGGCTCGATCCTACCAGCTTCACCTGATACAGAGCCAGACTTCATCGAATGAGAAATGGTGTTTCGTATTTCGCAGTCAGGGCGGATCCGACCCTGCCTATCCGAATAGTTGCCAATTCTGACGGAGCGCCGTGTGCGAAGCACCAGCCGCAGCAGCGCAATAGCCTCTGCGGCTGGGTTTCACCACAGCCGCGCTCCACTGATGCTTTGACAGCTAACCGGATAGGCACGGATCCGACCATCGGTGGTTTTCTCTGCGCCGAGGTTCGTCTTGAACCGTTAGGCTCAAGTTGTAACAGGTATGGAAGCAACGCCGTCATTAGATTTGACACGATCAGGAGTGGGAACGCATCGGTCGAATAATCTCGGGTGTCGAATGCGTCCAAGAAACTATTGGGCGGTCAGACCAAGGCCACTGCGGATCCGTTTTGGGCTTGGCGTGGCTGACATGTGTTCATGTTTTCTCCGTAGGAACAACAATGACGCTCCTTCCGAACGCGCTGAATAGTTTCCTCGAGACGTTGGCATGAATCGTGCGCCTAAACACACGCACGTTTGCCTTGGAGTGATCCCCGGAAAAAAGGCGAAGCGGTTTGCTTGTGCAAGAAATGTCGCTGGAATTTGGAATTGAAGCGGTGGCTGTTATCATATGAGACAATGTTATGTTGGCTGGTTTAGTAGGGCGTGTTGCAGAATTGCTGGGGGCTGGAGTTGGGCTGTTGTTTTTCTTCTGACCTCGTGCTTGGCTCAATCTTCTACCAATGTTTACCTCGCGGGGGTGCCCGACTACCAGTGGGTTGTGGGATGTTTCGGCACTGCGGGCGGTAATCTCATGGGCTTTTGGGATAGGCACGGCTTCCCAGATTTTTACACCGGGCCCACGGCCAACGGAGTTGCGCCGTTAGATAGTTTTTTCGACAACTGGGGCATCCGTTCATTATGGGCTTCACAGGCGGGAGTAGATGGGCGGCCGACGGACAGGCCCGGCCACGTGGATGATTACTTTGTCAATTATGCCAGCGCTGCCCCCGACCCTTACATCGTACTCGGACGGCCCGAGCACGAGCCAGACTGCCTTGGCGATTTCATCGGGCTAGATCAGGATAAATGGAAGAACCTCGGCGGCGAGTGCGATGGCAACATCGATGGTTATTCATTTGTTTATTGGGACGCTTCGGGTGAGCGGCGCGTGAACTTCACTCCTGGTCCCGAGGCGGGCCTTCCTGCCATCGACATCCAATCTGGCTTGCGTGCCTGGACCACTTACCGCGGCTTCACGGCGGAGGTTTTTACACAATTGAGTGATTTTAACCCTGACGTCCCGTCTGGCAAAGGATTCACATTCGAGGACTTAAAGGATGAAATCGATGCAGGTTACCCCGTGCTGATGTTCTTACAAGTTTACGACACCAAATCGCGGTCGCTGAATGGCAAGGAACGGGCAAATCCGCTGATCCATGGAATTCTCGCCTATGGGTATTCTGTGAATGATGATGGCACGCAGTTCGTCCGCTATCGCACTAGTTTTGCGGGCGGCGACTCTGTCTTGGGAGTGTGGAAAAACACAACTTTCTGGGCGGGGATTGCACCGCTCCGAGGTGTCATCACTTACCATCCGCGGCCGCAAATCAAGAGTGTGGTCGATGTGGGCGGGCGTCTGACAATCCGGTGGGATGGGCCGGATGCCGATCTGTATAACGTTGGCACCGGCACGACAAGCAAGCCTCATTGGTATGTCATCGAAATGGCAACATCTCTCGAGGACTCGGACTTTACGGAGATCACGCTTCCTACCACGAACAACGCAGAGACCATCCCAAGCCCTGGGCATGGGGAAGCTTTCTTTCGTCTGAAAATGACACCCCCGCCGGAGAGAAGGTACGAATAAGTCGTCATCGTAATCTTGCTTCTAATGCCAGAACAGACGAGAGAGGCAGGGGGTTGTGGCACTGCCATTTTGAGCGTGATTCCGACTCGTAATCCTACTCCTAATCCTAATCTCCTCGGTATGGGCTTCTTGGAAAGAAAGATTAGGATTACGATTAGGATTAGGAGTAGGAAAACGGCTCTCCGAAATCGGAGCTTAATTCAATGGGAGTGAGGGGTTGCGGTTCCACAGGAACACATTCGATGCGAGGTATCCATTTTTCATCTGCGCAAAAACTGCGCATCTACGATCTGGCTAAATGAGCAGAAAATGCGCGCACGCTGCAAGCGGGCTTTGGAACAGCCAACGATCGTGACTTATCTGATTTTTCTTTTCCGTGGAAACATCACACGCCACGCTATGATTCTTTTCTTGCTGTGATCCGGCAATCCATCTGAAGAGCTGTGCTCTGAGGCTGTAAACCTTAGCGATTGAGAAGGACATATCCGCCGAGCCGACCGCAGCGCCTGCGTCCTCTGACAGTTCTGACGAACGTTTGCTGACCCCCACTAAAGTCTCTCCGGGGGAGGGCTTCCAGTGATTGGCGCATTAGGTGCTAAAAGAGGTTTGAGCACAAACTTCGGCAGCGACACAACGTGTAGCACTGCCGTTAACAAATAACTAAACCGTATTCCGGGAGAAAAAATGAAAAGATTAAACAAAACAATCGTATTAGCTGGCATCGC
>SIBE01000119.1 GCA_009695265.1 Pedosphaera sp. | reverse complement strand
CGCAAGGTCAAACCGAAGACCAAGTGCAATACCCGAAGCTTTCGTCAGCACTTCCTTTCGGCTCGGGGCGGCCGCGAGCGTCTTTATGCACTCCTCTTTGCCAAAAACCCCACCGTCTTGGACTTACACATTTGAAAAGACGCGTCCTATCCACTTGAAACTCAGCCTAATTGGGGCTGGCGGCGGCAGGCCTGGGATGTATGATCGGACATTCACGAGCCACAAGAAAATAACTTTTAATCCAACCACGCTATGCTGATGCCGAAAAATGATTACACTCCTCAGTGGTGGCGCAGGTCCGTGCAAGTCGCCGCCTTCACACTCATTGAACTGTTGGTCGTGATTGCGATCATTGCCATTTTGGCGGGCATGCTGTTGCCGGCCTTGGCCAAATCAAAAGCGAAAGCGCAAAGCATCAAGTGCCTCAACAACCACAAGCAGCAGGGCCTCGCCTTCCAGATGTATGTGGACGACAATAATGAATCCTATCCAGTTCAGCCGACATGGTCCACGTTGGGCGGTAAGCTGGGCTTGCACCCCGCGTACGACAGCAACAAGTATGGATGGACCAACCGCGTTTTGAACGTTTATGTGGCGGCGGAAGAGAGCTATCGATGCCCTTCCGACAAAGGCGATTCGTTGAACTTCAAGATTGGAGCCAAAGTGGGGACGAACATTATCCGGACCTGCTTCGATGCGTACGGAACCAGCTATTTAGTGCAATGGGCCGGAGATAATTTTCGAGCAAAAAAAGTTACGGGCGATTCCCTCATTCCTTCGAATAAGCCGATCAAAGGGAGTGAAGTGGCGCTCAAGCCCACCACGAAGCTGATCCAGGCAGATTGGCCGTGGCATGGCAATCGCGATCAGAAGGATCCTCAAACTCAGTGGCACCGCGGCGCCCGCCGAAGCTTCAATGTTCTATTTGGAGATAGCCACGCGGAACTGTTCACCTTCCCCAACCAAGTGAAGGATTGGATCAGCAGTCCGGTGCCCGATATGAATTACCTTTGGTGGTAACCTGTCGGGAATCCGAGCCTGCTAATGCCGTGTTTCGGTCGGCCCTGCGGTCGGACGATCGGGCGTCAAATCTCCTTCACCCAACTTCCGTTTCAAGAGTTCCACGACGAGCCCGTAACAGGTGTGAGCCAAGGCCGGATCGTAGCGATGGCCCTCATCGCGCAGAAAAGCGTGCTGTCCGTTAAACTCATGCCAGGTAAAATTAAGCCCGGCGTCCGCCATGGCATTGTGAACGAGCGCCCGGCCTTCGCGTGGGACATGCGGATCTTGGCGGCCCCAAACCATGAGCATCTCGCCCTTAATTTCACTCACGCGATCGAGTGTGTTATCATGAGTCCCTTTGCCAAGACCGCGCTTGTGGATGTCCGTGGCGTAGAAACAAACTCCCGCCAGCACCTCAGGGTTCATTGAGGCCCGGAATGAAAGATGTCCACCAATGCAAATTCCGACCACCCCGAGTTTGCCGGTGCATTGTGGATGCGATTTCAAATAAGCGAGAACCGCTCGCGCATCGCTGTCAAAGCTGGCGAGTTCCTTGGTGATCTTGTGGGCGTTGCCGCGGTCGGCGCCCGCCTGATCGTAGGAAATTACGGAGCCGAGAGGTTCCAGTTCATGAAAGATTTCTGGAGCGGCCACGACGAACCCATGCCCAGCCAGCATGGCCGCTGTCCGCCGGATCGGACCGGTAACTTGAAATATCTCTGAGTACAAGAGAATCCCTGGATATCGACCCTCCGCCGCAGGGCGGAAAATGTACGTTCGCATCAGGCCGGTGGGAGTTGGCAAATCAATGAACTCGTTGTCTTTAATTGTCATAACGTAAGCGCGGTTATTTCGGGGGCGCGTCGGAGTGTTGCAATCTTACTGGACACATTCAAGACGTTTGCTCATCCCAAACACTCGCGATTTGCTTGGGAAGCCGCAACGGCGGCGAGCGCGAACGTCTCATCCGCATACCTCCGCACACCAAACATGCGTCGGAAGCGTCCACGTTCCCGCAGAACTATGGCTTGGTAAAGATCACTCGGTGAATCGGCGTGGGATAAGGGACGTCCGGGCCTTTCGCGACATACCACAAGATACGATTGAGCTCGTCCTCGGGAGCGCGATCGTATTCGCGAAAGTTCATCCGCTGGGATTGTTTAGCGAAGGGCGATTTCTGGGTGTTTTTCGCGAACAAATCCACCTTGGGTTTGAGTGGGTTGTAGGGCGTGATCTGGGCGGTCTGCTGAAAACATTTAAACATCGGAGTAGCTCCGGCGTCGTATTGAGTGAGCGGCGGGAGGCCTAGAATCAGCTCCATCGTCCGAATCATACTCGCCGTTGTGTAGAGCGTGCTGTCCACCACGCCGCGTTTGGCGTAAGGGCTGATGACAAAACCGACGGTGCGATGGGCATCGACGTGGTCCGGACCATTCTGAGCATCATCCTCGATGACGAAGATGGCCATCTCATTCCAGAATTTGCTTCTCGTCGCGGCTTCGACAATTTTTCCCAAGCCGATGTCATTGCTCGCCACCGAGGCATCTGGTGTGAAGGCGCCAGGGGTGGTTCCTCTCGTGTGATTTTCGCCGAGCGACATGATCGTAAAGCGTGGCAGCACTCCGGTCTTCTCGGCTTTCTCAAGGTCCTGAAGCCACCATTTGACTTTGTCCATGTCCCGATCGCCTGTCCATTTACCGCGGTTCACCGAAGGGACGCGTTGCGAGCCTTCACCGTAATTTTTAAAGGTTATGCCGTGGCGTTTGCAGAGGTCCCAAAGATAACCTGACGCCGGGGTTTCCATCTCTTCATTCCCGGGCAGTTTGCCATGTCTGGAATAGGACATGATCCATGAACGCTGATTAAAGTCAGTGGCGATCGCAGCGTCGCACCAGCTATGTCCATCCACGCTCACCTCGCCATTGCAATAGAGATTGTCGAGCAGCACGTAATCGCGGGCGATTTGATGGTGGTTGGGCGTCACATCTTCGCCATAGATGGTAAGATTCGGATCACCGTTCCCCGCTCGTTTACCTTGCGCGTCTTTGAAATCACCGAGGACCTGGTCGTAAGTGCGATTCTCTTTGATGATGTAAAGCACGTATTTGATTGGACAGGGCTGGCCCACTTGATCGGGAATGACACTATGGCTCTTGATTGGCGCGCGATGAAACATCTCGGGAGTGTACGGTGAATTGCGTCGGACTTGCTCTGTATAGGCAACCATCTGCGCGGAGTCTGGTCGAGCGATCGACGAAATCGAGCCTTCCAGAGTGCGTCCAATGTAATCAAAAGCGGGTGGTTTATGGAGTTTACGCGGATCGGATGTTGTGGGAGGAACATTTGCCCGCGCCGCGAGCCCTTTGCCATTCGCAACGAAAAGCGTTTTATTATCGGGGCTGACAACGACCGCGGTTGGATACCAACCGACCGGGATGAAACCGTTCACGAGGGAAATATTCTCATTAAATCTTTTGGCTCCCTCAGAAAGCTCGCCGGATATATCGACCACCATAACGTTATTGTTGTCTGCATTGGCGATAAAAAGTGTTTTTCCGTCAGGCGAAACCGCGACTCCATCCGGGGTGCTCCCTTCCGGCGATTGCGGATAGAGCGAAGTAGAAATGACCTCCCGAGTGCCTTCCCAGAGGGGCCGCGCCGGGCTCGGGCTGTCGCCAAGCTTCTCGATCGCTTTGGTCTGGATCACATGGACGGTATTATCGCCAGAGCACGCCACGAACAAGCGTCCGTCGGGTGCCACGGTCATGTCGTTCGGACGCAAGCCAACGGTGATGTCGCGCACACGCTGGTTTTTTTCGGTGTCAATGATACTGACGCTGCGGCTGCCCCAGTTGCTCACGTAGAGATGACGTTTGTCCGCGCCCATTGCGCAGGAATGCGGATATTGGCCAACCGTCACTTTCGTTTCCAACTCGAGAGTGTCCGGATGGAGAACCCAGATTTCTTGATTGCCCTCATTGCACACATAGAGCTTGCCGGTCGTAGGATGGACAGCGATAGAAGCTAAGAATGCCGGGGCAGAGGTGGTCGAGGGCTTTACAGGCGTTTCGGGGGTTGCCTTTCCGTCCATGTACTTGAAGACGTGGATCAACCCCGAATCGCCGCCGGACACGAAGATGCGTTTTCCATCTTTGCTGAAAGCGAGTCCATTCCAGGACTGTGTGAGTGCCAGGTATTGAGTGACACGCTTGCTGGCAATATCGAGAAGCGTTAACCCGTGATTACTGAAACCACCACTGACACCGGCGAGCACCTTTTTGTCCGGGGAGATCACAAGCTTGAGCGCCATATCGCTGATCGAAACATGTTCGCCTGCCGGTGTAACTCCCCAGCCATTGAACAAGAGAGTGTCGCTCGGCACGAGGCTCGACCGCTCACGGAGGGTGGGGCTGTTGACATCTTCAGTTGCTTGCCGGGTCGGTTTCTTTTCCTGAGCCAACGATAGTGTGGCGAGGAGAGACACCGCAGCAGTGATAAGGGCCAGACATTTGGTTCGAAAGATCTTTTCGTGGTTCATAGGATGGGATGCAGAATTGGCGAACTGTCGCCGTTTAATGGGAGTTGCACTCCCATTGTGTTTGGATTAACACGATGACCTTGCGCTTTCCAGAGCAAGCTCGTCAAGCGTTTGTCACGGTTGATCGCTGGAGCTTATGAATAACGCGATGACTGCTGAACGCGCGCGGCGCTTCATGTCAACGGCTTGGACCTTCACAACGTAGGTGTAACCGAGCGGGCTCAACCAATGCGGATTCGCCCATGCGAGGGGCCCGTGGACACCCAGGTCTCACCGTCCGCAGCAATCCAAATGTATCCTGTGGATCATTTGCGTGTCGCGTGGCCGTTGCCTTCGTCGAAGTAAACAGCGCCGTCCAATTCAGTCACATTGAGATATTGATGCCATGCAAAGCGATCGTGCTCGCGCGTCGCTTCCAGGCGGTTTGCCTGGAATGATTTAATCTTCAATTGACTTCCAATCAAGGCTTCGGTGAGGACTCGGCCATCCATCCGCTTGGGCGGTTTGATACCGAGAATCCATAAAACGGTTGGCGCGATATCGGAGTTTCCCGAAGGCAAAGGATCAACAATCCCGCGACGAAAATCCGGCCCAGCTGCAATCAAGGTATTGTGCATGTCGAAGCGGCTGAGTGAGACGTGCATGCCTTGGCCGGGGGCGCGGCTTGGGTCATCCGAAAACACCATGCCAGGCACACCGTTAGTATTTTTAGCGGCGGTCCAGCGCAGAGAAATCACCACATCCGGCGGATTGGGTGTATTGAGGTGGGCTTGTTCGAGGGTGAAGGTGCCTCTCATCGGACGTCTCGTGAAGATCACCCCTGCATATTCTTCTCCTTGCAAAAAACTAACGAGCCGTTCGACCAGTTTCTCGTCATGACCAGCGACATATAGCAGCACTGAACCGCCGTTGCTTGCCAACAAAACATCATCCTTAACGGGTGATGTCTTGAATTCACGCGCGGCATTGAAGCCAGCTTGCTTCAAGGAGGCTGCCATATCGATTTTGCGCGAGATTGTTGAGAATCCGTGATCAGAAACAATCAAAACATCTGTTGTGTCGCGGATACCCTTTGCCTCGAGCGCATGCAGAACTCGACCGAGATTTTGATCGGAACTCTTGATCGCCTTCAATGACCGCTCAGAGCCGGGGCCGGTTTCGTGTTGAGAAAAATCGGGTTCGCTCAACCAAAGCAATGAGAACTGCGGTACCTCGCCGTCCCATAATGAGCCAGTCAGCGCCTGTGTGGTCCAAACATCTCTCTTAATTTTCGTTTTATCGGCCGCCGGAAAGTTTCCTTGTAAGCGAATGATCCGTTCCAGGACGTCCGTTGGCAGCGTATGCCCCTCAAATAAATTAATACCTGACGAGACACCCGCACGGCGCTCGGACCGGTCATGCAGCAGCGCTACCGGCTTTGTGCCGGCGATGGCGGTTTTGCGGCCTGCGGCTTGAACGATCTCCGCGATGGTGGACTGGTTCAAGTAATGGCCTCGGCTCAACTCGTCGCCCTTGCGGACAGCAGCAAGCGACTCTGTTCCGAACGGCTTGAGATGGTCGATATCGGGGCGATATTCTCGATTGGCAATCAGTCCGCTGTGGCTGGGGTAGGCCCCGGTGGCGATGGCTGTCCCGTTGACTTCCGTGGCGCTGGGATACGTTGAATGATGATTTTGGAACGTAACGCCTTCCAGAGCGAGTCGATAGAGTGTCGGCGTTAACTGTTCGGTAACAAAATCCGGCCGCATTCCGTCCCAAACCAGAACCACGACGTAGCGAGCGCGTCCGGACGCGACGGCGGGCGAGGAGAAAAGACCCAGCAACGAGAGGGCTAACAAGGCAAGGCGTAGCAACATTGTCCCATCATCGAAAAGACAGCGGAACGGGTCAAACCAAAACACGGCAGCCGACTCTAAGGACGGCCATCGGACAGGTATTACCCGTTGGGTTTGACGGTCATCGTTTCGATGGACTCGTCGTGTTCACATGGCGAACAGCGGAGAGTAAACCGTATAAGGTAAGCATTGACGAAACCTCCAAAAATCGGTATCTACCGGACTAGTGATTACTCCGTCTCGGTTTGCCAAACCGTGAGGGAAGGTGTGTTGGGTTAGAGTCTTGTAGTGGTTTGTCGGAAGTGTTGTTTCCTTGAGTAACTGACTAAGGGTGTGGCAACCCGGACTAACTATCATGCGTCATTTAAAGCAAATTTCCGCTCAACGCCCGCCCGAGAGCCTCTCGGGGAAAGCTGCTTTTACTTTGGTCGAACTCTCGGTGGTCTTGGCTATCATAGCCATTCTGGCGAGCTTGCTCTCTACCGCTTTGAATCACACTAAAGCCAAGGCCCATCGAATCACATGTCTCAGCAACCTTCGAGTCTTGCAGGTAGGCTGGTTCCTGTATGCCGATGAAATGGATGACCAGTTACCTTTGAACAAGACGACTTCGAGTTCCAACGACCGGGTGTTGGGTCGAAGGAGCGCCGCCAATTCTTGGGTGGTTGGCAATCCCCGAGAGGATTTGACCGTCGCCAATATCCTCATGGGATCTTTGTTTCCTTACACGAGGTCAGCGGCCGTGTATCGCTGTCCAGCAGACTCGTCGTCCGTGATCGGCCAAACTGCCGAGAGGCGCAATCGAAGCTACTCGATGAGTGCTTGCATGAATGGAGACGACGCGGGAACAGACCCGCGAGTGAAGACGCGTTACACCGAGATCGTCGCTCCGTCACCAGACAAGGTTTTCGTTTTCATCGAAGAACATGAAGCGAGTATTTGGCTCGGCTCATTCGAGGTGCCGGCAAAGGAGAAGTTTTCTCTCGCCTCAGCGAGTTGGACCAGCACACCATCGGATCGGCATAATCAAGGCTGCAATCTCTCGTTCGCCGATGGCCATGTCGAATATTGGAAATGGTTTTGGCCTAAGAAGTTCACTTTGGACAGCAACCTAACTGTCAGCCAGCAAGAATTTCGTGACCTGAAGCGGCTTCAAGAGAGCGTTCCTAAACCTTAACGGCTTTTCCTGGACCATCACGCTGGCATCGAGAGGGAGAAGGAGTTCGCTGCTCGATTCAGCTCCCATCCAAGACCCGCTCGGTGATCAGAGCGAGACAGCTTGGCTAACGCTCCATCGAAACATATCAGCCATCCTCTATTGAATTTGCCTTTTAGGACGAACCGCGGCTCGTTCAGCCACATTGCAGAAATTATCTGAAGAAGGCGCGTTCTCAAATGTTGATGGCATCTCGAATGCTGTTGACGGTCAAGCGTGGCAATTCAACGATCAGCAATGCCAGACTCCGAAATTCGCCCGATGAATATCAATCAGACGAGCTGAATGCAGTGAAAAAAACATGAGATTCAATTTGAAGGAAACGATGGAGTCTCAACAATCAAGCGGGGTGCCGGAGTTTCCGCAACAGTCAAACCTGGGCTCGCAACTTAAGCCGGGCAAGGATCGTTTCTTGGCGATCATGGAGGCCACCATCGACCTAGTGGCTATCACAGATTCCAAAAACCAGGAGGTCTTTTATCTAAACAAAGCTGGACGAAAAATGCTCGGAATCGACGATACCGAAGATATTTCCACTTTGTGTATTACCGACTTTCATCCGCAGTGGGCTCTTGAGCGCATCCAACGTGAAGGAATGGCGGTCGCCATACGGGATGGCGTTTGGGCTGGTGAGACGGGATTCCTAAGCCGAACTGGCCGCGAAATCAAGGTTTCTCAACTGATTTTGGCCCATAAAACATCTGATGGACAGGTTGAATATCTCTCAACCATTGCGCGGGACATCACTGAGAGCCAGAGGGATCAAGAGGCTCTGAGGCGGAGTGAGGAAATGTTCCGCATCATGACGGAAAACGCGATGGAGTTGATCGCACTCGTGGACATGAGTGGCCGACGATTATACAATAGTCCGTCCTATACCAAGGTCTTGGGCTATAGCCCCGAAGAACTCCAAGGCACCTGGTCTTTCGAACAGATGCACCCTGAAGATCGAGAAAAAATCCTTGTTGCGGCCCGGGAGACGAAAGCTACTGGAGTTGGCAAGTTTGTGGAATACCGGATGCGGCACAAGGATGGTTCGTGGCGGACGTTAGAATCGCACGCCGGGGTGATTCGCAATACCAAAGGAGAGATTGAGAATATCCTGATTGTCGCTCGAGACGTCACTGACCGTAAACGAGCGGAAAACGAACGAGAGCGGATGGAGATCGAATTGCGGCATGCCCAGAAGATGGAATCGATTGGCCAATTAGCGGCTGGCATTGCACACGAGATCAACACCCCCACCCAATACATTGGTGATAACACACGTTTCTTGCAGGATGCATTTGCCGACTTAAACCATCTGCTCCAGAAGTACGAGGAACTGTTGCAAGCCGCTAAATCCAACGCGATCACTCCGCAGTTGGTCGCTGATCTGGAGATAGCTTCTAAAAACGCCGATATCGCGTATTTAACGGCTGAAATCCCTAAAGCCATCGAGCAGTCGTTGGTAGGTATCGAACGCGTCGCCAAAATCGTCTGCGCGATGAAGGATTTCTCTCATCCTGGCAGCGAAGACAAAACGTGCATTGATCTTAACAAAGCCATCGAAAGCACGCTCACCGTGGCGAGGAACGAATGGAAATATGTCGCCGAGATGGCGACTGATTTCGATTCAAATTTGCCGCCAGTGCCTTGTCTTCCCGGAGAGATTAGCCAGGTGATTCTCAACTTAATTGTCAATGCGGCTCATGCCATTTCCGAAGTCGTGAGTGATGGTGCCAAAGGCAAAGGCGTTATTTCTATTAGCACCCGGCAAAGCGGTGATTGCGTGGAGGTGCGCATCGGCGACACAGGAGCTGGCATCCCGGAAAAAATCCGCGACAGAATTTTCGAACCCTTCTTTACGACGAAAGAAATCGGCAAAGGCACGGGCCAGGGTCTAGCCATTGCGCACTCGGTGATAGTGGAGAAACATGGCGGCACGATCGAATTCGAAACGGAACTTGGGAAAGGCACTACGTTCATCATTCGCCTCCCATTGGTTCCGACTACATCGGCTAAAGGAAAGAAGTCGAATTGAAGAAGTGCATCCTATTTGTCGATGATGAACCCTTGGCGCTCCAAGGCTTGCAGCGCATGCTCAGGAGCATGCGAGGAGATTGGGACATGCTTTTCGCCGAGAGCGGTGCTCGAGGTTTGGAGGTGATGTCCGGGCAATTTTTCGACGTCGTCGTTTCTGACATGCTAATGCCGGGCATGAATGGAGCTGCCTTCTTGAGCGAGGTCCGGATGCGGCACCCCGGCGTCGTGCGCCTCGTTCTTTCGGGCCACGCTCAACGGGATCTCGTCATGGCGTCGGTTGGACCGGCTCACCAGTACTTGGCGAAGCCTTGCCATCCCGAAACCTTAAAAACCGCGGTGACACGCGCTTCTTCGCTTAGCTCTACGCTGAATAGCGAGCCTATCCGGCAGTTCGTCCTGCAAATGGACCGACTGCCTAGCGTTCCGTCGCTTTACGACGAATTGATCACTACGCTCCAAGCGCCGGAGGTCTCTGCGGCAACGGTTGCGGAGATCATGGGTCGTGATCCCGGCATGACCCTGAAGATTTTGAAAATGGTGAACTCCGCCTTTTTCGGGTTTTACGGACAAGTCTCCAGTGTGGCTGATGCGGTCTCGTACCTCGGGCTTGATACGATTAAATCCTTGGCATTGTCCATCAATGGCTTTTCGAAGTTCGAGTCATGCCATTTCCACGAGCACGGTTTGGATAGCTTGTGGAATCACAGCTTGAACACGGCTCTTGCGGCAAAATTGATAGCCGTATCTGAAAACGCCGAAAAGAAAACGATTGATGCCGCCTTTACCGCTGGGCTGCTCCACGATTTGGGCAAGTTTGTCCTGATTTCACATTTGGGCGCTCAATACCATGAGGCCGTCCAAATGGCGATTGAACAAAACGTAGAACTCAGCGCGGCGGAACAGCAGATTTTTGGCGTGTCGCATGAAGACGTGGGAGCCTACTTGGGTGGTTTGTGGGGTTTGCCGACGCCGGTGCTGGACGCCATTTCCGGGCATCAGAACCCCAGGAAGGCTCCTTCAAAAGATTTTACACCACTGACGGCTGTTCACGTGGCTCACGCATTGGTCCAGCGCCCTAACGGTGCTGGAAACGGAGTTCCCGCAGCTCAACTTGATTTGGACTATTTGACCGAGCTTGGAATGGTCGAGCGCCTTCAGACCTGGCGAACTGCGGTGGACGAAGGTCTGTCACTTCCTCACAATTATGAGCGAGAAAATCCTATGCGTTGACGATGACGCCAACATTTTGGCGGCCTACGAACGCAATTTGCGAAAACGTTTTGCGATTCACACTGCCCTCGATGGCGAGGAAGCATTAAAGACGATACAAAGCAACGGACCCTTTGCCGTCGTTGTCGCGGACATGAAGATGCCGGGCATGAACGGCATCGAGTTGCTCACCAAGGTTGAGTCTCTCGCTCCTGATACCGTCCGCCTCATGCTGACCGGTAACGCTGACCAGGTGACCGCAGTGGAAGCTATTAACAAGGGCCACATCTTCCGCTTTCTGAATAAGCCATGCTCGCCGGAAACGCTGACGGCGGCGCTGGAAGCCGGTCTCAAGCAACATCGGTTGATCACGGCTGAACGGGAGTTGCTCGAGAACACCCTCAGCGGCAGCGTGAAGATACTGACGGAAATTCTGTCCATGGTGGAGCCGCAGATCTTCGGCCGGTCGCAAATGCTTCGAGACTACGCTCGAACGGTAGGGCCAGCGCTTAAGATTGAGCACGTCTGGGAGGTGGAAGTTGCAGCGATGCTTTCCCAAATTGGTTATGTGACGATTCCCGCAACCATCATTCAGAAGGAGCGGGCTAACTTGACGTTGACTGCCCCAGAAAAGCAAATGCTCACTCGAGTTCCGGAGATCGGCTCCAAATTGCTGACGAATATTCCACGGCTCGAAAATGTGTCGCGCATTGTCCTTTACCAAAACAAGTACTTCGACGGCTCGGGCCTGCCGCAAGATTCGATAGCGGGCGAGGCTCTTCCATTGGGATCACGCATGCTCAGGCTGCTTTCGGACCTGATCAGTTTGGAGATCGCCGGAACTCCCAAAGCCGAAGGCTTGGATCAAATGAGGAGACGTTCAGGCGCATACGATCCACGAGTTATCGACGCGGCCCGCGTGACCTTAATTGAAGATGCTCAGAAATCAGGGCAAGCCGTCGGAGTTAAAGACCTGTGCCTAGGTCAGGTGCTCTTATCGCCTGTTCAGACTCTCGATGGAGTGCTTATTCTATCCGCTGGAACTGTGATCTCACCTATGTTGTTGGAAAAGCTGAAAAACTTTGCCGAGATGAGCGGAGTGAAAGAACCAATCTACGTGAAAAAATGACCCGAGGCACCGGTGGTAGCGGGTGATTTATCGCTTTGAGGTCTTCACTTTCTTCAGCCGTTTCTGATCCTCTGCATGAAACTGCTTTTCCGCCTCCTGAATCCCAGGGAGCTGTGATTTTTCGTCCATGGCTGTGATTGCCGCTTCCTCGGGAGTCTCCAAAACGGTCGCACGCATCAGGATGATTAGCTCGCTGCGTGAGTTTTCTGAATTTTTGGAACGAAAAAGAACTCCTAGCCCGGGAATGTCCTTTAATATCGGAACCCCAGATTTGTTCTTGGTTTTGCTCTCGGTGATAAACCCCCCCATCATAATGGTGTCTCTGTTTCGAACCGTCAGCGTCGCTTCGGCGACTCTTTTATTGATCACCGGGATAGGATTGCCGTCGATAATTTTGTCTGCTCCCACCTGGCTGGCTTCTTGAGTGATTTCCATCACCACCAAACCTTCAGGAGTTATAAACGGAGTGACACCCAACCGGATGCCGACGTCAACTTTTTCAATGATCGTCCGCGGTGTTCCTCCGCCAAAGCCTCCGAAGCCTCCTCCGTAACCACCGTAGCTGTCATAAGATCCGGACGGATAAGGGACCGTTTGCACGAATTCAAAGGTCCCCGGAATCGCATGGGAGGTTTGAACGCGTGGACGCGAGATCACGTTGATCGTGCTGTCGCTGGCAATGGCTTTGACCGCCAGCTCCAAATCGTTTCCGATTTTGCCAAAGTAGTTGAAACCCGATGGCAGAGCGCCGGGGAAATTGGTGATGTTGTTCAAAAAGGACTGGCCGTTGTTCACCGCTCCCGCTCCTGTCACGTCCTGGCTGAATCGCTTCGGATTTTGCAATACGCTTACTCCAACGTTCTGTGAATCACCGAGCTGCACTTCCATGATGATCGCTTCGATCAGCACCTGGGCCAGGAGCACATCCACCTTGGCCACGATGTTTGTGATCATCTCCATGTCGCG
>SIBE01000118.1 GCA_009695265.1 Pedosphaera sp. | reverse complement strand
CGAATCCGGGAGATGTTCCACACTCCTGCTCAACACATCCACTACACACCACAACGCCTTTCCCTCCACGGTCCACTTCGCTCATCCGTCCCGTTCTTCCACGATCTACTCCGCACCTCATTCCACGGATCATCTCGCGGCTGTACAGGATTCCTGCCCGTCGGCCTGGCCTACCACGTGGCCTATTCAATTGTGGCGGCGATCACGATGGAGGTGCTGGTGCGCTGCGCGTGGCCGAAGCATCTCGACGAGGATGAACAGCCCAAGCCGGAAATCAGTAGGGACCCGAAATGATGCCCGCCATTATCGTCGCTGTTTATCTCTGCGTCGTCCTCTACATCGGCATCTTTGCTTTTAGCAAGGGCACCGGTTCGCGAGACCCTCGCATCGTCCGTGCAGTCAGACGTCCCTGTCTTCGCCACCGACGGCACGCTTATTGAGGGGGAACACCGCTCCTCTCGAATCGAAAATCACTCAACGCATTCAATGAGATGCTTCGGCCCTTCGTCCAATCGCCGCGCTCGCCAAGACATGCCCGGCACCATGAACAAAGCCATCTCCTTCTTTGTGTGCAAGGTGCTACTTGCGGCAATAATTTCGCCGCCGAAACGCTCACCAGAAAATCCGACCAACTACTGAATCCCAAGACAGCCGCAAGACAACGGGAACACCCGCCCACGCTCCGCTCATTTTCAACGATTCAAACCCGCAGCGTTACGAACTCAACGCGCGGGCATCAAACCCGGCACCCTCATCGGCGCGACCGATCCGCTCAGCTACCGCGCGGTCGAGTCGCCATATCACATGCGCGACCCCCACGCGACCCTCCCGCGGCTGATGGGGCTCGATGACATGCGGCTCAGCTTGTACTTCAACGGCCAGAACTACCGCCTGACGGTAAACGGCGGAGAGATGATTTGGCTGGCGCTGACGTGACAAGACACACTTTTTACTTTCTTCATATGTCCACCGTGGCAGGTCGTGAGGATACAACATACCGCTCTTGTATCAGCGGGCCAAAAACGAGTAACACTTGATCATCATGAAAACAAATCAACACCAGCGGGGCTTCACTTTAATTGAACTGCTGGTGGTCATTGCCATCATCGCCATTCTGGCAAGCATGCTCCTGCCGGCGCTGTCCAAAGCCAAGGAACGTGGTAACAGGACCAAATGCGTTTCCAATCTCCGTCAACAGGGGATTGCCTGCGCCATGTATCTCGACGACAACAGTGACAAGTTTCCATCGAACTCGAAGGGTATCGATTGGACTTACTATTCCTGGGGCGGCAAGGTGGGAATTCAAGCCCAGGTGACCGGAAGCCAGTTGCGAATGCTCAATCCCTATATTGTGAAGAGCGGCGCCGTGACGACCAACGAAAGCGGAGCGGCCCTGGCGTTTCTCTGTCCGAGCGACAAAGGCGCTTTGAAGGGAAATTGGCCCAAGGATTTGAAACCTACTGTGTTCGACCAGGACGGCAGCAGCTACTTTTACAATTGCAGTGCAAACAACAATGACGGCATCACGGGCCTGATGAACAAGAAGGCGTCCGACGTGCGGAGCCCCAGTCGCACGGTCTTGGCAAACGACTTCGCTTTCAACTGCTACTTCGAATTCATGTCCAGGAAGGCGGTGTTTCAGCGAATGTTTTGGCACGACAACCTGCGGCTCGGGATGGCCAATGTGCTTTTCGTCGATACCCACGTCGGCTACGCCCAGGCAACCCCCGACAAACCGGATTTTCAGCGAGGGAAGGACTGGTCGTTCATCTATAACGACTGACAGTTCAGATCATTCCTACGCTCTTGCCCGTTCATTCGTTTTCAACCACTCTCGCCGCCACATGAATTCCACTCTCGGACGCAGGACATTTCCACTGGCTTTCACAATCATCCTGGCCTCGTTCATGAGCTATGCCGCCGAGGTGCCATCCCTCAAGCCTTACAACACCGAAGCCGCGACCAACGGCCCGATGCCTGCGGCCGAGGTGATCGCGAAGTCAAAGCTCCCGCCCGGCTTTCAAATGACCGTGTTCGCCGCCGAACCGGATGTCCAGCAGCCGATCTCAATGGCGACGGATGCGCGGGGTCGGTTGTGGGTTGTGGAGAATTACACCTATTCGGAGATGCAGGTCGGGTATCACAAGGATCTCCGCGACCGCATCGTGGTCTTCGAGGATGCGGATAACGACGGGCACTTCGACAAACGCACGGTGTTCTGGGATGGCGCGGAGCGGTTGACGAGCGTCGAGGTTGGTCTCGGTGGCGTCTGGGCGCTCGCCTTGCCGAACCTCTATTTCATTCCTGACGAAAACGGCGATGCGATTCCCGACGGCCCGCCGCAAGTAGTGCTGGATGGCTTCGAGTATCAAGCCGGACGCCACACTGTGGCGAACGGCTTGCGCTGGGGACCGGATGGCTGGCTTTATGGTCGGCACGGCATTCAAACCATGTCGCGCATCGGGCCGCCCCACACGCCAGACGAGCAGCGCACGGCCATGAACGCAGGCATTTGGCGCTATCATCCGACACGACACGTCACCGAAGTGGTTGCCCAGGGCACGACGAATCCGTGGGGGATGGATTGGGACGCACGCGGTGAACTGTTCTTCATCAACACCGTTATTGGCCACCTCTGGCATGTCATTCCAGGCGCGCATTATCGGCGGATGTATGGCGACGATCCCACGCCGAACATCTACGAGGTGATCGAACAGACCGCCGATCATGTCCACTGGGCGACGGGGGAAACGTGGACCGACGTGCGCAAGGGCGTGACCGACGTGACGAGCGCGGTGGGCGGCGGACACGCGCACACAGGCTTGCTGATCTATCAAGGCGGACAATGGCCGGAGGCATGGAACAACAAATTGCTGACGATCAATTTTCACGGCCGTCGCTTGAACGTCGAGCAACTCGACCGGCAGGGCAGCGGCTTTGTCGCGCGGCACAATCCCGATGCGTTCTTCTTCGCCGACCCATGGTTCCGTGGCATCGACTTGATCGCCGCGCCGGATGGCGGTGTCTTCGCCAGCGACTGGAGCGATGCCGGCGAATGCCACGACCATGACGGCATCCATCGCACGAGTGGTCGCATCTACAAAATGACTTACAGCGAGGCGAAGCGGCGAGCCACCGCCAACCTGACGGCCCAGACCGACGTTGACCTCGCAAAGCTTCAGGCCAGCACCAATGACTGGGACGCGCGGCAGGCACGACGGGTTCTCGCGGATCGCTCCCGTCTCGGCAAAGTATCAGCCGAAGGACGTGCAGTGTTGCGGAAGCTGGCGATGACGGATGGGAGCGATGTCACCCGTCTCCGCGCGCTGTGGGCTCTGCACATTTCCGGAGGAATCGAACCCGGCGTCCTTCAACAGAAACTTTCCGGCTCGGAACACGAACGAGCCTGGGCCATCCGCTTCATGGAAGACGCGTCGCACGTCAACCCGGCCGCGGCGGAATCATTCAGCCGTTTCGTGGAGACGGAACTGCCACGTCTCGCGGTGTCGGAAACGTCCGCCCTGGTTCGTGTAACTCTGGCCTCCCTGCTCCAGAAGCTGCCGCTCTCGCAACGCCCGGCGCTTGCCCAGGCGCTGCTCGCTCACGCGGAGGATGCCAATGATCACAACCAACCGCTGATGCTTTGGTATGGACTGGAAGCGCTGGCCACTACCAATGCGCGCTTCACCGACTTAATCGCCAGCGCGCGCATCCCGCGAGTCCAACGATTAGCGGCACGTCGGCAGGCGGAAAATATCGACGCCGCGCCGCAACATGTGGACGCCTTGCTCACGGCGATCGCCAGGAATCCTTCCATCCCCTCGGGCCAGGCAGTCCTCGACGGGCTCGCCGATGGTTTCGCGGGCCGAAGGAAGGTTCCCAAGCCCGCCTCGTGGAGTGCGCTTGAAATCCAACTTGCCGGACGGGCTGACGAACCTCTGAAGAATCGCCTTCTCGATTTAAGCGCCCTCTTCGGCGATGGCCGGGCGTTGGATCAGATCAAAGCAGTCGCGTGGAACAAGGACGCCGATCTGCCGCGCCGCCGGTCCGCGCTCCAGTCCTTGATCGAGGCGCGCGCCGACGGTTTGCGCGACATCTGCGACCAACTGTTGTCTGTGCGCGGCATCTCAGCCGTGGCGGCCAGCGGACTGGCTATGTTCGACGATGCGGCGATCGGTGATCGGTTCGTCGCTGAGTGGCCCAATCTTTACGGCGCGGAGAAGCCGCCGGTGTTGAACGCGCTCCTATCACGTCCCGTCTGGACGATGAAATTGCTCGACGCCATGGCCGCCGGCAAATTCCGACGCACCGATCTCGGAGTCGCACAGGCGCGGCAGATTCGCGCCCTCAAGAACGAAGCGTTGACCCACAAGCTCACTGAGACGTGGGGCGTAATTCAAGATACGGACGAAGCGGCGAAGCAAGCCGTGCTGCAAAGCTGGCGGCCAAAGTTGAACCCGGATGCTTTGAAGCGCGCGAACCTTATCGACGGACAGAAACTCTACACGGTCTCGTGTGGTGCGTGCCACAAGCTCTATGGAGTGGGGGGCACGATTGGCCCCGATCTCACGGGAGCCGGACGGCAGAGCCTCGACTATTTACTGGAGAACATTTTGTTCCCGAGCGCCATCGTGCCTGCCGAGTTCCGGCAGACAACACTGAGGCTCAAGGACGGACGTTCGTTGAGCGGGGTGGTCCGCAGCAGAAACAAGCAGACCGTGATTCTCGAAATGATTGGTGAATCCACCACTATCAGCCGCCCGGACATCGAGAATGAGACAACCTCCGCGCTGTCGTTGATGCCGGAAGGCCAACTCGACGCGCTGACGGAGACACAGGCCATTGACCTGATTGGCTACCTAATGAGCACGGCTCCGCCTCAGCAGCGGAAAGCCCAGTGAACCGCCAAGCCATGAAATCTGAGCGATCAGGAATACCTGTCGTGTTGTCAAATTTCTTTGGAGGCCGCGCCGTCCAAGACTGCGGACTCGTCCCAACCATGATCCGACCGCTGAGAAGCAATGGATCTGTTGAAACGGGAAAAGGGCCATGCAACTGCAGGCGATTATCGGTGCCGGAGTTTTGAACAAAGTGCCTATCGGGCGGTGCGAGCGATGTCCTGATACGCGGCGAGAGCCTTCTGATGTTGAGAGACAAAAAGGAACCGTTAACCATCACTCCCTTCGAGCCAGACTTCGACTGGTGGAGTAAATCACCGAGCCTTTGATGTTCATGGAAACGAGATTCGCCTGGTCATCCATGGAAATCAAATCAGCGTCGTTACCCACTCGGGGCAAGCCTTTCTTAGTATTGCACACGATGCGCCCCGGGACCATCTCCGGCGTCGAACGAACACTGTGTTATGGGCCGAGAAGAGAGCCGCTGGGTGCCTACTCAGCGGAGCTGGCGGACCGCTTCTTTCTTCTCTTCCAGTTCAGCCTTCAAGGTTTTGCGATCGCTCACGAGCTGTTTTTGAATCTGCTCCATCGCCTCGTGGTCCGAGTTCTGGGCTGCCTTGGCGAGTTCGGCTTTGACGAAAATCTCACGCTCGGCAATCTTCGCGGAGTAGCGCGAATCCAGCTCCGCCAGTTGTTTCTTTTTCTCGGCGGTTATTTTGGCCGCAGGTGTTGTTTTGTTGAGACGCTCCATCGCGAGTTCGTAAGCGGATTTCATAAAGCTTAGGTCGAATATTAAAGTTTGATTTGTACGCTGCCATCCACGACGCGGGTGAGATAACATTTCACCGGCCTTTCTGGGTTCTCAAAACAAGCGCCGGTCTTGGCATCAAACCCCCAGCCGTGCAGAGGGCAATAAATCCTGCCATTTTCAAGAATCCCTTCACCCAGAGGACCGCCGCGGTGAGAGCAATGACCATCAAGGACGTGAAAATCTCCGTCGATATTAAACAAAGCAAATTCCCGTTCACCGATCCGAACGGTAAGCCCTCGATCCAGAGGGACTCGGCTGGCTTCTGCAATTGTAACGTAGTCACTCATTTCTAGGGCGAAGGCTCCTTAACGCGCCAAGCGAAATCTGGGACGCTTGCTGGACTAATGAGCCAGCGTTCCACCGCTCCCGACGGGTGGTTTCTTTTTCCACGGCATTTCTGGAAATTTCTCAGGTACCCGCGCTGGCGTAGGGTTCGGTTTGGCCATCTCGAGTTCAGGATTGCTTGATGCGGCGCCGGCCGTAGGAGCCGGTTCTCGCCAGGACGCGATACGGGCTTGCAAGCCGTGATGTTCGGCGGTCTTCTTGTCGCCGCTCTTCATATAGAACAAGGAAAGATTGGTGTGGACCAACTGCTCCTTGGGGTTGAGCCTCTCTGCTTTATGCCCTTCAGCAATCGCCGAGGCGTAATCTCCCTTGCGATAATAAGCCATGCCCAGCGAAAGCTGCGCGTCGAAATACGGAGGATCTTCCGCGAGCATAGCCTGAAACTTGGCGATCGCGGCATCGAAATTGCCGGTGCTGAAGTCATACATTGCTTCGTCGTACTGATCCTGGAGGTTGGCCATAAATATTTTTGACAATCAACGATATCGCACCAATGTATTGCCCGCGCAAGCGTGGACTTGCTTTCCGCAGTCAGCGACACCGGAAGTCGTCAGATGTCGCTCCTTTGGAAGTTGTCCGGTTGAAGCGCAAAGAAAATGACGTTATCAATTCAAATCCTATCGACAGATTTCGACGGCACTCTGCACTCAGATTTTGAAAACCCACCGGTGCCCAGTGCTCTGGAAAGACAAATCGAAGACTTACAGTCACGGGGTGTTACTTGGGTGATCAACACGGGGCGTGATCTCTCAAGCCTGATGGAGGCCCTCGGGCGCGCGCGCCTCTCGGTCTGGCCGGATTACGTCGTGAGTGTGGAGCGCGAGATTTATCGACGCACCGGATCGCATTACGTCGGTTTGAAGGACTGGAACGAACAATGCCGCATCGCGCATGACGAGGTCTTTCTCCTGCTGAGACAAGATTTGCCGCAAATCATGGACTGGGTTCAGTCCCGTTTCGACGCCCGCGTGTACGAAGACACCTATTCCCCTTTTTGCCTCACTGCACAGAGCAATGCCGACGCTGATCTGATCCATGATTATTTGAATGAGTATTGCGACCGAGTTCCGAAGCTGACAGTAGTCCGAAACGATGTTTACGCACGTTTCAGCCACTCCGCCTACAATAAAGGCACTGCCCTGGCCGAGATCGGACGACTCCTCGGTATCAACCGTGAACACATCGTCGCCGCCGGAGATCATCTGAACGATCTGCCGATGTTATCCATTGATTACGCACGATGGCTCATCGCGCCGAGCAATGCGGTGGAGGCGGTCAAAGAGGCGGTTCGCCGTCAGCAGGGCTACGTCAGCCATCAACCTAACGGACATGGACTTGCCGATGGTTTGGAACGTGTCTTGGAATCCTGCGGTTCAACTGCGGTTCATGTGAATTCATGGGTGGTTTAAGCAATCAATCTGGCGGCGTTCAAACCTAGTTACCTCCCTCGAATTAACCTCACATTCGCAAGTGGTTATTCATAAATCAGTAAGCAAGTTTCTCGTTTGACAGTGAGGGACGGGGTGTTAGTGTGACTTTGCACGTGCGTCACGTTTCAACGGGAATAACTCCACGGTTGTGCCTGACATGTATCATCAACTTTTAATGCAATCGTCTAATGAGTGAAGCAACTATTGCCGCCCCAACTGCGGGTGGCGTTCCAAAAGTCTCAAAAATATCGGAAACGATCATCCGTATCGCGGGTAATTCTCAGGATGGGATTCAGGCAATCGGCGGATTTCTGGCCAGATTAGCCGGGCGCAGCGAACAGGAGGTCATGACATTCATGACGATTCCTTCCACTATTTCGGGTGGGCCGTCGATTTTCCAAGTTCGGATCGGTTCCGGCGAAGTCCTAAGTTCTGGAGATGATGCCGATGTGCTGCTCGCCTTTTACCAGCACTCCTATGAAGACCACATCAGCTCTCTAAAGAAGGGCGGAATTGTTTTGTACGATTCAGATCACGTCGATCCAAAGCCCGAATGGGAAAAGGACTACCATCATGTAGGCGTTCCGATTTCTGGTTTAACCGTCGAAGCCATCGGAGGAACGGCAAAAGATAAGGGCAAGAATATTTTCACGCTCGGCTTGGTCGCTAAGATGTTCGACTTGAATGTTGCCAAGCTGACCCAGTTGGTTTCGGAACGGTTCACCGGCAAAGATACGAGCGTGTTGAACAATGCGCTGGCTGCGTTTCACGCGGGTTACAGCCACTCTCTTGGCAATGTCCTCGAGACGTTCCAATTCGTTGAAAGCCAGAAGAAGGACGGCCAGCAGGTCGTTATGAACGGCAACGAAGCACTGGCTTATGGCCTGATCGCGGCCGGAGTTCGCTTTGGCGCCGGCTACCCAATCACGCCTTGGTCAGATGTAATGGAGATTCTCCGCCGTGAGTTACCCAAGTACGGTGGCATGTTCATTCAATGTGAAGACGAGATTGCTTCTATTTCCATGGCCTTGGGCGGAAGTTACGCGGGTCGAGTTTCAGTCACGGGATCGAGCGGTCCCGGCATTTCTTTGAAAACGGAAGCCCTCGGTTGGGCGGTGATGGCTGAGATGCCGTTAGTTATTTGCGATATTCAGCGTGGGGGACCTTCGACAGGGATGCCAACCAACGTGGAGCAATCCGATCTTAATATCGCGGTCTTCGGCGGTCATGGAGATTCTCCACGAGTTGTCATAGCTCCGGCAAACGTGGAAGACTGCTTTTACACGGCCATCGAGGCTGTCAACATCGCCCGGGAATACAGCGTGCCTGTAATTATCCTGAGCGATCAAGCCATCGCCACGCGTATCGAAGCATTCACTGAACCCAACTTGGAAAAGGTTTGTCAGGATATCTCACCGGACCTGACGCCGGTTCTAGATCACAAGCCCTATGATTTGTCTGTTGCCAGCGGTGTAACGCACCACCGGGCTCCCGGAACTAAAATCCAAAGCGGGAAGTACCCAATCGCGACTGGACTCGAGCATGACGAACTAGGTCATCCTACCGGTTCACCTAAGCTTCACATGCAGATGGTGAGCAAGAGGCGCAAGAAACTTCAGGTTTTAGCAGCAAAGCTACCGACCCCCGCGCTCTATGGGCCTTCGGAGGGCAATGTCCTTCTCGTCGGCTGGGGCTCGACGCAGGGTCCTCTCAAAGAAGCTGTCGATCGCGCCCGCACGGCGGGCGACAGCGTTTCGTCAATCCACATCAAACATCTCAACCCGTTGCCGCCTGGCTTGGAAGATATCTTCGCCGGATTCAATCATGTCTTTGTCGTCGAGATGAACGATGAAGGGATTTATGGTTACGGACAACTCGCTGGATTGTTGCGGGCCCGCTATTGTGATCCGAAAATCCGTGGAATAACCAAGACCGATGGATTGACGTTTAAAGTGAAGGAGATTTTGGAACGAGCCAAATCAAACGTTGCAGCCGGGCTCCGCAAGCTGTGATCAATTTAACCTGCATAACCATTTAAAGCATTTAATTCCCCTCTGATTTTGTATGAGTTCTCCCCTCGCCGAAGCTCCCGTTCGAAGCGGCAACATTGTCGCGGTGCCACTTCCGGATTCTGAACGCAAACCGCTCTCCAAAAAAGAACTGTCCGCCGATCAGCCCACGTGGTGTCCCGGATGCGGTGATTTCTCTGTGCTAGCGCTCTATTTCAAACTGATTGAAAAGCGCAAGCTGTGGCACGAGAAAATTACCACCATCGCTGGGATTGGCTGTTCGAGTCGCTTTCCCTATTTCGTGCAGGCTCACGGAGCCCATTACATACACGGCCGCGCTCTGCCGTTCGCGAGCGGCGTTTCGCTGAGTCGCCCTGACCTGCATGTGTTTGTCTTTGGCGGCGACGGTGATGCCTTTTCCATCGGCGGCAACCACTTCAATCACACGGCGCGCAAGAACATCAAAATGACCTACGTCGTGATGGACAACTGGGTTTACGGTTTGACCAAGAAGCAAACCTCTCCCACTTCGCCGACGGGATTCAAAAGCAAGACCGATGTGTGGGGCTCGATGGACCAGCCGATTAACCCGATGAAGCAGGCCATTTCAGCCGGAGCCACGTTTGTGGCCCGCACTACCCACACAAACCCCAATCATGTGCTGCAAATGATGGAAGCTGCCATGGATCACGATGGCTTCGGTTTCATCGAGTGCCTCAGCGAATGCGTCGAGTTTTACGAAGGAGCATTCGACGCTTCAAATCCCCGCAAAGGAGGCGCCTTTAATACAGTCCCAGCCGATCACGCTGTGACGGACGAAATGGCAGCTTACAAAATAGCGGACTCGGCATTTCCGGGCTACTTCGGAATCTACTACAACGTCGATCGCCCTACAAAGAACGCCAACGAAGCGAAGATCAACGCCAGCAACCAGGAAAAAGTCAAAGGCCTCAAGGACTGGCAAATCTTGCAAAAGAATTTTGATCGCTTGAAATAGTTGCAGCGCTTGCGCGATGCGGTGGAGCTTTCGATTCTCTCAGGAAATCTGACGGCTTCTCGGCAAGAAATTCCGGTGGGCCGGAGCGGCGCGATAGGTTTTTCCATTTGTTCGGATTCATACAAGAATCGTTAGTAAACCAAGGTGAGATAGTAATGCCAATCTACGAATTTGCTTGCCCCAAATGCAGGGTAATTTTCAATTTTCTCTCGAAGCGAATACAACCCGACCACCTTCCTCTCTGCCCGAAATGTGGGAGCAAGAAAATGGTCAAGCAAATGAGCGGATTCGCCATGCCTCGAGGGTCCCAAGAGCCTTCGACTTCCAGCGATGACGAGGGAGCGAGCGAACCACCGATGCCGGATTTTGATGACCGCCGCATGATGCGCGCCATGGGCGAAATGGAACGTGATATGTCCCACCTGGATGAGAACAATCCCAAGCACATGGCTCACATGATGCGCAAGATGAAGGACATTCTGCCTTCGGGAACCATGCCGAAGGAACTCGATGTGGCGATCAAACGGCTCGAAGCAGGCGAAGATCCGGAAAAAATCGAAGCGGATATGGGCGACGTGCTAGGCGATTTTATGGGCGGTCCCGAAGATGAAGGAGGGATGGGCGGCAGCGGCGGTGGCGGTTTTTCGCGGGACAGCGGGTTGTACGATTATTAATCTGAGGTTCGCAGTCGATAGGAACGGCAAAGGCGCGCACGAAGTCGGACGATCGCCCATTTTTAGATCTGTGATGGCATCGTGCTTCCGGAAGAATTTCAGGCCTGAGCCTTCACTTGCTTTTGGTCGGCGTTGATGTTTCATCTCACCCCGGCATGGCGCACATTCATGAGAGAATCGATTTCACAGTGGCCATCTTTGTAGTACGCCAAGGCAAAGTACTCATCATTCATCACCGGCAACTGAACAAGTGGCTTCCTCTAGGCGGACACATCGAGTTGGACGAGGACCCTGAATTCGCGGCCCTCCGCGAGGCAAAAGAAGAGAGTGGATTGGAAGTGGAACTGATGGGAGAGCGGCCTCCGACAACGGGCCCAGGGACTCGCGCCTTGATTGCTCCTCGTTTTCTCGATATCCACCGCATCACCGAGACGCACGAACACATCGGCTTGATCTATTGGGCTCGACCCAAAAGCGGAGCGGTTCAACTCGCCCCCGCTGAACACCACGAGATTCGATGGTGCTCGCAGGACGAACTTGAAACCCTCAGTCCTGCGATGTCGGAAGCAGTCAAATGGTACTGCCTGAGAGCCATAGAAGAAGTATCCGATTGCGAATCGCAGCCGAGCAAAGCAAGTCGGCAGCTCGAGTGATGCGACGGATTGAATTTCGAGATTCGTGATCGGCAAGCTCACATGACGCATCGCAGGCTTAAAGCTGGCTTCTTCGTTCTCGAAGGCCTCAACTCTCTCGCCACCACAATATATTTTTATTATATCTACTTTTTCATGGCGAAAGAGTTCGGGTTTGGCAACAGGGACAATTTGCTTCTCTCGGCAGCCAACGGTTTTCTCTACACGTTTGCAGCTTGGTACGCTGGCCGCTTTGGCCAAAAGCACGGTTACTTCAAAGCGCTAGCCTTGGGGTTTTCCTTAATGGCGGCTTCCCTGGCCATAGGCGGCTTTACCGTCAGTCTCAGGGGTCAAATTGCCGTGATGCTCACTTGCACCTTGGGCATGTGTTTTACTTGGCCTACTCTCCAAGCCCTGGTGAGCGAGAAGGAGACCCCGGCCGGACTCCAGACAATGGTCGGCATTTACAACGTGGTCTGGGCAGGGATGAGCGGCCTGACATTCTTCACGGGAGGCGCATTACTGCAAGCGTTTGGTTTGCGCAGCCTGTTTTGGATTCCAGCGACAGTCCATATCGTTCAGCTCGGGTTGCTTTTTTGGTTAAAGGGTCAAGCGAGCCGCGTGGTACATCTGCCAGCGAACTCAGATCTTTCCCTCGAGCCTTTGCCACGCCTGAACCCCCGCCCGATCGCTCGCGCCAGAATTTTTCTCAAAATGGCCTGGCTAGCCAACCCTTTCGCGTACGTTGCGGTTAATTCGATAATAGCGGTGATTCCCGGCTTAGCGCTTCGTTTTGAACTCAGCCCGATGCTCGCAGGGTTTTTCTGCTCGATCTGGCTGTTTGCGCGACTTGGGACATTCTTGGCCCTTTGGCTCTGGGCTGGGTGGCATTACCGGTTTCGTTGGTTTATCATCGCCTTCCTTTTGTTGATCGCAGGGTTTGCATCGACTCTGCTCTTGACGAAACCATGGGCTATTATTATCGCGCAGGTGGGCTTCGGGATGGGCCTCGGTTTGATTTATTATTCATCGCTTTTTTATTCGATGGATGTCGGTGAGACGAAGGGCGAGCACGGTGGGTTCCACGAGGCGGCGATTGGCGTCGGACTTTTTGGCGGTCCCGCCGTGGGGGCTTTGGCGCTTTACTTTTTCCCGAACAAGCCGGACAGCGGCACTTTCGCCGTGAGCGGCCTTTTAATTTTGGGGCTTTTGAGCTTGCTCGCGCTCTCTTATCGAGCCCACGCAGCGTTATCTCCGCTCAGCCCGAGGAGCCAGGATTCAGGGCGACAGTGAATCGTGATGAGAGCACCTGGCGCGCGAATGAAACTTGCTGGAAAAAGCAAGTGAGCGGGTAACGAACATCTGTGAGTTGCCGGTGAATTAGACGCGAAGAACTCTTCATTGCGCCCAGAGCC
>SIBE01000117.1 GCA_009695265.1 Pedosphaera sp. | reverse complement strand
TGCGATTTTTGGAACGGACCCCTTCCAGGTAAGTGGCGGTTTCTGATCCAATCGTGGGTTCTTGCCCAGCGCGGCACATCAGACAGAGCCATCGCTTGGGAATCCACGATAGCCAGGTCGCGCAAACTTTTTCTTGAATCCGCCGTAGATCACATGCGAGCCGTTATCTTGGTCCTCGACACGCCTGTGTTCACCAAGACTGACCGTGAAGGAAAGTATCGGCTCGTGATTAACAATGTTCCCGACGGGCGTTACGTTCTGAAGGCATGGGCGGACGAGAAAAACATTCAGCAACAGGCGGTCGAGCTCAAGGAGGGAAGCAAATTGAAGGTGGACTTCCCCGGCAAATGATTCAAGCGCGCAACGATCTGCTCTCATGCCTGCCGTAAGCTTCCGAGTCAAACTGTTGGTCGCGATGATGCTCGTGGTTGTGGGGGTGAGTGGCGCGACGCTTTACATTTCGCAGAAGATATTTCAGGAGAACTACCGGGACCTCTATGCAAAGTTGTTTCGGAATCAAATCAGTTCCTTTTCCAATAATCAGAAGACACTGATCGAAAACATCAAGCAGACCTGCGCCGTCCTTGTCGGCTCTCCCCGTTTACAACTCGCCTTGCCTGAGGCCCTCGAAGGCGAAACGGAGGGACTTTACAAAATCGCCAAAGGCGAATTGCAAACTCGAAAGCTGATCGAGTCGGATGGCGGCAACACCAACTCGCTACAGGCGACTTTCTATCTGTTCCTTGGCACCAACGGCCAGGTAATCCTGCCGCCGGCCTCGTTTACAGAAGTGAAACAACTGACCAATCAGGAAGGTTTTAGAAAACAACTCGAACAGGTGGGGCAGGGAATTTCAAAGATGGAAGGGCAAGTTGTGAGTTACATCACTCCTCAAACCAAAGAGGGCCAGTTGGAACTGCAGCAGGCCGTTTTCACAAAAATCATCGATGCGCCCAGTGGTGAATTGCTGGGCACGCTGGCCCTGGGATTTCCCATGCCCGACCTGGGCGACGGGAACTCGACGAACGATACGTTCAGAGCCGGGATATTATTTGAGGGCCTGATTTATTCGAAGTCAATTTTGGGAACCAGACGCGAGCGTCTTGCGCAACGAGTGACCGACCAGATCAAGCTCTCGGAACATCCACCAGAAGATTTCATTGAGATGATTGATGGCGATCCGAATCGAGTATTTTACCAAGCTCTCAATCCAGACCCACATCTTCCAAAGGCGTACTTGGTCGTGCTCATCTCCGTCAAAGAATCTCTGGAAAAGCAGCGCGATCTCCGCAGCAACATCTTCTTCTTCGGCGCGGTTGGCTTGCTCGGAGCATTCGGGATGAGCTTGCTGCTGTCGCACGGGTTGTCCGTTCCTATCCGCGAGTTGGTCAGAGGCACCAACGAAATTCAGCGCGGCAATCTTGCTGTCAAAGTGCCCGTGCGCTCTCGCGACGAAATCGGCCACTTAGCCGCGTCGTTCAATGAGATGGCGGAAGGGCTGGTCTTGAAGGAAAAATACCGAAGCGTCCTCGACAAGGTCTCCGACAAAGCCGTAGCTCACGAGCTGATGCAAGGCAATGTCGCGCTCGGCGGCGAAACACGCGAGATCAGCGTTTTATTTTGTGACATTCGCGGCTTCACCGCGTTGACCCAAGGGATGGATCCGGACGAGGTGATTCGAATGTTGAATGAACATTTCACTCCCTTAACCCGAGTGGTTAACGAGCACAACGGCGTGGTCGATAAATTTGTGGGCGATTTGATCATGGCGATTTTTGGCGCGCCGAAGAGTTACGGCAACGATGCATTCAACGCCGCCCGATGCGCTCTTGACATGATGCACGAGCGGCAAAAATTGAACGATACCACTTCCTATAAAATTGAGATTGGAATCGGGGTCGCCTCCGGATCAGCCGTGGCGGGCTGCATGGGGTCCGCCGATCGCCTTAATTACACGGTGCTGGGCGAGCGAGTGAACCTCGCCTCCCGGTTGTGCAGCAAAGCCGGACGCATGGACGTGGTCATCGACCAGACGACTCGCGAGCGGTTGGGTGATACCGCTCACGTGGAGAATTTGCCTGAATTGGAACTGAAAGGTTTTTCATCCAGAGTTCCGGCCTACAAACTCTTAAAAATCCAAACACTCCAACAAGCTCTATGAAACAAAAAGGTATTGCTCTCGCGCTCATCGCAGCCTCGCTTTTAGCACGCCCTGCCCTGGCGCAAACCGAGTGGCTCGAAAAACTTGACGATTCACTGTTCCTCCAGTCGTCCAACGGCTGGTTCCGAGCCGATGTGAGCGGCTTGCTCGACCTCGAAGGATATTACATCGATCAGCATCCGCCTGGATTAGTATTCAGCGAGCACGACTTTTTCTTTAACCCGCGGCTCTCGCTTTTCTTGGACGCCCGGTTTGGACCGCATCTTTATGCCTTTGCGCAAGGCCGTTATGATCGCGGGTTCGATCCGGGGGCCATGCCGGACGGCGATGCTCGGGCGGATGAATATTTGTTGCGCTACATCCCGTTCGACGATGCTCGACTAAACCTGCAGATCGGGAAATTCGCCACTGTCGTAGGGAACTGGGTGCCGCGCCATGACTCATGGAAGAACCCGTTTATCAACGCCCCGTTGCCTTACGAAAACGTGGTGGGCATTACCGATCACATCGTGCCGGCTAATCCCAAGGCGTTTCTAGCGCGACGCAACAAGCCGGATCAACCCGCGAATTGGGTGCCAGTTATTTGGGGTCCCTCGTATGCCAGTGGCGCGTCGGTGTTTGGGCTGGTCGAGAAGTTTGAATATGGTTTTGAGATCAAAAATGTCGCCCTGTCATCACGCCCTTATGCTTGGGATGCCTGGACGCATGATTGGGACTACCCGGTTTTCAGCGGCCGAATTGGGTATCGCCCTAACGCCGCGTTGAATGTTGGGGCCTCCTTCAGCCATGGCGCTTACATGTTGCCTCCGGAAGAGAGCATTCTTGCAGGCTCGCATAAGGGGGATTTCAAACAAAGCACGGTGGGGCAGGACATCCGCTACTCGCGAGGGCATTGGCAGATTTGGGCGGAAGGATTTGTCTCCCGATTCGAGGTTCCTAATGTTGGCAACGCAGATACGGTCACTTACTACCTCGAAACGAAATACGAGATCACGCCGCAGCTCTTCGGAGCTCTCCGATGGAATCAGCAATTCTTTGGTGACGTTCCGAATGGCGGAGGGGGTCATGAGCAGTGGGATCGGGATATGTGGCGCATAGAAACAGCCGTGGGCTATCGTTTCGACCGCCATGTTCAAGCCAAGCTCCAGTAAGGCTACAGCCACCAACAAGGCTTTCTGCAACAGGGAGAACAGCTCGTAGCAGCGCAACTCACAATTAAGTTCTGAACTCCACCGCTTCGCCAAAACGTATTCCGTCGGCGCAGCGCGATTGGCTTGAATGATCGATCCCTCGCGCGCGATCGAGATGTCGGCTCCAATTCTCACCGGAGAAAAGGCGCATCGCTGTAACGCCATGGGTTAGATAGACACGCTAATATAATGTGAATTTTTTATCAAACTGCCGAGTCAGCCTTTTCGGAGTAGCCACTCATACAAGGTCGTGGCGAAATTTACGTTCGTACTAGTGTGTTAGGGTTAGTTTCGGTTTACTCGCGGCTGCCCAAGTGGCACCGTGGTTAGAATTTATCATGAAAAAGTGGATCGTTGTTCTCGTTGTCATCTTGGCTGGTGGTTACTGGGCTTGGCAAAAGTCGTCGTCTCTCAAGCAGACAGCGCCTTTGTCAACCGGTTTGTCGGGGCGTCCGACAACGGCTGTCGTCGAAATGCGCAACATCAACTTCAAGGTTGCTGCCGCTGGTGATATTGGTCCGGCAGAACAGGTTTCGGTCAGGCCGGAGGTTAATGGCAAGATCGATTCTCTGCCTGTCGATATCGGTGACAAAGTCAAAAAAGGGGATGTTCTGTTTACCTTGGACGATACGGATTTGCAGAGTGAACGCTCCTCTAGGCTGACGGAAATCGAGGGAGCAAAACTGCAAGTGGCTAAAACTGAGCGGAACTTCAAGCGGAGCAAAGAGCTTTTTGAAGAGAAGCTTATTTCACAGGAGCTCTACGAGGATACGAAAACGGAATATGAGCTGGCAAAAAACGCTCTCGACCGATCTGAAAAGAATCTTCGGGTCGTGGACGATCGGCTGTCCAAAACCAAGATCATCGCTCCGTTTGACTGCACTGTCTTGATTCGCCCCATCTCCATCGGCCAGGCGGTCTCCGGCTCAGGCGGCTTTAATAGCGGCACTGAAGTCCTCACCATTGCCGACCTGAACAAGATGATTATCAATGCCCATGTCAACCAGGCGGATGTGATACGGCTCTCGACCGGCCAGGTAGTCGATATTCAGGTCGAATCAGTTCTCGGTTTGACCATGAAAGGAATTGTCGAGCGTGTTGCTCCTCAGTCCACGATCAAAAACAGCATCAAAGGTTATGCCGCCCGGATCTTGATCGAGAAGCAAGACCCGCGAGTTCGACCTGGCATGACTGCTAATTTATCCATCCCAGTGGTCTCGGCGGAAAACGCGGTCGCTGTCCCGCTCGCCGCCGTCTTCACTGAGCAAGGCGAGCGATTTGTTTATGTCAAAAAAGGAGAAACCTTCGAGAGACGCCCCATTCAGATCGGCATTGCCGACTATGATTTCGCCGAGGTACAGAAAGGCCTTACGGCCGGAGAGGTGATATCGCTTGAAGACAAAGGAACGAAAACAGGGCAGACATCAGGCGGACCAAAACCGATGGCATTGGCTGGTGCTCGCGCTGGCGCGGGTGCCAGTCCTACCAACAGTGCAGCGATCTCAAAGCCGGGCGGCGGCGGCGAAGGCCAACGATCCGGAAGTGGCAGCACGAGCCGGCCCTCAGGTGGAGTAGGCGCCGGACGCTAAAACCCCAACTGCTGTATGTCCTTAGTGGAACTCCGCAACGTTAGTAAGATTTATCATCTTGGTGGCGAAGAAATCCGTGCGTTGGATGATGTCTCGCTGGACATTGAAGGCGGCGAATTCATTTCGATCATCGGCCCGTCGGGCAGTGGCAAGTCCACGTTGATGCATATTTTGGGTTGTCTGGATTCTCCCACCCGGGGAACAATCCAGCTCGATGGGACTATGATCCATAATGCGTCCACAAAGGAGCTGGCTGGCATTCGCAATCGAAAAATCGGCTTCGTGTTCCAATTCTTTAATCTGCTTCCCAAACTCACCGTGCTCCAGAATGTTGAATTGCCGATGGTTTATAGCGGCATCTCGAGCGGTGACCGAAAAACCCGGGCCATGGAAGCTCTGAAAATGGTCGATCTCGAAAACCGAAGCAAACATCGCCCGATGCAACTCTCGGGAGGTCAACAACAGCGCGTGGCCATCGCCCGGGCTTTAGTCAACAGTCCGAAAATTGTCTTCGCCGATGAGCCTACCGGCAATCTTGACTCGCATACTGGCGAAGCGATTCTGGAGCTCTTCCGCAGATTGAGCCAGGAGGGCCGCACCATTGCGCTGGTGACGCATGATCCAGAAATTGCCGCAGTCACTCCCCGGCGGATTGAGATTCGCGACGGCAAGATTGCCAAGCAGGTTGATGCCAAGCTGGCTGGCTTGGATCGAAAGATTCCCGAAACAGCGCCAGCCAACTAAAGACTAGAATTATGGACTTGTGGAACGCCATCGTCATCGGATTCAAAGAAATTTGGTCTCATAAATTCCGTTCTATCCTCACGATGTTAGGCATCATTCTGGGTGTCTCGAGTCTGGTTGCCATGTCGGCGCTGGTCAAAGGAATGGAGAACGGAATGAAAGAAGCGCTGGTTGCCATCGGTGGGCTGGAGAAGGTGCGTGTCGAGCAGCAAGACATCCCGCTCTATCAGCGGCACTTGGAGGATCAAGCCATCGGGAGCACCATTCATGATGTTTATGCGCTGCAACGGAGCGCTCCCTTGATCAAGCTCGTCACTCCGGAGATGAGAGTAATGCCAGGTGGCGGTTGGGGCGGCGGCGGCACTTTGATTACTCACGGCATAAAATCCGTCCGCGACCGCGTCCAATTGGTCGGCACATGGCCTAGCGCCATTGAAATGAACCAGCACGTCATCGAGCACGGACGAATGTTCAACGAAGTCGATGACGACAACGCCTGGAATGTTTGCGTCATTGGAACGGGCATTCGCGACCAGCTCTTTGGTTCGCCCGAAGAAGTCGGCCACGAAATAATTCCGCTCGGAGATTACATCAATGTTAACAATCAGCCGTTCCGGATTATCGGAATGTTCCAACGCTACGAAAGCGAGCAAGACCGCAAACTGCGCGAGCTCGAAAGGGATATGCCGAAGGTCACCCAGACAGGTCCAGAGCGGCGCCGTGGGTGGGGTGGAAGCGGGAGGGGCGGCCCGAATAGCTGGGTGTATAGCTGGAAGAACGCTACGATTTACATTCCACTAAACACGATGTGGATCAAGTTCCGATCCGGCGGCTATGGCTCAAACTCGATTCCTGACCCGAGGCTATCCAGTCTGTACGTGAAGGTCGCGGATATCGATTTACTCGAGCCAGCCTTGCAGCAGGCGAAGAACGTCATGATGCACACCCACAAAGGTATCGAAGATTTCGCCTTTCAAACCCAGGAGAATTGGTCCGAAAGCATCACCACTTCCATTCGCAACGCCCGAATGAGCGGCGGGTTTATTTCTGCGATCAGCCTGCTCGTCGGCGGCATCGGGATCATGAATATCATGCTGGCCAGCATCACTGAACGGATTCGCGAAATCGGTATTCGAAAGGCCATCGGCGCGACTTTTGCCGATGTGTTTGTCCAAATTCTCATCGAGAGCCTTGTGATCGCCGTCCTCGGCGGTTTCGCGGGAATTGCGGCGTCCTACGGGCTCGTTCATCTCCTCACGGTGATGTCTCCCACGGAAAATACCCCTGTCATCACTGTCGATTCCTTAGTCTTAGCTTTTATCTTCAGCGGCTTTGTCGGAATCCTGGCCGGGTTGTTCCCTGCGTTCAAAGCCGCCAGACTCGATCCGATTCAAGCGCTGCGATACGAATAGAAGGCGGGACGGATTCGTAGTGGTGACAAATGAGTGACCTGAACAAGCTGACGAATTGGTTGCATCGCCAGAAGGATTCCTCGACTTCTTTTGTCCTGGAAGTAGCCCTTCAAAAAGTAATCGCACAATACGGTCGTATGTTGAATTTCTCTATCGATTCACACCAGAAAACTGCTCAAGTCGAAGTCCTGCTCAAGGGAGAAAAGGAGCCGATCACTTTGATCGTCCAGGAATACGAGCTGAGCACTGACAACTCTGGCACCTACATCGTGATCAAGAAAGCCACCGCCTCCAGAGAATGGCTCAGTGTGTTGCTCGACAACTTCATCTGTGGGCGACGCTTTCCAGTCCCGGAGAAATATGCGTCTCTGACGAAGCTGGTGGTGTGAAAGCTAGCGGAGAGGATGAGCACGTGATTGAAAGGCGCGCCTCAGTTTCGATGACTCCAGGGCTGAATCCTTGTTGTTTTTTGTCGAGAACTCGGGTTACTTTCGCTCATCACATTTTTCCCGGCAGGCCGAGGTTGATTACTTTGGCTTGAGGCAGAGCTTGAGGAATTGCAAAACGGTTAGCATCGTAACACCAATATGACACGCCAACAGTTACTGGACCTCTATTTCATGGACGCTCGATCCAAGCTGATCGATCTGGCTGCTTTCATGGACCGTCTGGATCGAGGGGAAGGCGAAGCCGACTTTCGACTGAAAGCATTTCGTCAAGCGCTCAAGGAATTAGACCGCAAGGAACCGCAGAGAGCAAAGCGGGTTCTCCTCTCTTTGAGCGATCACACCACCAAGCCGATCGCCAAAGCGACAACTAAAGCTGCTTCCGGAGCTTATTACAAACTTGAGTAAGCGATGTCGCTCACAATCAACTTTATTCCGACGCAGAAACGCAGAGCACTGTTAAGCGGACTAAGCGGGTCATTAGTGGAAAGTCAGAACGCAACATGATACAAACGGCGAACTCTACCAAACACAAACTCTCAACAATCACCTGATAATGCGATACATTGAGTCTCACGGGCACATGGTCAGCCGCGTCACCGACGACTACGTTGATATGGCCATGGCTGGCTGCCAGGCCGTTTGCGAACCGGCGTTTTGGGCGGGGTTCGACCGTAGTTCAGTGCAAGGATTCTACGATTATTTCTGCCAGCTCACCGAACACGAACCGAAGCGCGCCGCAAAGTTCGGCTTGCGCCATTTTACCTGGCTTTGCATCAACCCCAAGGAATCCGAAGACATGAAGCTCGCCGATGAAGTGCTGGCGATCATTCCCAAGTTTCTCGATCGTCCCACCGTCCTGGGCATCGGCGAAATCGGCCTCAACAAGAACAGCAGGAACGAACTCAAAGTTCTGGAGCGACACATTGATCTGGCGGCCCGACATGACCAGCTTATCCTCGTTCACACGCCGCATCTGGAAGACAAACTCAAGGGCACGCGGCTCATTATCGATGCGCTCAAGGGCGACAAGCGGATTCAGCGGGAGCGCGTCATTATCGATCACGTCGAGGAACACACTGTGAAGCTCGTCCTCGATGCTGGGTTTTGGGCCGGCATGACGCTTTACCCGGAATCGAAGTGCTCGCCGGCGCGGGCCATTGACATCGTGGAAGTTTACGGCGCTGAGCGCATCTGGATGAACAGCGCCTGCGATTGGGGAGTGAGCGTGCCGCTGGCCGTTCCGAAGACAGCGCTGGAAATGCGCAAACGCGGCCACAGCGTGGAGGCAATCGACAAGCTGGTTTATCAAAACCCACTGAAGTTCATGCGACAATGCCCAAAGTTTGATCTGGTCTGATTGCCATCGCGTTCTGATGTTCCCTTCCAGCAACATCACCCTTTTCGAAGCGCCGCCGTACGGAGCGGTTATTAGGCGAGCCCTGAAGCATCGGGTCTAAAGCAATGAAACTGAATCACGGCCTCCACCTTGCCTATTCCACCAACATCCATCGCGGCGAAGATTGGCAGCAAACGTTTGATTCCTTAAATCAGCACACTCTGGCTGTGCGGGAACAGGTCTGTCCCAACGCGCCCTACGCAATCGGTTTGCGCTTGAGCGACGTGGCCTCGCGCGAGCTTTCCGAGCCTGCCAACTTGATTGCGTTTCAACGCTGGCTTGACGAGCACGAGTGCTACATTTTCACAATCAATGGTTTTCCCTTCGGCCGCTTTCATGGCAGCCGGGTCAAGGAGCAAGTTTATGTTCCCGATTGGACCACGCACGCGCGCCTCGAATACACCAATCGTCTCTTTGATCTCCTCGCCAAACTTGTTCCCGAGGGCGTGGACGGCAGCATCAGCACCGTGCCCTGTTCCTTCAAGGAATTCATCCAGACCAAGGATCAGGTTCGAGCCATGCGCGCGAATCTTTGGAGCTGCGTGGATCATGTCGCAAGGCTGAGCGAACAATCCGGAAAAAAGCTTCACCTCGGCCTCGAGCCAGAGCCTCTTTGTTACCTCGAAACCAGCGCCGAAACCGTCCGGTTTTTCGAAGAAATGCGCGCGGATCGCCCGCACGATGCCTCCCTCAGCGAGCACCTCGGAGTCAATTATGACACCTGCCATTTGGCGGTCGAGTTCGAAGAACCGCGCGATGTTATCCAGAGCTTCCAACACCACGGTATTAAGATCAGCAAGCTGCACTTCAGCTCTGCTCTTAAAGTGCGGCCCACTCCTGAGGTCCGCCAAGCTTTGAATTCATTCGCCGATGATATCTATTTTCATCAAGTCATCGCTCGTGGCATCGATGGGACCATCACACGGCACAAAGACCTCGACGTGGCTCTGTCTCTGGCCGCAGATCTCAACTCACAACCCGCCGAAGAATGGCGAATTCATTTTCACATTCCGCTGCATAGTCAGCCCACTCCGCACTTCGATAATACTTCCGATCATATCCTGGGGGTGATGGATCTCTTGAAGGAAAACCCACACCTCTGCTCCCATCTCGAGATGGAAACATACACTTGGGAAGTCATGCCTTCCGAATTAAAGAACCGCAGTGTTGTCGATCAATTGGTGGGAGAGTACCACTGGTGCCTGGATCAATTGGCCACGCGCGGATTGCACAGGGTGAATTAAGCCCAGCCGCGCGGCACCGGCCGCGGGAGAAGTAGGCTCTCGCCAGTCGGGTCATCATTCTCGCTCTGTAAAACAATCATTCGCCTGGGAACCGATACCTCAGGTGCTCCTCCAGTACTCGACGGAACTCTGCGGTGTCCACGTCGCGCTCACAACAGACCAGCATGAGATTGCCGTCCGACCTGAAGTTGCCGTCCCACTCGACGACTTGCGCGTCGGTCCAGGCGGGATCGTAGCGGGCCAGGTGCTCCTTGCTGAGTCGGGACAGATACGCCCGCAAGTTCACATCCGTTTCGTCCATCGGCACGCCAGCAGGCAGATGCTCGTAATCGATTTCCTTTTGATTTTCCATACGCCGTCAGTGAGTTTAGCAACCGCATTTAGTAACCGCAAACCTTGCTGTGCCGTTCCGACCAGGCCGGCAGCAGCTTGTTGACGCCGCCATCGTGGCAGGTCCAACAGACATCCTGCCGCTGCAGCCTTCGATGGCGCAAACTCGAACCCAGGTGAACATTGTGGCAGGAGAGACAGGTCAATGCCTCTCCACCCCGGACGACAACGTCCCGAACGTTTTGCAGGACGTGACGATCCACCGGATTCAGCTTCCCGATGGCCTGGTCGGAAAAATCCACATCGAGATCCCGAAACAGGTTGTCGCCCGGAAAGAAGTTGTTTGGAAACGGGAATCCAGTGCTGCGGGAACGGCCGGTCCGAATGTGACATGAGCCGCAGATGGACATCAGGACGCGAGCCGGGTCGTTGCGCTGTTGCGCCAGCAAAACCTTCGTCGTGTCCGTGGAGTGTTCGAGTTTAACGTCGCCGTGGCATGAGACACAGCCGATCGACACCGCCGCGAAGGCGCCGGTTCCCGAGTCGAATGCAGTCGTGTGGCAGCCAGCGCATTGATTGGCGAACGTCCGAGTCTCCCAGTGTGGAGTGCCAGCACTCGCGCTGGTCTGCCGCGTCTTGTTCCCATCGCGAGCTGGCTGAAGCCGGGCGGAGAGGATGTCGAGCTGGCCATAGGCATCCGACCGTTTCAAAAAAGCCAATTGATTCGTTCGGCCCAGGATAAATTCCGCGAGACCGGCCAACGGCTCGGTAGTGACCGAGGAATTCAGCGAAGCGAGCGCTTCCGGTTCGAGATCGCTCGGCCGAACAGTGGATTGATGCCGGTTCGCGGACCAGGTTGGGCCGACCTTGATTCGGTGACAGAATAGACATTCATCGCCGGTCACGAATTCCGGGAACGCTTTGCCAACGCGGTTGGAACCCCAGGCGGCCGGATCAAGCGGCACCGCTGGGTCAGCCGCCGCATGGCTCAACCCTCCGGTCATGGTCAACATGAGCAACAGGGCGGCGCCGCGACGAAAGGAGCGCGAATGAACACGAATCACGGACGTCCCTTACGCCTCCGCCCGGACCCAGCCATAAGCCGTGTTGTCGCGTTGTCCGCCACGATCCAGAAAGGCAGTCTTGAGCCGCGACAGGGTGTCCTTCGGAAAGGCCTGAAGTTTCGCCTTCAAGTCGATGCCGTAGATCCGAGCCGCGTTCAGGCCAAAGATCTTGGACTTGTCCTCCTTCGTTAGCTTAGCGTAACCGAATTTTTCGCACAGTTCGTCGGTGATCTGGAAGCGCTTGAACGCGTCGATGACCCATTGCGGCGAGCCCCACCACAGGCAGTCCGTTCCCCAGATCACGTGGTCCACACCGTAGGTCTTGATGTTGCGCCCCATGAGGTGCATGCACATCTCGGGATGCGCGATGAACAACATGCCGAACGACGATCCGATCTCGCAGTAAACATTTTTCATGTCCGGGTTGCGCTCTTTGATTTTCATCAAATCCGCGTGCCACATGAAATCGCCGGTGGTCGGATCGTAGAAGTTTTTTTCCTTGGCCTGCGGCTCCCAGGGACTGTGCTTGATCGCTGAGTGGTACACGATAAAGGTCAGGTCGGGATTGTCCCGCGCCGCCTTCTCAACGTCACCCGGATGAGCGAAGTGACCGAGGGTCTGTGATTGAGAGGAGAAGCCCTTGTGAACGCTGAAAGTTTTGATCCCCAGCTCGCGCGATTTTTTATAGAAGGGATACGTCATTTTCTCATCGTCCATGCGGAAGCCGTTGCCCGAACGACCCGGGTCGGTGTGGCAATACCATTTCCAAGAGTCAATGCCGTAAAGACTTTTCTCGCGGTCCATCTGCTCGAAGAGCGCGGGGAAGTCCGGCTGATTTTTGGCGCGATCCCAGTAGTGGTTTGGCGCGCAATTACCCTGGCAAAGAGCGCGCGTGCAGCCGGCTAAGTCGTTCAGTTCTTTCTTGCGCTTGGACATCAGCCAGCTCGGCAAAACACCTCCGCCACGCGCCTTGCCCTCAAGCGCCTTGCCATCGGTGTCCTTTTGTTTCTCACGCCCCGGCACGCCGGAGATCACAATCATGCTCGTCTCGCTGTCGAAGAACATTTCTTTCACAAAATTCTGGAAACCGTAGGCCTCTGGTCTTTCATCGAGCTTGAAGCCCATGTCTTTCACAAATGGTGCCGACCGACTCCCTATCGGCACGCCGTCCGTAAAATGCGTCTGCACGTCGAGGACGAAATACTCCCCTTTTGGAAATTTCTCTCCGGTCGCGGCTGGCTCGAGCGTCTCCGCCGCCACCACGTCCCAGTACGGGCCGTAAACCATGTTGCTCGCCAGGAACGCCGTGGCCATCCCCATCGTGCTGCGCAAGAAACCGCGCTTGGTCACGCCAAGTTGTTTCGACTTCTCACCGGCCAGTTCGCCGATGAGCTGCTCCCACTGCTTCTGTTTGTCATTTTGTGGGCGCGGGATGAATTCCTCGTTCGAGATGACCTGGGTCGGGATTGGCGAGTCCACGCCTTTGTTTTCATCACGCTGCCATTTTGGGATCCACATAGGTTTCTTTCTTGAGTTTGAGGTTTGCTGTTGATGTGAAATTCAATTGTCGCTGAGTTCCAGGGCCACGAGGAAGCGGGATGACCAGACTGCCATCGAGATCTTCGGCCGTTCTCCGCGCCCCTGCGATCAGGTTCGTCACATTCCTCGTGTAGGCTCCGCCGCTAAATTCGCGAGTGCTCATCTTCTCGATGCCGATAATTCACGAGGCCGTGGGCTGAATCCCGACTCCCGAATCGCCCTCGGCCTCCAGGCTCTCAAATCACAAACTTCAGTTTTGCCAAACACCTGGTTCCCTGACAATCAAGGCGAGAGAGAGTTATTACCAAAG
>SIBE01000116.1 GCA_009695265.1 Pedosphaera sp. | reverse complement strand
AACAAGAACGAGTAGAATGGCGGGAGTGGCGGGGCTCGAACCCGTAACCTCTGCCGTGACAGGGCAGCGCTCTAACCAATTGAGCTACACCCCCACAAGGGGCTCGTGAAAGTAAAAAAACCGTCCCCGCAAGTCAACGGTGAAGTCGAAAGTTTTTTAAAAACGATTCGGGCAGCAGACGCCAAGGAGGTGGGGGTGGAGGACCCCGCTGAAGAAACGTACCGCTACCCGAATCAAAATCACTTCTCGAAATAAGCTAGAACCCTCGTAAAATTTGTCAACAAGTTATGCGGGATGCAGAATCCGTACCGAACCAAACTGTAGCTAAGAAATTATTTTTGTGAAGGCCTATTTTCAGTTGTTCGTCCTTCGTCTTTCTGGCAAAGCGCTTCACATCACATCCAGTCTCTCCGCGGATCGAGGACGATCAACGGGAGGCTCAACGGATTTTTCGTGCAACTTTTTCAATGGCCTCAGTGTCCTGGGAACATAATGAGCCTGATCCGGACCGAGACAAAACATGACAGACCCAAACAATTTTGAGGCATTCATGAGGGCTTACCAGAATATGGTATTCACGACTGCCGCGCGACTGCTTGGAAATCAAGCCGAGGCGGAAGACGTTTCTCAGGAAGTGTTCCTGAAGGCTTATGAGCGATATGACGATCTCAGCCAAAGCCAGACGGTTGGAGGATGGCTGAAGACGGTGACAACAAACCTGTGTCTCAATCATTTGTCCAGGTACCGATCACGCTGGCGCTTTTTTTCGGAGATGTTTTCCGGAGAAGATGGCGACGATTTTGCAGTCGAGATTCCCGCGCCGAATACCATGAACGAACAGTTGGATGGCGCTGACCATCGGCGGCTCTTGGAACAAGCTCTGCAAAAGTTGCCAAGCACTCAGAGAGTTCCGTTGGTTCTCTTCCATTTCGAGAATTTAAGTTACGAGGACATCGCGGCGAAACTGAACATCTCCTTGAGTAAGGTGAAGACCGACATTTTTCGAGGCCGTGAAAACTTGCGCCAAAAACTGAAGTTGAACATGGCGAATGAAGATCCTTGGAGCGATTTCAAACCACGAGCGGGGGACCCGCCTGCGCGTGGAAACGTGAAGCAAGCAGATGGATGGCGACAAACCCGCCATCTCCTGTCGCACGAAATGACTTAAGCGATTTGCCCTATGGAAAACGATCCGATCCGACAACTTGAGCATCTGATTCAGCGCGAGCTGAAAAAACTTCCAGAGTTGGAAGCCCCGGACACTTTAATTCCTCGTGTGATGGCGAGGATCGAAGGCCAAGCGCATGCGCCCGCGTGGAGAAGAACATGGTGGGCTTGGCCGCTGCCACTGAAAATCACTTCTGCCACTGTGTTGTTTACCCTTATCGCGATCGTCTTCTACGGTAGTCATTGGGCCGCGGCTCAGTGGGAATCCCGTGTGCTTCCGCAGACGGTGATCCGATGGTGGGATGCGTTTGCCTCGGCTGGCGCGGTATTGAGCACGCTGGGGCACGCTCTACTCATTGCTGGCCGATCGATTGGACAACCTTGGCTCCTCGGGATGTTCGCGCTCGTGTTTCTGATGTACCTGACATGCGTCGGAGTAGGGACCATCTGTTTCCGAGTGGCGATCAACAAGCGTTAGGGAAAACTCTCAATGAAACAAATATTAACGTCAACGATTCTAGCTCTCGCTTTGGTCTCTGATTTGAGTGAGCTCATTCATGGCCAGGAAAATTCCATCCCCAATTCAACCAACCGGCCGCCTCAAACCATCCTCCAAGACATCACTGTCACCGCGCCCACGCCGCTGGAACGTGAAGCACCCCGCGTTTACCGGAGAGAAATTGTCAGTTTTGGACAAGATGTGACGCTCCGACATAACGAGGTTTGCAGCGATATGGTCGTTATTGGAGGCAACGCGACGGTCGCCGGAACTGTGGAAGGAAACCTAGTTGTCATCTTTGGCTCGGCTGACATTTCCGGCAAAGTCGAGCGAGACATGGTCGTGGTGTTGGGATCGGCCCATATAGCTAGTGGAGGGACGATTGAAGACGATGCAGTAGTGGTAGGAGGAAAAATCGATCTGGGGTCAGGAGGTAAAATCAATGGCGCTCGACGGGAATTCGTTCTCGGAAATAAACTTCTGAACATAAAATGGATCGGCGATTGGTTCCACAACGGGTTCCTGTTAGCGCGGCCGCTCCCTCCGAGCGTCCATTGGGTGTGGATCGTCGTCGGCATGCTCTTAGTATTTTATTTCCTTTTGGCTACTCTTTTTCCTCGACCCCTTCAAGCCTGCGTCATTGCGCTCGAGACCACGCCGGCTGGCTCATTCTTCGCGGGAGCTTTGGCCTTGGTCCTCATCGGGCCTTTGATGTTTCTGCTCGCAGTTTCCGTGGCTGGAATCTTGGTCATTCCTATTTTGCTGTTCTCGATCCTAGCCGCTCTCGTGTTTGGGAAAGTGGCGATTTACCGTTCCACCGGAGGGCAACTAGCCAGGCAGTTCAATCTAGCCGGCCTGCAGCACCCTGCCGTGGCCTTGCTCATTGGATTCGTCATTTTCTATCTCCTTTATGCCGTCCCTCTCCTTGGGTTTTTGGTCTGGGGTGTTGCCACGGTTTGGGGGCTGGGAGCGGTCTTGGTCGCGGCTTTCACCAGATTCCGTCGGGAGCAAGAACCACCTCTTGTCACAACGACTTCGGCCGCGCTGGCTGGAATTTCATCAGCCACTTTTCATGAACTTCCCCCGACGATTCCCGTGTCAGCGGATTTGGTCACCCTTCGAAGGGCGGGCTTTTGGATTCGGTTTGGGGCGACTTTGTTGGATCTTGTTTTACTGGGGACTCTAACGGCGTTCGTCGGCCCTTTGTTCCTGTTCTTTTGGGCTACTTACCATATAGCGATGTGGACGTGGAAAGGAACAACTATCGGAGGCATTGTGGTCGGTATTAAAATCATTCGGGTGGATGGCCAGCCCCTTAACTTTGCTGTCGCCCTCGTCCGAAGCTTGTCCAGTGTTTTTTCTGCGGTGGTGTTTTTCCTCGGATTCTTTTGGGCCGGATGGGACAAGGACAAACAGGCGTGGCACGATAAAATTGCTGGGACGATCGTCGTGAAATTACCGAAAGGGTTGTCTCTGCTCCTTCTATAGTCGAGTGCCTCGAATCGAGATTTCGTGAGGTCTTAATTCCAACTTGAAAGCGACTTGGAATAACGATGAAAAGGAGCTTGGAAAGCCTCGGCGCAGCTCCTGGGTCGCAGTGCGATGCGATTCAGTTAGCCACATCCATCGGCGGCCGACGTCCGTTGTGGAATTGCGTCGGGCTACGTTTCCAAAATCGCCACGGCTGCCGCATAGATTGCGGTATGGCTGAGGCTGACGTGCGATAATCTTCCTCCCCGCTCTTCCATCAACTTCAAGCCGATGCCATGGAAAATGACAAACGGCTCCCCTGAATCCCTTCGTGCGATTTCCATGTCCTGCCAGCCCAAGTGCCGGCCAATGCCAGTGCCAAAGGCTTTGGAGATTGCTTCTTTCGCAGCGAAGCGGGCGGCTATATGTGGCGCCGGGTGTTTGTTCGACAAACAATAAGTGATCTCGGCTTGGCACAAGATGCGCCGCAGGAATCGCTCCCCAAATCTCTCGAGCGAAGTCTGAATGCGCGCCACCTCAATTATATCTATGCCGACTCCTAGAATCATTAACTGCCGTTTCGGTGAAGCGGTGGTTTCGGGCGCTCATTCAGGCTGCGTCGTTCTGCATCAGCCGCAGCATCTCCTGAACGGCCTGGTGGAGGCCCACCGTAATCGAACGGCTGACGATGCTATGCCCGATATTAAGTTCCACCAAGTGTGGCACGCAATGCAGAGACGAAAGATTTTCATAATTCAATCCATGCCCCGCATTCACCTGGAGGCCGATCTCGTGCGCTTGTGTCGCTGCGATCACGAGACGCTGGATCTCTCCGTGCCGACGCTCCGGCTCGTGGAACTGCTCGGCAAAAGCCCCCGTGTGCAATTCGATAAATTGAGCTCCCGCTTTAGCCGACGCTTCAACCTGCCGCGGGTCTGGAGTGATAAAGAGACTGACTTCGATCCCGGCATCGTTGAGTCTTTTCCGGGTATCGATCAGATCTTTCAACTGGCCGACGACTTCTAATCCTCCCTCGGTCGTCACCTCCTTGCGGTGCTCAGGAACGAGGCAGACAATCTCGGGCTTCACCTTGAGAGCCAGCGCAAGGATCTCCGGCGCATTGGCCATCTCCAGGTTCAGGCGAGTTTTGACGATCTCACGGATCCTCCAGACATCTCGCTCTTGAATGTGTCGGCGATCCTCCCGCAAATGAATGGTGATTCCGTGAGCTCCGGCGGCTTCGCAAATGATGGCGGCATCGACCGGATCGGGTTCACCCGTCGCCTTCCCCTGATAGCGGGCCTGGCGCAGCGTGGCGACGTGGTCAATGTTAACACCTAGTTTCAGCATGCTGAAATCCGGTTATTTCTTCCTGGAAGGCCTCGGCGGTGGAAAAGAAATCCGGTAGTTGATCCGAGGAAAATTCGTTCCTTCCAACCAATACGCGAGCGCGACCAATTCCGGGCCGCTGAACCCGACATGAGAGTTTCGCACGAACGTCAGCTCCTGGGGCGACGCTGCGGAGATCTCGGTGATTGTATTCCCTAATTTCGACCCTACCGCTTCCAGCCAGCGGGTGCTCAGCGAATTAGTATCCGTCTGAGGAATGGTGGTGAACATCGAAAGCACCTGGACCAACGGCCGCACCTGGGTGAGACGGCTCTCGGTGATCTCCCAGTCATAATACAACAGATTGGTGCGGCTCGTCAGCTGGGCGAGCAGGGCGGAGGGGGCGGGATTTGTGCTCGGAGCGATAGGGAAGATTCCAGCCACCACAAAGTCCCTGCTGGGCTCGGGCGCGGGGCTCAGATACGGCACAATGATCGGCAATCCACTCCAGACAATTTGGAGCCGGTTCGTTGGAGATTCGATCTGACCCATCCCATAGTGGATCAGATTCGAGTTGAGAAGTGGGACCAAATTTGCCGATAAATTTCGAATTACATTCGTTACGTTGCCGACCTGGAAAGCGGCGAGAATTTGAAACGGAGCATACGATTGGCCCCAAATGAAAAGCTGGTTGGGAACGGGTTTCATCCCCAAGTTATTCTCGAATCGCTCGCCGTTAAGCAAAGGCGCCAGCCCCTGCACCGCCGTAAATCCGATCAGACTATTTGCCGGATCGGTAATGGTGTTGGTTGGTATCCGCCACTTTTCTATCGACCAAGGCATTGGTTTGGAAAATGCGAGGTGCGCCTGAGCCCGCAAGCCGAGTCCTTTTCCAGTGACTATCAGTTCCATGGAAGGGGCTTGGCGCCATGATGCGAAGGACAAACTTTGCGCCAGCCGGGGGAAGTCAGCCTCCGCCTTCAACCAATAATCCTTGGCTGCGGCGATGGGCCGCCCATTGGCGCGGAGCCGCTGATAGACTTGAGAATTCGTCGATGAACCGCTCTGTGAACTCTGGGCAAAGTTGATCAGAAACCATGAATCGATCGCCGCGAAGGAGATTGGATTGGTTCCCCCGGAACGCTTAATGTCCCAGCCGGAGGACAATTGAATCCAATTCGTCTGCCAAAGTCGGCTGCGCTCTTGATCCAACTGAATGGCCAGCGTCCATTCCAAGGGACTGTTAGTGCGTGCCATTAACTCGAAGTAGGATTCCTTCCGCCAGAGATCGTCCAACATCGGACGAATGAGTTGGGATGCGTCTGGGAGAGCGGCGTTTGTTCGAGGAGTGAATGATTGAGCTAGGGCACCGGCCACTTTTTGCAGTGCTTGATCGCGTAATTCGATGCTGACCGGCAACTCCCAGACCTCGCGCATCGTAGCGGCGTTGGTCGTCCCTGTGAGCTGATCAAAGCCGGCGAAGTGCAGCCGTGCTAACACTTCGGAAGGCTGGGCTGTGAGGTCGCGGATTTGCCCCTGGCAAACCGCGCTCAATTCCAGCCCGATGAAAATTGAAAACAGAGCGATACTTTTCATAAGAGCGGCCCCTGATTGCCAGAAATTGGAATTTTTAGCAAACGATTTGAATTGATTTAACCAAGGTGAGCTAGTTTCCTTCGGCGGTGAAGGGAAGTTCTCCATTTTTCAGATCCTGGTGCCCTGTCGTTGTCTGGATGTCACTTATTTTCTTCGCCTCCACTGATGTGCTGTCGGGCGAGCGAACCTCTCGTTTTATCGGACCTTTTCTCCGCTGGCTCAAGCCCGATATCTCTGAGCACCGAATCCGACAAGTCCAGTTGATCGTTCGCAAGGGGGGACACCTGACCGAATATGCCATCCTCTGCGCGCTCTTGTGGCGGGCGCTTCGGGAGCCAGAGCCAGACGTTCCATCTCGGCGGGAGTGGTCCCGTGCCACGGTTGCTTGGTCACTCGCCACTATTTACGCCATCACAGATGAATATCACCAATCCTTTGTTTCATCTCGATACGCAAGCGGTTGGGATGTGATGATCGATGCGATGGGGGCCGCTATCGGCTTGGTCTTGCTCTGGGGCTGGAGGCGGCGCCGACAAAAGTGTTAGTCCCATGAGAGGCCCACTCCCAGCAGTGGCATTGCTTTTCGCCGGCGGCATCTTAGTCGCTAACTACATCACCGTCCCTCTGGTTTGGCTCTTCGCCGGATCATTTTCCCTCGCGTTGCTGGCGCTGTCCGGTGTCCGACTGCGTTCTATTTGTGTCTGGCCGCTGATCGTTCTGACCGGCTGGACCAGCCTGACAGCTCGCACCGCGCTGCTTGCGCCCTGCGATCTTCGGACCCTCGTCGGACAGAAAATCGAATACGTCACCTTGCGAGGCGAACTCTGTGAAACTCCGGTTCAACGTGTCTTCGAGCGCGACGACCGCCCCTCGTGGCGATCCATTGCGCAATTGCGCGTTTGTGAACTGGCTCGCAAGGATAAGTGGCAGCCGGCGTTTGGCCGAGTCGCCGTTAGCACGCCCGGGCTGCTCGGTGAGCAATTTTACGGTGGACAATTCGTCGAAGTGATTGGCGTGTTGCGTCCGCCCAAGGGCCGTGGCGCCGAAGGCTTGTTTGATTATCGAGCGTATTTAAGGAGCCAGGATATTTATTACCAATTAACGACCGATAGCCCGAATGATTGGCGCGCAGTCACGAGCGACGATGGCGCTCCGCGCTCGCCGCCGTGGTCGGACCGTTTCCTCTCTTGGGCTCAAAGGAATCTTTCCACAGGCCTCCCGGGCGAGGATGAGCCACTGCGTCTGCTTTGGGCGATGACCTTGGGCTGGAAAACCGCGCTGACCCAGGAGGTCTCCGAACCCTTTATGCGCACTGGCACATTGCATATCTTCGCAATCAGCGGACTTCACATCGCTCTTATCGCTGGGATTCTTGTCAGTGTGTTGCGGGTTTTGCAATTGCCACGCCCAATTTGCACTCTTGTGATTATTCCTCTGCTCTGGTTTTACACCTCGGCAACTGGCTGGCAATCTTCGGCCATCCGCTCGACGATCATGATGAGCATTATCACGGCGGGTTGGGCGCTGAGGAGGCCCAGCGACTTGATCAATTCACTGTCTGCCTCCGCTCTCATCATTCTCATCTGGGAGCCAAGCCAGCTTCTTCAGGCCGGCTTTCAGCTTTCCTTTTTCGTTGTCCTGAGCATCGCGCTCTTGCTTCCCCCCATGGAGAAGGTGCAGGAACGGCTCCTGCAAGGGGATCCACTCTTGCCTGCCGAATTGCGTCCACGCTGGCAGCTATGGGTGAAGCGCCCCCTTCGTTATCTGACAGGCAGCCTGGCGACTTCTCTGGCAGCATGTCTTGGGTCACTCCCGTTGATCGCCTATTACTTTTATCTCTTCACTCCCGTCAGTCTGCTCGCGAACTTGGTCATTGTTCCCTTAAGCAGTTTCGCTTTGATGGCAAATTTGGGCAGTCTCCTGTGCGGCGACTGGTTTCCGCTGTTGACCGAGCTCTTTAATCACAGCGCTTGGCTCTGGATGAAAATCATGATCTCTCTCAGCGAATGGGCCGCCCGAGAGCCTGGCGCTTACTTTTACGTCCGTCCGCCGACGCTCCTCCACTTTGTTGTTTACTATGGCCTGCTCGGAGCCTGTGTATCGGGATGGCTCTTTGCTCCACAACGAAGAGTATGGGCCGGGCTTGGGCTGTCACTCATGGCGGGCATTTGGTTTACTGTTTGGAGCCTGGGAAAGGATACGATGCGGTTGACCGTTCTCCCCCTTGGGGGCGGCGCTCTCTTCGTTGATGCGCCTGGACGCGCCGATGATTTGCTAATCGATTGCGGCGATCGGACCAGCGCCGAGTTTGTCGTCCGGCCGTTTCTGCGCGCGCAGGGTGTGAACTGCTTGCCTCATCTTGTCCTGACTCATGGCGACGTGCATCATGTGGGAGGAATGACGGTTTTGACACAGAGCTTTTCCATCTCGAAAGTTGTCACGAGTTCGGTTCGTTTTCGTTCTGCTGCTTATCGGCGAATCATTCAAGAATTGGAAAACTCGCCAGAGCGATGGCGTCAGGCCAACCGCAGAGATCTCCTCGGTGGCTGGACCGTTCTGCATCCCGATCCGAATGACAGTTTTCCGCAGGCGGACGACAATACGATTGTTCTGCATCGAGAATTTCACGGTCTCAAGATCCTGTTGCTTTCGGACCTGGGGAAGTTGGGACAAAGGAAGCTCATCGAACGCGAACCCGAATTGCGGGCTGATGTCATCGTCACAGGACTACCCGGCCAGGATGAACCGCTTAACAACGATCTGATCCAAACGCTTCGGCCTCGGGCAATTGTTGTCGCCTCCGCGGAATTTCCAGCTCACGCTCGAGCCAGTAGGAAACTTCGCGACCGGCTGGCGCATCTGAAAATTCCAGTGATCTACACCAGTGACGTTGGCGCTGTAACGCTCAACGTGGCGTCACAGGGTTGGGAGTTGAGCGCGATTAACGGAGACACCATCTCCGGGAGAATCCAGCCGTTGGAGCAGATATCATCTGTCCGTTGACATCATTTGCCGCTTGTCACTGTGGCGCTTTTCACGTCTAAACACACGTCATGCCAGAATGGATTGCAGTCATTTGCCTCGGAATTATCGAAGGCGTCACCGAGTTTCTCCCGGTTTCGTCCACGGGCCATCTCCTTTTGGCTGAGCATTGGCTTCCGCGCCAATCGGATCTTTTTAACACAGTGATCCAAAGCGGAGCCGTCCTGGCTGTCATCGTCGTTTTTTGGGGAAGGCTGCAGCAGCTCCTCTTTAAATTGCGTGACCCGGCAACACGCGATTATCTGCTCAAGCTCACCACTGCCTTTGTCATCACCGGGATAGGTGGTTTGATCCTGAAAAAGCTTCATTTCAAACTGCCGGAGACGGTCACGCCTGTCGCCGGCGCGACTCTCATTGGGGGTGTTCTTTTTTTAGTGGTAGAACAGTGGTTACGGAACCGCGCGTTGAGCGATCAACTCACTTGGCGCATCGCCATCGCGGTGGGTCTTGCTCAATTGTTGGCGGCTGTTTTTCCAGGCACCTCGCGATCCGGTGTGACCATTCTGGCAGCGCTGATCTTGGGATTGAATCGACCTGCGGCGACCGAGTTCTCTTTTCTTCTGGGCATTCCCACGCTGCTTGCGGCCGCAGGATTGCAAACCGTGAGCGCGCTCCGGCACTCCGCTGGAGAAACGATCGACTGGCCGATGCTTCTCCTAGGTTCTATTGTGGCTGCGGTCACCGCTTTTGCGGTCGTCAAGTGGCTGTTGCGCTTTGTCCAATCGCACACGTTCGTTGGGTTCGCGTGGTATCGGATTGTCCTCGGACTTCTGATGCTCGTTTTGATGTGATACGGCGAGACCGACGACATCGGAGGTCAAGGCTCGCGAGGCGCGGCAGGCGGAGATACCGACGAATTGCGCTCTTCGAGTGAGAATATCTGCTTGATCGTCCGGAAGGGTTGGAATGGCCAGAGCAACATTTTTGGAATGTAAAGCGGTTCACTTTTTGGATCGTTCAACGTTCCTGTTACTTTGTATTCGAACACTTTCGTCAAAGGCCTTAGGGCCAGGCTGACGACTCTCCCAACACCCCACGCGTCGCGAAAGGGTTCTGCTTGCATCCGCGCGTTGACGTTGCCGTTGAAGTCAACGGTGCCTTCATATTGAAGTCCAAAAGCGGGTGAGCGCACTTCCAGATCAGCGGTGTGAATGACACTGTTCCGAATCGAGAAGGTAGCCGAGCCTGCGCTCGCGCGGCTCTTGCCCAGACCGGGAACAATCTTCTCCAAGACCGGAGAAAAAACTCCGAAGATCGGGATGTCCCATAAGAAGCCATCACGGAGACGGGCATCGCCAAACCCAGTCCAGCTTTGCCAATCGCTCGCGTTTGCGGATGTAATGATCAGGTTCCCGTTGAGGATACCTTCGAGATGATTGTTGGTGTGAGTCATGTCACCCATGAGCAAGCGCAAATCCGCCTCGGTCACGCCGCCGCGAAAACCAAATTGCGGGTTGTCGTTGTCGGTAAAATCAAAGTGCCCTTCCCAGGCCAGTCTTCCAGCGTAGAACTTAGACTGGAGATTCGAAATGGAAAGATGGTCGCCGCGCCAGTAAATATCGCTCGAGATTTCTGGAACGTTAAATCTCCAGTAATTAAATGACTTCCCCACCACTCTGAAATGGACGTCAGCCTTGGCGTCGCCGTCCATGGGCAAGGATCCATTCACGACCACCGTCGGAGGCTCCATGAAATGGTAAGGCTGGATCGCGGCCCTAATCTTTGGTCCCATGACTTTGGTCGCCAGATCGGGATCCATAGTGCTCAGGCCGTTCGTCACGAACAGCAACCCTGCCCGCGCATCGTAACCTGCGGACGGTGCTGTTATCTCCTGATTCTCCCGGCGGATTTTAAGGTCGCTGAAGTTGAGGAACAGATTCGTCAACCGGGCTGTCGTGTTGAGGACATTGCAGGTTTCACCGCGAAAAGTAAAATTCGTCACCGCCACGCGAGCCACGAAGCCTATGCGCTCGGGCTCCTGCCAAGAGCCCCAGACTTGCCCTTCAATCACGGGCGGAGCGGTAAACTTGAAGAGATCCAATGCCTGCTGCTGCTCCTGTTCCAAGAGAGGCTTCAAGACTTTTGGATCGATTTGACTTTGAATATTCCAATGATAGTCCGCCGTCTGCATGTCGCCACTGTAACCGAGATGAGCTTCCCCTTCCGGGCGTGTTATCACCAAATCCGGCACCCGCCAGAAAGAATTCGTCAACGTAAAATGAGCGCGCGTTGAACTCACCGGCACCTTGAAGAAGGTCCCAGGGCTTCCCTCAAAGTTTCCGGTGACCTCGACAGTGGGCAACACTTCGGTTTGCCAGTTCGGTTGGGAATTGGTCCACGCCGGGAGGATCAGACGGCCTTGCGCCGCGATGTGGGGCGGGGTCTCCCAGTCGAACTGCCGAAGCCAGCGCTGCGCATTGGTGGTGAGTATCGGTGAAATCCGGTGCAGGTCAAAATCAAGGCTCATCTGGGACCGAAGTTCGCGGCTGTTCACATTCAGCGTGGCGGCGGCTTGAAATTGGCCGTCATAAAGAGACGCCTCCCAGCGGTGAATCGTGATCTCGGGGACGCGCCATTGACCGGCGCAATACAGTTTTTCAATTGCCGCTTTGGCCGACACAACGTGGTTGAGCTGGCCTTCCCAATCCAAAGAGAACGGCTTGAGCCGGCTCCAAAACCCCCAATCCGCGCTCGGCATCTGTCCTCCTGATGTGGCGTTCGCCGGAGCGAATCGTCCGGAGAAGACGGCTTGTTCGGACGACCCTAGACTCGATTCCACCTCTTCAGCCGTCAGCCGCCAACTGCCAGCCACAGCGGCGAGATTCGTCAAGGAGTGGACGAGATCAGAAGCGAAGTGGTTGGTTCTGCTCCGGCCCCAGGGCGTTTGGAGAATGCCCATGTCAACGGAGAGTTCAGTCGTGAACACTGACGGATTGTTGGTTGTCGGAATGGCAGTGCCTGAGATCGAAATTTGTTGGGCTTTGCCGCTCCCGTTTTGCGCGCTCTCCAATTGGGCTCGCCACACTGCCTTGCTCAAACTTTGGTTGGCTAACGAACTGAGCACGCTCGTCTCCAGCTTCCCGGTTTTTAGTTGGCCCCACGGTGACTCCACAGCACCAAACGTGAGATTCACCTCAGCCTGGGTCATTTCTCCAGTGGTCTGAGACGGTGACAAATCCACGTTGAGATGTAAGTTTTCCCATTGGCCCCAAGGCGTGGCCGCCCTCGGTGCGTCAAATTTGAGCGATGCCTGAAAACTATTGGCGTTACGGCCATCGACCCGGACGTAAACAGTGGCCTTGGCTGGCGAACTGAATTTGATCTGCTCCAAATTTGTCGCCATCGTCAAGAAACGCGTTTGCGTCTCGGCTCCAGGTTTCGGACCTGGACGAGGCGAAAAAAATTGGCGAAGCGCCAGCGCGTTCGAGATTGTGCCGGACACATGAATGTCGGCATTTAAGAAACGGCCCTTCATGTTCGCCAACTCCCACTGGTCGTTCCGCAGAAAGTGAACTTCAGTCGCGATATCGTCCACAGATAGCGAATGGACGGGAGAATTCGACAGCACCAGCGGCCAAATCAATTTCGCTCCGCGAACGGCGAGAGTCTGAAGACGAACCTGGAACCGTTTGAGCGCCGCAGCATCGAGCCGTAATTCAGCTTCGTTGATTAGAACCAGAGGACCGTTGGCCTCCGGCTTTTGGCTAAGGCGCACGTTGTTCGCCACCAACTCCCGATAGCCGCGAAGGTGTACGCGGTCAAACTGGAGATTAATGCCGCGTGTCCGAAGTTCTGTCTCCAGTTGGTTTTGAAGAAAGCCGGGAAGGCCGACCGTGTTTAAATAAAAGAGACTGCCGACGATCAATAGCAGCAGGAGCAGCAGCAAAAGACGCCCCCACCGAAGGAGGCGACAAAGCCGCGAGTGCCTTGGAGTTGAGCCCAGCATATCATGGATTCGAGGCCACCGGAGGCAAGCTGAGATACTGGGCCAGATGTTGGTATAACGTGCCTGGAAATTGAAAGATGATCGGCTCTCCTCCTTCCAATCGAACTACCGCATAGCGGTTGCCTCTCGGAGCTGGGTTGCCAAATTCGACAGTCAAGGTTTGTGGTTTTCCACCGGTGTTCACGACAAGAGCAAGCTTGTGGGCGCTGTCGCGAAATCCGAGCAGTTTGAGGTTGTCCTCGCCCCGTCCTGTCCAGTCGATGGCTCGCAACTGGCCTAGCCGATGCAACGCTTCCTCCACAGCTTCGTTCTCGACGAGGTTTGTGGACCAGCCACGCGCTGCGTTGCGGGTCAGTGGGAGTGATTGGCCACGTTGCATGATCGTCAGACTCGTGACGTTGCTGGAAGCGAAACTCCAGATGCGCCGGTCACGAACCTGGTATGCCCCTTG
>SIBE01000115.1 GCA_009695265.1 Pedosphaera sp. | reverse complement strand
GTTTGCGGGTGAAGTCTTCCGGTCGAAGGCGATGGCGCGCCAAGAACTTGGGATCGCGCAGCAGAGCTCGAAGTGCTTGGACCAGAGTGACCAGATATTCAGGTGCAACCTGCAAAATTGTTCGCATCCCCATCTTAATAGGGAGATGGTCAAATTTGTACAAGTCCTAACTATCGTTATATCCATGCTTTGCACGAATTCAATGGCAGTGCCTCCTGTGAGGGGGTAGGGGTGGGTTCAGAGTCGGCCTGCGCGCGCGAAGTCCGGGGAGTTCGCTCGCCGCGAGGAACAAGTGGCTTGGGCCCGTTCGCATTCGCAGAGGTGCCCGATCGTCGGTACCGGATCGTCTCGGCGGCAGTGATGCCACTTGAGCCATTAGCCCCAGAAATAGTGACCTGGCGGAATTCGCATGAAACGACTCGTTCGGCGAGGGCTTACAACCTTTCGTTGCATATGCGACAAAAGATTGCACATTTTTCAGCGGAGCCGGCATGTGATTTCCGCAGCGACTCGCCGCACAAGCTCGCAGGACAGGATTTCTGAGCCCACACGAGAGTGCCCGGAGAAAACTCGCACCTTGAAAATTTAACCCCGGAGTTGCAGACTCTCGCCGATATTTATCGATGAGCGCGCCTACCGAAACAACTCCGTCTGCAAGACTTTCATCCACTTCGTTGCCGATGCTTCCTCGCCGCGCGGTCGAGTGGCTCTCCGTTTTCGGGCCAGGCGCGGTGATCGCGTCGTTGACCATTGGTGCCGGCGAATTAATCTTCTCATCGCGTGGTGGAGCAATCTTCGGATACCGGCTGCTTTGGTTTTTTAGCGTGGTCTTGTTGCTCAAATGGGGGTTGGTCTATACCGCGGCCCGTCACATGGTTTTGACCGGCGCTCATCCTTTTGAACGGTGGATGGAACTGCCAGGACCTCGCGGCTGGTTTCCTTTAGTGCTGTTTTTGTTGGCGCTAGTTTGCTTCCCCATCTGGGTTGGTTTCCACGCAGGCACTGTCGGCACGCTGGTTTCATGGCTGGCCGGCACCGAAAGCTCGCTCGGAGGAACTGCCTATTATCTCTGGGCGATTGTTGTGTTAAGCAGCGTCCTTGCGCTCGTGTTTACGGGGGGTTATGCGCGGCTCGAACGACTTCAATTGATCATCACGTTGCTGATGCTGTTTTGCGTCGTGATTTCGCTATTCCTGCTGAAGCCCGACTGGGTTGAGTTTCTCAAAGGCCTCCTGATCCCGCAATCACTTCACTATCCGCCCTGGATTTCCACCCAACCGGACATTGCCGGGCGTCCGGTTTGGGTCGAGACCATCACCTACGTGGGGATCATCGGCGGCTCCGGATACGATTACCTCGCCTATGTTTCCTATCTCCGCGATAAGCGGTGGGGCCAGGCTGGCGCAGCCATCGCCGACAGATCTCAACTCGACGCCATGGCAAACGATCCGACCCACTTAAACCGACAATGGCTCCGTGCGCCGCTGATCGATTGCACGTTAAGCTTTCTGGCGGTCCTAGTTTTTGCGGCGGTTTTCGTAGCCTGCGGAGCGATCGTTCTAGGGCCTCAACACAAGGTCCCAACCGGCACCAACCTCCTGAGCCTTCAATCTGAGTTCATCACTCCAATTTATCCCTGGTTGAAGTGGGTATATTTTGTCGGCGCTTTTCTTGCCATGCTGGGGACTCTTTATGGGACCATCGAAGTCGCTCCAACAATTTTGCGGGAAATGGCTGCAAGCCTGAAGCCCGCACACAACACGTTTCGAAACACTCGGCTTCGCCGATGGGCCGTATGGTGGGTCGGGCTCGGCGGGATGGCCCTATTGGTCGGCAGCTTTGTCTATTCCCTCTCGAGTCATGGCAAAACGCCTCCAGGCTTGATCGCTATTATCACCCCCGCAAACCTCTTTACTGGAGTGCTCGCTTGCGGCCTTGTCTGCTTGCTGAATCTCTGGATGGATTTTCGCTTTCTCCCACGGCCATTGCGAATGAGCCACGCACTGTCATTGCTCAATCTAGTCGCCGGAATTATTTTTCTCGCTCTTGGTCTTAAGGGCTATTGGGACCATTCCGGCTGGAGCTCGATCGCGATACTGGTCGGCACGATCGCCTTGGGTTGGATCGTAGCGTCGAAAGAATCCTTCGTTAAATCCACGCGAGAAACGAATGCGACCTGATCTTTCGTCTGCTCTCCGGCGCGACTCGGATGACCGAGCAATAAAGACTCTATTGAGGCGGCGTTCCCAGTTCGGATAGATACCGGATCAAATCAACAAACTCCGCGTGAGTCAGGTGGTTTACCAATCCTGTAGGCATGAGCGAGCCGAGAGCTCTCTGTCCTTTGATATTCACCGCACGGATGCGGGTCTCGTCGTTTTTTAGCACATCACGCAAGACAAGCTCGCGGGTGCTCTCTCGCACTTTGTATCCTTGATAGACTTTGCCATCCTTGGTGGTGACTTCGAAGGACATGTAGCCCTCCTTAATCTCTTTGTTCGGGGTCAGCACAGCTCCGATAATAAAGTCGATCGGCTGGCCCGTTCCGATGGCGTTCAGATCGGGTCCGATCCGGCCGCCCTCGTTTCCCACGGTATGACAGGCGAGGCAGTTGACATCAGGTCGCCGGAAAACGGCGGCACCACGTTTTCGATCGCCTTTCGCTCGCACTTCAGCGGTCAAGGTTTTCAGTTCCTGCGGGCTCATTTCTTTGGCTTCACCGCTGATTCCAGCTGCACGGCCTAGAATTTCGACGAGTGGCGCATCTTGGCGCCCGACCGAATTCATCCAGCGCAAACCCAGCTTGGCGGCGTCGGCCAGAGGCGGTATCTCACTGAAGGCCGTGCTCAAAGCTCTTGCTCCATTCGACCGTTGCAAAAACGCGGAAAAAAGTTCACGCGGATCCACGCCGCCGGAACTTGCCGCCAACTCCCGCGCCGCCTGCCCGGCCGCGGCATTCAAGTCCACTGCGGTCAACCTCGATATCGCGGCCAGCCGAATGTTTTCTGGTTGCGTCCCGGCGCAAAGGCGAAGCAAAAGATCCTTGCTTTGATCGCCGCTGAGCGAGGCAATCCCGTCCATCGCAGCTTGGCGAAGGCGTTCGTGAACGTCGTTCGCTTCGGCGATTTTGGCCATTTGCGGGCGTAATGATTCGATCTTCCAAACGCCGCCGAGCTTTAAGGCTTCGCCGCGCAAATTTTCATCCGGTTGGCTCAGCAAGGAAGCCACCGAGGAGGCAAGATCTCCTGACGGCCGAGCCTTTCTCAAACGTTCAGCTCCCGCCAGCGCTGGCAGCAATCGAGCGTGCATGGCGGCGTCATAGCCTCCAGCGAAGTTGTAAGTTTTCGAATCGAGCACCAGGGCCAATTGTTCCGGGCCACCCACATCAGCAAGGATCGATAGAAATTTTTCGAGCGTCTCCTTGGAAAGCGTTCCCGACGTAATGAGATCGACCAATGATTTCAAGGTCTCTTCCGAGCCATCGGCTTTAATCAAAAACTCGAGTCGCTTTTGGTTGTGATCGAAGGTGAGCTTCCCCGTGCTGAAGGAAGGAGCCCAGTAAGCCTTCAAACCCTGCACAGCCTGGCGCAAGCCATAATCGAGGAAGCGATCCATCGGTTGATCCACCGCCATTAACGCAATCTCCATCGCTCGCGGCGAACGGATATAACTGAGAGCAATCACGGCTTCGAGGCGGACACGCGGCTGGGAATCTTTGAGCTGAGCTTCGAGCAGCTCGAGCGGCGATTCCAACCGCGAATGCCATCGGCCCACGAGACGAGTGGAATAAGCGCGCGCATGATAATCTCGCGCCCGAAGCAATTGCTTCAGCAACTCGACTTCAACCTTGTCGCGGGATTCATACACCATGAGCGCTTCGAGCAAGTGATGTTCGTAGCCGGGCTCATGACCGTCTATTTCTCCAAGCCATTTCTTCAAGCCGATGTCGAGCGGCTCGCGATCCCATTCACTCAAGACCCGTCGCGCTTGGGCTCGCGCATAATTTTCCGGTGACTTGAGATGATCCAACACCTGTTGCAACGGAACTCCAACCAGTCTTGGACGTTCCGCCAAAGGGCTATTTTTCTTGGTGACTCGCCAGATCCGGCCGTGAGTTCTGTCGCGGTCAGGATGACGAAAAGAGTATTGGTAATGGCCAACGATCGGATTGTACCAATCGGCCAGGTAGATCGCCCCGTCGGGTCCGATCTTCACATCGACGATCCGAAAATTTCGGTTCGTTGTCTCGATCAAGGAAGGCAGCTCCTGCGCCGCAAAGCCGGAGCCATCATCCGTGATGCGCCACCTGCTGACAGAGTTGTTAAAGAAGGTTCCTCCGACCATGATTCCCTGTTCGTCGCCGGAATAGTGCCGACCACTTAGCAGATCGACACCGCAGATCTTCTTTCCTTTCCACAGCTCCTGAAATCGCTCCATCGGCTTGTTTTGAACCATCACTGGCAGGAGATAAGAAATCCCATAGCAACAGCCGTCCACCAACAATGGCTGGCCCCAATAGTCGAACGCAATTCCCCATGGATTCAGAGGTCCGCTGCTTTCATTGAAGAAGCTATCGAGTTCCACCGCGCCGGGACGAAATCGCCACACCCCAGCCCGGTTCAGGCTCTTCACACCCGCCATCGTCTCGATGAGGGAATAGATATTGTGGCCCTGAGAGAAAAACAATTCGCCACCGGGACTCCATGTGAACGAGTTGATATTCTGATGCGAATCGCCGGTCCCAAATCCGCCCAGGATCACTCGCGTCTGATCTGCTTTCCCATCGCCATCGGTGTCCTTTAAATGGATCAATTCCGTGCCGTGCCCTATGTAGGCACCATTGTCGCCGATCGCCAGGCCAGTTGGAATCGCGAGCCCGGACGCAAAATCAGTCGCTTTGTCGGCTTGGCCATCGCCGTTGGTATCCTCCAAAATGACCAGGCGATCCTCTGGTTTCTCGCCAGGCTTGATCTGCGGGTAAGCGGTCGTGCTCAGCACCCAGAGCCTGCCGCGCGGATCGAATTGCATTTGAATCGGCTTCACGATCATAGGCTCCGCGGCAAACAGATTGATCTGATAGCCATCAGCAACTTTCAACGTGCTGAGCTCATATTCCGGCGAGTTGAGGTTCGGTTGGCCGTGGACCGAAGAGGCCGTCACAAGAGCTGTGACACAAAGAACAACCCGAGTCGCAACCTCTTTTTGAAATTGAATCCGCATAATATATTTGGTCCTACTCAACTCGGCTTAATTCGTAAATGTGCAGCAATGGCATGGACAATTTGTTGATTCTTGCTTCCTTTCGGCTGATGAGTGGAAGGAATCCTTTCATCTCGTCCGGGAACCATCGTATCTTGAAATCGTCGTGCCGATGGCTGCTGGGCTGATCGATCAAATCTCCGCTCAAAAACGCCCAGTTCTGCGGGCGCCAATAATTAAAGAAATCCTGATTCTTCGACACGATGAGTTCGCGGAGGTGCTCAGCTTGGTTCATTTCCGGGCTGTGGCTGAGGAGCCAACCTTGCTCCCAAAAGATATGACTCTTCTCGTACAGCTTCTGGCCATCGACCTTCAGCGCGTAGCGGCCTGGAGCCAAACCAGTCACCTTCAACACACGCCCTTTCCACAATGAAAGCGTCGATTCGTCCTCGCGAAAAGACGGCCCTGGGAGCATCGGATCAACGGCGCGAAACCGGATGCCCGACGCTACAATTTCGAGCCTGGATAATTGTGTTCCAGGGGCCTTATACTTCTTGGAAACAGTGTCAATCTCGATAAGCCCCTCCTGTTGCGGCAATGCCAAACTCCTCTCGATTTCATACCCAGCTCGCCAATATCCGTAAGCCGATGGATGCATTCCGTTCACCGTTAGAACCGCTCCCTCTCCAGAAGATTCCTTTCGATTCGTGAGCTTGAAGAGGTCCACGAAAAACAAACCGCGTTCTTGAGCTAAATCCCGAATAGCGGCGACGTAGAGACCCAGGTTTTGGTTTTGTTTGGAAAGATCCGCGTGAGGCGGCTCGTTCGACCCAAATCGCATTGGCGAGAGCAAAACCATGCGCGGGGTGACTTCACTCAAACCATCCAACAGAAGGCCGTACGCCTGAATAAAATCAGCCAAACTCTTGTCCGATTGCAACGATTCCAGCACGCCAAAGCTGATGAACAGAACCGTCGCTCCCTGCTCTTTCACATTTTCAATCAGGCCGCCAAAATTCATCGGGCGATCTTGGCGGAAGACCATATCGCCTTCCCAACCCAAGTTGCGAAAGCGAATGTTTTTCCCCGGATACCGTCGGGTCAACAAGGCTTCGAGGTATCCGTATTTGGCATCAGCGACCGTCGATCTCCCACCAATGAAAACCACGCAATCATTTGTGATGAGTCCGAAGGCAGGAATTGTCTGGCTCGCAGCCAAAGACCCAGCCGCCTGCCCGCCGAACGCAACGGGCCTGGAGTTCAGCCAGCAAATGCAGGCCCACAAGAGGAACGGGCAGCGAACAAAATTAATAGAGAGGCCCATCGATGATAGATAACCGGGTTGCTAATTCAAAGTCAAAAAGTTCCCAAGATAACAACCTCGATCACTTCCATTTTGCAGAGCTAGCCACGAGCATCTCCACAACGTTCCAAGCCATAAATCGACACATCCACACCAGGCGAGAAAACGACGTGAGCCGGAGCATTGGCTGGCACCGAGAATCCGTCTAAGCCCAGCACCGTGGTGTCATATTCTTCGAGCCGCGCCGAGGCGAGTCGGTAAGGCGTGTGATAGACTCTCACCGAATACAGAGCTCTCCGAGCTGTCGCGAAGCTGAACAAGACGTATCGCTCGATCAAAAAAAACTCCAGCGATTCAGGTTGCGCTTCGGAAGGTGCCGTTCCCGGCGTATAGTGAATTTGGGTGGTCCGATCTTCATGGGTTCCTTGCCTGCGGGACGTGTAGTTCATCGATCCGGTTTCCACCCTTGCTGCCAGTTCCGCATGAAAATATGGAAGAAAAAAGAATTTGCGCGCTCCCCAAACTGCCAAAGGCAAGTTGCAATCGAGTGAGTAAAACCAGACGCCCGGTTTGCCAGTGTCGTCGTACACGTAAGTCCGCACGTTGAGTTGGAGGAAATTCGAGAGTCCGGGAATGGACGGAAGAAAGCTCGGCCGAACGTTCTTCATAAAGAACGGAATCACGCCGAGAAAGGCACGTCCCGCGAAGGTATCGACGTAGAGGCCGGGAGGCAGCGTCCTTTGAACCTGATCTGCGTCATACTCCCAATGCAAGAACAAGAGATCACCCCAGGTTTGAAACATAATCGCGGGCTGAGAAGGCTTCTCGCGAAGTGCGAGCCGATCCTGAAGTGTTGGAGTGCGTCTCATGCGCTTACCGATGGCTGGTAAGAGAAGCAGCCAATCCATCCTCTCCGATCATTGCCAAAAACGATCGCTCGTCCGCCGCGCCGCCAGATCTTGTGCCGGAAAGCGGTCATCAATTGGGACAGGGGAAACAATGATTCACTGGACTTTGCGCGCCCACCGTAGCTTCGCTGATGTGGAGCGAGGGTTCGCACACCGCTCCGCAGCGGCCGGTCGGCGAACTTCATGCGCAATGTCAGCATAAAAGCCGTCGCGCAGTCCAGCTTCGAATGCTTTCTTGACACGGCGATCTTCCCCGGAATGAAAGGTCAACACAGCGACACGGCCACCGGAGTTCAAACACGCGGGCAGAGACCGCAGAAAGGACTCGAGCGCGGAGAATTCGTCATTCACCCTGATGCGCAGAGCTTGGAAAACGCGACGAATGGAAAGTTCACGACTCTCTTCGTTAAGACGTGGGAGCGCGGCGCGGATGGCAACAGCGAGCGCAGTGGTGGTGGCGAAAAAACGGCCAGCCAGGGAGGCAGCTAGCACCGGGGCTTGGGGCTCATCAGCGTTTTCCAGAAGTAAAGCTGCGAGGGCGTCGGGACGAATCTTTTCGAGCAAAGCCGAAGCTGGATGGCCGCGCTGCGGATTCATGCGCATGTCGAGCGGTCCTTCCGCTTTCATTGAAAAACCGCGCCCGGGATCGTCGATCTGCATGGAAGAGACGCCGAGATCGGCGAAGATGATGTCGGCGCCTGCCAGGCCCGCGGCTGCGAGGACCTGGGGCAGGCCGGCGAAGTTACTCCTCTGCGCCATGAAGTTATCCGGGCCAAAGCCGAGCGCTCGCAATCGGGCCTCGGTCTTCGGAAGCTCGATCGGGTCAACGTCGAGACCGAGGAGCTGGCCGCCGGGTCGGAGTCGGGCGATGAGTTCGCGCGCATGCCCTCCGTAACCAAGTGTGCAATCAACGGCGAGCTCGCCCGGGTCGGGCGCGAGGACCTCGAGGGTTTCCGCCATCATGACCGGCCGGTGCGTTCCGGCAGGCGTTTTTCCCGACGCGAGGACCTTGGCAACGGCCTCACCGTACCGCTCCGGATTGTGCTCTTTGTATTTCTCAAGAAAGCGCCGCGGATATTTACCGGCATAGCGCGGCCTGCGCCGGTGAGTCGTGGGCGTTGGATCGGGCGTTGGCTTGGGAATAGTTCCGTCAGTCACAATGAACGGAGCATCTGCGAAGATGGCACGGATCGCGAGAAAACATTGAAAGAATACACGTGACTCTCTTCAACATGAGGCCCGATCAATGGCCCACCGCGCCAGACCGAGCCACAAAAACGCAGGCTTTACTTTTGCAGTTGTATCCTGATTGTCTCCCGACATTCGAAAGTCCTGATGATTTACCTGTTGTTTTCCACCACGCTTTTTATCAGCGCCTCATTGCTGTTCTGGATCCAGCCGATGGTTGCCAAATTGCTTTTGCCACTGCTCGGCGGCACGCCCGCGGTTTGGAATGTCTGCCTGGTGTTCTTCCAAGCGCTGCTCCTCGTGGGGTATGCCTATTCACATTTCAGCAGTCGGCACCTCGGAATCAGGTGTCAAGCCGGGCTGCATCTGTTGTTGCTGCTCACGGCGGCGTTCGCTCTTCCGATGATAATCCCGGACAAAGCTGCTCAATCTCTACCGACGCAATCCAACCCTTCGCTCTGGCTTTTCGGAGTATTGTTAACGGTAGTCGGGCTTCCATTTTTCATCGTTGCCACCACGAGCCCGCTGTTGCAGCGATGGTTTTCAATGACCGGCCATCCTTCCGCCAACGATCCCTATTTCCTCTACAGCGCGAGCAATCTGGGCAGCTTGGTCGCTCTACTCGGCTATCCGTTGGTGGTGGAACCACACCTCCGGCTGCAACAGCAGGGCTGGGCCTGGGCGTGCGGTTACGGAATCTTGATCTTTCTAATTTCCTGCTGCGGCCTGACTGTTTGGAACATCAAGCCACGGTCAAAAACTGCTGCCGGCCCCTCAGCTCCTCCGGATCGAAACCGCTCGGCAATCATCTCGGGAAAGAGCCGATTGCGCTGGATAGCCTTTGGCTTCATTCCTTCCAGCTTAATGCTGGGCGTGACCAGCTATATCACGACGGACATCGCGAGTATCCCGCTGCTTTGGGTCATCCCCCTGGCCCTTTATCTATTGAGTTTCACTTTAGTGTTCGCACGTAAACCGTTACTGCCTCACCACTGGATGATCCGCGCGTTGCCCGTTGCCGCCGTCAGTTTAACCTTCGTCATTCTGTCGAACGCGGTGGACCCCGTCTGGTTCCTGTTGTCGATGCACATCCTGTTCTTTTTCGTCGCGTGCATGGTTTGTCATGGTCGGCTTGCGCAAGAGAGGCCTTCCGCGGAAAGCCTTACTGAATTCTATTTTTGGATCTCTCTCGGCGGAGTCTTGGGCGGTGGCTTCAACGCATTGATCGCGCCGCTGTTATTCCGAGGCACCGTTGAATACCCACTCGCCATCGCGCTCGCCTGTCTGGCGCCTGCAACGTTGGGCAAAGCCACGAATTGGAAAAGCGCAGTCGTCGATTTTGGCATCGCGCTGATCCTCATCCTGGGACTCTTTACCATTGGTGTCGCCGCGGCGGTGACGGTGCTCGGCCTGGAGCCCGGACTCTTGAGCAACGCTCTTATCTTTGCCGTGCCGACCGTTGTCTGCTACACGTTCGTGAATCGCCCGATCCGTTTTGCATCAGCGGTGGGAGCCCTGTTGCTGAGTGGGTTCATTTACCTGGAGATGCATGGGCGGACCCTCTATGCCGGGCGCAATTTCTTTGGGATCTCTCACGTGACGTTGGATCCGACCGGCACGTTCCATCGGTTCATCCATGGGAACACTACTCACGGTCGGCAGTTCATCGATCCCAACCGGCAGTGCGAACCTTTGGCTTATTACCATCGAAGCGGGCCGGTGGGGAGCCTCATGAACGGCTTTAACGCCGCTGCCATCTCTTCGCGAGTCGCCGTCATCGGTTTGGGAACTGGCTCAATGATTTCTTACGCGACTGCGAATCAGGATTGGACCTTCTACGAAATCGATCCGACAGTCATTCGCGTTGCCCAAGATCCCCGGCTCTTCACCTATCTACCAAGCTGCGCCAAGGTCAAGCCGCACATTATTGCAGGAGATGCCCGACTGCGGCTCCGCGACGCGGCGGATCGACACTATGGATTGATCGTTCTGGACGCGTTTAGTTCGGATGCCATCCCGGTGCATCTGCTGACTCGGGAAGCGCTCGCACTTTATCTTGGTAAACTGGCACAGGGTGGCGTGTTAGCCATGCACATCTCGAATCGTTATCTTGACCTTGAACCGGTCGTCGCAGACCTAGCCAAGGACGCGGGCTTGGCCTGTGTGGCTTGGGACGACACCGTTGAGGACAAAGCGAACGGCAAAGAGCCTTCTCACTGGGTCGTTATAGCCCGGCAAGCGCAAGACCTTGCAACAACAGCTCGCGATATGCATTGGCTACCGTTGGCAGGACGGGCGCGCCCGGAGGTTTGGACCGATGACTTCTCCAATATCCTGGGCGTGTTCAAGTGGAGATGAAGCCGATCGAAATGAGTCGCACTGAGACTGGTGAAGCGTCAAACTCCTCTGTCGTTATCTCTAGCTTTCTGTGAGTCGGGCAAATAGACCCGAAATGCGACGGATAGTTCTGTTGTTTTCAATGGCCAGCTTCAGGGCCTTCTTCTGACCGATGATCACTACCATCCGTTTTCCACGGGTGATCCCAGTATAAATCAGATTCCTCTGCAACAGCATGAAGTGCTGCGTCGAGATTGGAATGACGACAGCAGGAAATTCTGAGCCTTGCGATTTGTGAATGGTGATGGCGTAAGCGAGCGAGATTTCATCCAATTCACCGAAGTCATAAGTCACCTCGCGGGAATCAAAACGGATCACAGCCTCGCGCTCAATCGGGTCGATGCGGATGATCTGGCCAATGTCGCCATTGAAAACTTCCTTGTCGTAGTTGTTTTCGGTTTGGATGACCTTATCCCGGATTCGGAATTGCCAGCCGAGCCTTTCCACAAACGACTCGCCAGGGCGGCTGGGATTCAATTCGTTTTGCAGCTGCAGATTCAGCTCATGAGTTCCGAGGGAACCTCGGTTCATCGGCGAAAGCACCTGAACGTCGCGCACAGGATCGCATTCAAGCTTGCGCGGAATCCGCCGCTTCACGATCTCAATCAAGGTCCGGGTGATCTGCTCAGGTTCATCTCGCTCGATGAAATAAAAGTCGGACGATTCATCGGCTGCGGGAAGCGCGGGCATCAACCCCTGGTTGACCGCATGAGCAGCCGTGATGATACGGCTCTCAGCCGCTTGACGAAACACTTCGGTCAGACGCACGACTGGCACGGAACCGCTTCGAATCAGGTCGCCCAGCACCATGCCTGGCCCAACAGAAGGAAGCTGGTCCACATCACCCACCAAAATCAAACTCCCTTCACGGGGCCGCGCGCGAAGCAAGGCATAAATCAGCGGCACATCCACCATCGACGTTTCATCCACCACCACCAAGTCCCCTTCCAAAGGGCAGGCCTCGTTTCGGGTGAACCCTCCCGCACTGCGCTGAAATTCCAGCAACCGGTGGATGGTTCGAGCTTCCAGACCGGTCACTTCACTGAGCCTCTTGGCCGCTCGACCAGTCGGCGCACAGAGCAAACACTTGATTTTTTTGGCTGAAAGGATTGTCAAGATCGAGTTGACCAAAGTGGTTTTACCAACCCCAGGCCCACCCGTGATGACGAGGAAACGATGGGAGAGCGCTTTCACGACAGCCTCCCTCTGGCTTGGAGCGAGAGCCTTCTCAGTTTTCGTCTGGCACCACGCGGTGGCTTTCTCAAAATCCATCGGCGGATAATTCGAGGGTTGAGCCGCCAGAGCTTTGACGGCTTCGGCAATCCCTTCCTCAGCGATTCGAAGCCGGGGGAGAAAGATGAGATCCTCGCATTCGATTCGCTCCGCAACCAACTCGCTGCTTGCCAATGAACGCACCAAGGCCGGCTCCACTATGCTCTGGTCAAGCTCCAATAGTTTCGCGCTTTGAGAAATCAACTCGCCTCGAGGCATCGCGCAGTGTCCCGAAGTGACAGCCTCGATGAGAGTGTGGTCAATTCCGGCAGCAGCCCGAAGCACCGAGTCTCGAGGGATGCCAATCCTTTGTGCAATCTGATCAGCGGTTTTGAAGCCGATGCCTGGAATATCTCTGGCAAGCGAGTACGGATTTGTCCGAACTTTTTCAATGGCGGTTTCCCCATAGGTTTTGAAAATCCTAACAGCCCGCCCAGTGCTGACCCCGTGGGAATGGAGAAACACCATGATCTCGCGAATGAACTTCTGTTCGGCCCACGCGGCTTTGATCCTTTTTCTTCTGCCGGGACCAATCCCATCCACGTCCTCGAGTTTGACTGAGTAATTGTCGATGATATCGAAAATGCCTTCGCCGAACTGCTCCACCAATTTCTTGGCGTAAACCGGTCCGATGCCTTTCACCATTCCGCTCCCCAGATACTTCTCGATTCCCTCCTTGGTGGTTGGCGGAGTGCAGCGCAGCACGTTCGCTTTGAGTTGCAGGCCATGTTCCTTATCACGGGTCCAAACACCTTCCGCCGTGAGCCATTCTCCGGCGCTGACGGAAGGTAGCGACCCAACAACCGTCACGAGGTCTCGATGTCCCATCGCTTTGACCCGCAGAACCGTGAACCCAGTTTCCTCGTTGAAAAAGGTAACGCGCTCGATCAAACCGGACAGAGACTCGACAGTTGTGGGGTTCGCAATCTTCAAGCGCTCTAAAGCTGCTTAAGGAATTCGTCGCTGACAAGTTTTGAAGCAGAGTAGCGATGGCAACGCACCACGAAAACAGCAATTCTCAGTCTGGCAAGCAGGTAGTTCCAGCTTCAGGAGGCATCGCGTGGGAGAATCCAACGCCAGTGGGCTTGCCGACGCCCCTCCGGCTGAAGCCGGGACTACGTACCGCAGCGCAAGAAGTTTCGACTTTAGACGGTGGGAAAGCAGTCCACGCGCCCACGGGGATGGCAAGGCAAATGAACTTCGTCGCCGTACCCGAGGCCGCATGTCAAGAATGCGATGCCTAAAAACCCGGTTGCGACAAAAGCGTCCGCAGGGAAGTTCATTGGAAGAATTGCTAGGGCTACTTCATCTGGAACGGTAGTGGAAAGGCAGGGGTCGCTTGGGTGCGAAATGAACGGACATTTGGAGCCCCTCGTTTTACAACGCTTGCATGCCGATGCCACAGCCGTTGAAGGAACCCGATGTTTTGCAACGAGTCAC
>SIBE01000114.1 GCA_009695265.1 Pedosphaera sp. | reverse complement strand
AACTGCGCTTGAGGCATAGCCCGATCTTTGTGCCCAATTTCATCTCAAGCAAGCCATCCGCTTCCAGCTCATCCCCCGCACCTCAGGCTCTTCCTTCTTCCACGAACCCCTTTCCTTTTCTCCCTACAAGTCAGGATTTCTGAGCCTTGTGATTGCTCCTGCGTGACAACGTCATTAGAATCCACCCCAGTTGACGACGGCACGGCGCAGTCTCTCGATTGCATGGGCGAATCGAACGCGCCTAAAGCAGCACTTTCAAATGATTCTAATATCTGAAGAACTTGATTCCATCGTTGAGGCTCGACATCGCTCTCCACACGAATTGCTCGGAATGCACCCTATCGGAACGGGAAAAGGTGTTGTGGTTCGGGCGTATCTTCAGACCATGGTGGAGGTTGAAGTAGTGCCAGTTCATGAGCTTGCCAAGCCAAGTTTCAAACTGCAGAGGATCCATGAGACTGGATTGTTCGAAGGCGTCACGTTGGAATCCGATTCCGTTTATGCCTATGACTTGAGAACGATTGACCAGCAAGGTCATGTGAGACAAGGAAGGGATGCATACTCATTCCTTCCAACGTTGAGTGAGGCCGATGTGTATCTGTTCGCACAAGGCAATGAACGAAAGATTTACGAAAAGTTGGGATCGCAACTTCGCGTGATTGATGGGGTTGCCGGTACGAGCTTCGCCGTATGGGCTCCAAATGCGCAACGAGTGAGTGTGGTGGGGAACTTCAATGCTTGGGATGGACGTTATCATCCCATGCGCATTCTCGGTTCCACCGGGGTATGGGAAATTTTCATTCCAGGAATTGGAGAAGGCGAACTGTACAAGTTTGAGCTTAAGACATCAGAAGGGGAGGTTATCACCAAGACGGACCCATACGGCTTTTTCTTTGAAGTTCCTCCAAAGCAGGCATCAATTGTTTGGAATAATTTGAAGTTTAGTTGGTCCGATCAAAATTGGATGGAGCGACGACGACAGCGTGATGTCCTTAGAGAACCGATGAGCATCTACGAGGTTCATATTGGCTCTTGGAGGAAGAAGACTGTTTCTGAGTCTTTGGGTTATCGGGAACTTGCCGGCGTGCTTGTTGATTATGTCACCAAGATGGGGTTTACACATGTGGAATTTCTTCCTGTGGCAGAACATGCATTCTATCCTTCGTGGGGCTATCAGGTGACTGGCTTTTTCGCGCCGAGCAGTCGTTACGGAACACCCGAGGATTTCCAGTTTTTGGTTAACGCGCTTCATACGGCGGGCATTGGCATCATAGTGGACTGGGTGCCCGCGCACTTTCCTCGTGATACTTGGGCATTGGCGAACTTCGATGGAACCTCACTGTATGAGCACGAAGATCCACGGCAAGGCTCGCATCAAGATTGGGGCACGTTGATTTTCAATTTTGGCCGTCATGAGGTGAGAAACTTTTTGACTGCTAATGCGCTGTTTTGGTGCGATCGATTTCATATCGATGGACTGCGCGTCGATGCGGTTGCTTCAATGTTGTACTTGGACTATTCCCGCAAAGCTGGGGAATGGATCCCGAATCGACATGGAGGCCGGGAAAACTTGGAAGCAGTCGAGTTTTTGAAGGAGTTCAATCATCTAGTGCATGTCGAGTGGCCCGGTGTGGCAACAATTGCGGAGGAATCCACCGCGTGGCCATTGGTAACCCGTCCACCGTATCTCGGAGGGTTGGGGTTCTCGTTCAAATGGAACATGGGTTGGATGCACGATACGCTCAGGTACTTTGGGAGGAATTCAATTTACCGGAAGTACCATCAAAATGACCTGACCTTCGCGATGCTCTATCATCACAATGAGAATTTCATTTTACCTCTTTCGCACGACGAAGTGGTGCATGGGAAAGGGTCATTGGCAAGACGGATTCCAGGCGATGACTGGCAACAATTTGGGAATTTGAGGATCTTGCTAGGTTACCAGTGGCTCTTTCTAGGAAAGAAGCTTCTGTTCATGGGAAATGAAATCGGACAACGCAACGAATGGAATGCCAACGGCGAAGTAGAATGGTGGCTACTTGAGAAAGGTCCCTATCACCGTGGGCTTCAGTTATATGTTGAAGATCTTAATCATCTTTATAGAGCCGAGTCAGCATTATGGAGTGGTGATTATGAACATGACGGTTTCAGTTGGGTGGATTGTTCTGATCACGAGAACAGCGTGTTGTCGTTTATCCGCCGAAGTCGTGATTCCAAGTCTGAACTTTTGGTGATATTAAATCTCACACCAGTTACCCGTGGCCCGTATAGAGTGGGACTACCCAAGTCAGGGTTCTGGCGCGAAGTGCTAAATAGTGACGCTGGTGTGTATGGCGGCAGCAACGCTGGAAATCTTGGTGGCGTGCATGCTGATGGTTACCAAGTTCAGAATCAGCCTTGGTCGGCTGAGATAACGCTTCCCCCGTTGAGCATTCTGGTATTCAGATGTGACTCCTAATTACTTTGAAAATGGTATTAATCTGAAAGTAGAGAACGAGGTGGCAACAAATCCCGAATGAACTGGCGGTAGTAGCGCACAGTAGCGGCCACCATAAAACTTTATAGGCCTATGCACTTGACTCTTGTGACGCAACGGCTGGTAGCCAGTTTGCCCTTAAACACCCCACCGGTTGGGGCAATTTGCAGGCCACAAGAGTCAACTGGATAGCCCTATAACTCAAAACAAAAAAGCACAGGTTCAACCTGTGCTTTTTCAAAACTAATCTTAAACAGCGACTTTAGATAGATCGTTTACGACTCAAATAGCTCAAAAAGGCCAGAGCGCCAAAAGCGCCCAATGCAAGCGAGCTTGGTTCGGGAACGGCAGTTACTCTTGCTGCAAAAGAGCCTTGGACCGCACCACCATCAACTTGTCCCGTTGTCCAAACGCCATTATCTAACTGCCAATAGTCAGAGGGACTGCTTCCAATTGTCGGCGGGGAATTGAGCACAAGGCCAACCTCTTCACCGGCTTCAATCCCAGTGAAGTTAACACTCCAAGTAAAATTTTTAATTCCAAGAGGGAGGGTAGCAGAGATGCCATTGGCCACCACAGTGCTGCGCCCAGTCTCAAGTCCTGAGACTGAGTCTGTTGATATTTGGAAAAATTGCGTGTTGGGAAGTTTTCGGCCCGAGCTTAGTGGGATTAGTGCTGTTCCGTCGTTTAAGCGAAAGGTAAGCTGTGCTTGCTCATTTCCGCTGGCGTTGGCGCTCAGAAAATACTCGAAACGGAAATCAGTGATGGTGCGATCTGTGCCTGCCAAAACGATTTCGTCTCCGAGCTCAACGCCATTCTGAGCACCTATATATGTAGATAGATCTGTCACAGTTGACGAATTGTCGTAAACGATGCTCGCGAAGGCCGCTGGGGTGCATACCAATGTTGCGGAAATTAGCGCCAGTAAGGAGGTCCGTTGCACACTTGCTGTTGTCATAGTTGCTCAGGGTTGACGAATTGTTTTTGATAAATTCAGTTCTGACGGCCAAGCCTGAACTCAATTAAACCTGTGGCTTTGTATGGTTTCGGAGTGTTCGCGTCAAGAATTATGTTCAAAGAAATACGCTTCCTACACTTATACGGTCTCCAGCTCACAGAGAAATTTGGTCGTGGCGGCCAACATTGCCTAAAGTGTTTTCACCAATTGCCGAAGAGTTGGGTGTCGTAAGACAATGGCGGTTGGCGGCCAGTAAGGGCCAACAAGGAAATCGGTGGATGCCTCCAATAAATTCCACCCGCGGCAGGATGTCGCGCAATAAAACCCCCGCTCAAAACGGGGTGACTCATGGAAGGAGTCTCGTATGGTTATTAATACTAATGTGTCGGCCCAAAGTGGTGCCCGAATGCTCGGTGAATCGTCCGCTCTGTTGGCCAAGTCGCTTGCGCGCTTGTCTTCAGGTTCCAGGTTGGTTTCACCTGATGATGATGCTGCTGGTGCGGCAGTTTCTCTGCGCTTCGATGCGCAGATCAACCGTATCCAAGCTGCGAACGCCAATGTTGGCAACGCCATATCCTTCAGCCAGACCCAGGATGGGTTCCTGAAGAAAGTGGGCAAGGCGTTGGATCGTATGAGCGAACTGAGTGTTCTCTCCCAGGATGCGACCAAGACCGACTCAGATCGGAGTCTCTATCAAAAAGAGTTCTCTACGCTCCAAAGCTACGTCTCGGACGTAGCGGGCAAAGAGTTCAACGGTGTCAGCTTGTTCAGCAGTGCGAGCAACCTGTCTGTCACGAAGGATGAGGAGGGCAGTAAGTTCACCATGAATGCCGCCGACCTCAGCGACTCGAACTATACCACCGCGACAGGCAGCGGCACCGCGGTTGATACTGCTGCGAACGCGGCCACGGCTCTGACAAACGTCAAGGCTGCCATCACGCAGCTCGCCACCGACCGCTCAAGCGTGGGCGCAAACGTTGCGCGTTTGAACTCGACAAGCGGAGGCCTCGGAGTGTTGAAGGATAACCTTTCGGCCGCAAACAGTCGCATCAAGGATGTGGATGTGGCGGATGAAAGCACACAGTTTGCCCGTTACAACATTCTCGTCCAGGCAGGCACGGCGATGTTGGCGCAGGCAAATTCGAACCCGCAATCCGCTTTGCGGTTGCTCAGCTAACGCTGAATTCAGGTTCGATACTCGAGCCCGGTCGATCGTGAGGTCGGCCGGGCTTTTGTTTTTCTTGGAAGGGACACTCGTGACGACTGGCCGGGTTTGAGCGAACGGGTAATCAATGGAATTATTCCCCTCAAGTAATCTTCGGGACTGCCGATGACGAAAACATGGACTTAGGTATTTCAGGTTTAGCATCCGGCTTTGACTGGCGAACGCTGGTTGATCAGTTGGTGGACACAGAGCGCCTGCCTCAAAAGCGATTGCGTTTCGAGCAAGGCTCGTTGCGTGAGCAGAACAATTCTTACGATAGCATTTTCACCCAGTTGAGTGTGCTGAAAAACCGTGTCAACGAACTCAAATCTCCCGATCTATTTAACAGCCGCACGGCGACTGTTGCTGATGCGAAGATGGCAACGGCCAGCGCAGGTGTGGGTGCGGTTGTGGGAAATTTCGCATTCAATTTCACACAACTTGCGACTGTCTCCAAGCAGATTGGCGCCGAGGGCGCCGGAAAGCCGCTGAATGCGTCGAATGACGTTTCCGGTCTGGTTCTGAGCAATGCAGGATTTGCTGTCAACGTGACTGCCGGTGCGTTCACGGTAAACGGCAAACAGATCACAGTAGCCACTTCCGACACGTTGAAGCAGGTTTTTGACAAGGTTGGCACTGCGACCGGCGGAACTGTCACGGGAAGCTACAACGCGACAACGGACAAGATTTCATTCACGAGTTCTAGTGGCCAAATCGTTCTCGGGAGCACCGCTGATTCCAGCAATTTTCTTCAAGTCGCCAAGCTCAACAATAACGGCGGCACCACGGTGACCAGTGATGCCAGCCTGGGAAGTGTGAAATTAGCCGCGGCTTTATCCTCGTCCAATCTGGACACACCGATCACTGACGGCGGTGCCGGCGCGGGCAAGTTCAAGATCAATGGTGCCGAGATCTCCTTCAGTTCCTCTGACGGCGTCGCGACCGTGTTGAAACGAATCAACGATTCGAGCGCGGGAGTGACGGCGAGTTACGACTCGCTGAACGATCGTTTCGTCCTCGCAAACAAAGGCACCGGTGATCTCGGGATGGCGCTCGAAGATGTGACCGGCAATTTTCTCTCCGCGACCAAACTCTCCGCCGGCGCCATTGAGCGGGGCAAGGACGTTCTCTACACTGTCAACGGCGGTGGACAATTGCGGAGCCATTCCAATACGATCACCGAGGCTAGTTCCGGGCTCGTGGGATTGTCCGTGACCGCCCTCACAGAAGGCGGGAGCACGACGGTGAGCGTTGGAGGCGACACCGCCAAGATCAGGAGTGCGATCACTGATTTCATTGTCGAGTATAACAAATCCCAGTCCTTGATCGATGCGGAAACGGCCAGTTCCACCGATGCCAAGGGCAAAGTGACCGCCGGGACTCTGGCGTCGGAGGGCGATGCCGAGAGTATATCCTCTTCACTTCGGGGACTGGTTTATTCAAAAGCATCCGGCCTGGATGGCGTGATCAATCATCTTGATAAGCTTGGGATTGTTTCCAACGGAAATGACAACACCATCAAGCTCTCTGACGGCTCCAAGCTGGACTCGGTTCTCGCCAATAATCTGAATGACCTGGCTGAGCTTTTCACAGATCAAACGAATGGAATCGCCAAGAAACTGGGCGATTATTTGGAAAAGACCATCGGTGACGAAGGGACGTTGCTCAAGAAGCAGGCTAATCTGACGAAGCAGGCTTCCGACATTGATCAACAGGTGGCGGACCTCGAGCGCGTTGTGCAGTCGAGTCGTTCCCGGCTGATCGACAGTTTTGTCTCGATGGAGACGGCTCAAGCATCGATCAAGCAGCAGACGCAGTTTCTTTCCCAGAGGCTCGGATTTAGCGCCTCATGAGGCACGTGGGTTCCTGTGATCCTTCAAGGGGAAGCTGGATTATTTTCAGTTAACCACTTCGCTAGTTTGTCGATGAAAAGATGTGCAGTGCATAGCAATGACAATTTACGCCACCAAACTCTCCCCGATGCTTCTACGGGCGCTACAAAAGGGCTTCTCGCTCTCGTTCTGCATCGTCTTGTCTGCTGGTTGTGCGGTTGCGCGTAGCGCCGCGAAACCGCCTCACTCAAGGGTCTCGGCTGGACGTGGAAACGTGTTCAACGCCACCACCCAGCTGCCTGCCGCGTTGAAACGCGTGGCCATCCTGCCGTCCACTGCTGGGGCTGCGGGTGATCTTTCCGCAGGTCGAGACGTGCTGGAACCGGTGCTTCTACAAGAATTGTCCAGGATGGGGCGATTTGAGCTTGTCCCTGTCACGCCAGATCAATTGCGTGAATGGACGGGGCGGGGCCATTGGCAGACAGCAGACCAACTTCCGGTGGAATTCTTTCAGAAGATCCGCGAGAAGACGGGGTGTCATGCCGTGTTCTTTAGTCATTTGACCTACTATCACGCCTATCCTCCAATCGCGATCGGTTGGCGCATGGCATTGGTGGACAGCGATGAACCGCTGATTCGCTGGGCAGTGGATGAGCTGTACGATGGCGGCGAGGAAGCCACGGCCAAGGCTGCACGCCTCTATTTTACGAAACATCTGCCTTCGCATCCTCTGGCGGATTCCTCAGTCGTGCTGGCCTCTCCGCGCCGTTTCGGGCAGTTCGTCACGGGTGCGTTGGTGGGGACGCTGCCCTCTCGGTAAAGATTCCCGGAAAATTTTTTCCTAAAGTGTTTTCCCCTTTGGTCGATAGGCCGCTTAACGCCTCTCGTATGAGGGATTGGAAGCCTGCCGCAACCAAAAAAGTCGTATGGAAATACATTCACATCTGAATACAGGCAGAATTGAAGGAGTTGGCTCAAGCCGTCCCACCCAGCAGGCTGCTCGGGTTCTTGCGGACAAGGTTGACCTCAGTAGCGCGGGGGCGCTCGATGAAGCTCTTCGCAACACTCCCGAAGTCCGGATTGACTCGGTGCAGCGCGCTCGAGAAATGGTGAACGATCCTGCGTATCCCCCTCGTGAAACAATCCGCCAAATTGCACGCCTCGTGGCCTCTACTCTCCCGGAAGAATACTAAAAACTCATGATACGTTCGAATCCCTGGCAATCTTACAGGCAAGTTGCCACCAAGACGGCCTCTCCCGGCCAGCTCGTCCTCATGCTATTTGACGGGGCCATTCGGTTCCTTGACCGAGCCGGCACCGGATTCACACTTGATGATCCCGTCGAGTTCAATGAGACCATCGGCAACAATGTGATCAAGGCTCAAGCCATCATCGCTGAACTCAGCCAGGCGCTCGATATGAAGCGCGGTGGGGAATTCTCGGTCACTATGAGGCAGCTCTACAACTACATGGATGGCCGCCTGAATGAGAGCAACATTCAGAAGGAGCCAGTGGGGATCAAGGATACCCTTCACCGCCTTACGGTCCTGCGCGATGCATGGCAGCAGATGCTGCAGCATGGAGGTCAGCCCGTTCCCGGAGTTCAACCGGTGCTGGCCCCTGCGTGAACCACAGTCGGCAATCCAGGATGTCATCCATGCCCGCCGAACCCGAGATCCAGCAGCTCTACGCGCAGTGGAGGGCGCTGACGGATGCCGAGCGCCGGGCGATCGAGCAGGGTGCCTGGGAAAATCTGAAAGGCATCCAGGCAGCCAAACGGGACTTGCAGGGCTTGATCATTGGTGCGGAGCGTGTTTCCGAACGGGCCGGCGAGTTGGCTGGTGCGCGGGACTCGACATTGAAAGGAACCTTTGAGCAGTTGATGCGGATGGAGATGGACAATCTCGAGCTTCTGGAACACCAGATGGCTGCCGTTCGCGCGGAACGGGCCAACCTCGACCGCTCTTCCAGTAATCTTCGCCGTCTGCATCGTTCTTACGTCTCGCCTGCTGCGTCAGCGTGGCAGTCTTATTCTTAACCAGAAGCTTCAAACACACATGGCCGCTTCAAATACGCATCCAGTCCCTCCAGCCGGCAACCGCATTCTTGTGGTTGACGACGATGAGTTGGTGCTTGCGGCGCTTCGCGAGACGCTGCGCTCGCTCGGATATGAAGTTGAAGCCGTCGGCGATCCGGTCCAGGCGCTTGCCCGGCTCCAATCGCAACAGTTTTCGGTCCTCATCACGGATCAGTGCATGCCAGCCATGACTGGGCTCGAGTTTCTATCGGAAGCCAGGAGGATTCAGCCGGACGCCACGCGCATCCTGATCACCGCTGTATTGAATCTCAGCACGGTTATCGACGCCATCAACAAGGGGGAAATTTTCAGGTTCGTCATCAAGCCATGGCTCAGGGAAGAGCTGCTGGCCACGATCAAGAATGCGGTCCAGCGCTACGAACTCATTTGCAGCAACCGCGCGTTGCAAGCTTCAACCATGGCGATGAATGAGCGGCTCGCGACGCTCAATCAGGAGTTGGCGTGCCAGGTTGCCCAGGTGGAGGATCAGAATCAGCAATTGGCCCGGCTCAACACGGCGCTCGCTCAAAATCTCCAGCACTCGGTCGAGTTGTGTGTCAACACCCTGGAGACATTTTACCCTGCGCTCGGCAGCCAGGCCCGCCGCGTGTATGAGCTGGCGCACGCCATGGCGGACGAGCTCAATCTACCCTCGGACGAGCGACAGGTTCTCGAGATCGCCGGTTGGTTGCACGACATCGGGCTGGTCGGCGTGCCGCGTCCTCTCATTCGCAAGTTTGAGGAAGATCCCGATGCGTTGAGTGAATCGGAACGGACCCTCATCGAGCATCATCCGGTGCTCGGTCAGGAACTGGCCCGGTTCGTCCAGCCTCTCGAGGGAGTGGGACAAGTCATTCGTTCCCATCACGAGCGAGTGGATGGGAACGGTTACCCCGATGGGCTGATGGGAGAGAATATTCCCTGGCTCGCGCGGCTTCTTACTGTGGCCGTCGGCTACGCGCACAGTATTCAAGAACCGGGCGTCACGACCGAATTCATACGCCATGACAGCGGAACCGCTTACGATCCAGAGGCGGTGCGGGTATTCATGCGCTGTCTCCCGAAAGTCGCAGTTACAAGGCGGCAACGGCAGATCGGACTGGATGAGCTTCGTCCTGGGATGGTGCTTGCCAGAGGCATTTACACGCCATCAGGACTCTTGTTGGTACCTGACGGGCAAAAGCTCAGCGAGCCTTATATCGACAAGCTTCTAAATCACAATCGCGTCGATCCCATCACCCAATCCTTGCTGGTTTTCGGTTGAATCCGTCCAGAAATAACTCTCCCACCGGCGCGGTGGTACGATCCCACGCGGCTAACCCATCGTCATTTTGAGCAGGAGCAAGATCGGGATGCTGCAAGCGAACTTATTCCTCAAGTCTCCGGCTCGACAGCCGATACCTGTCTGAAAAGGCTCTCTGAACATTATGCCCATTCCTGATAACTTCGATTCCGCGGCGCTGACGCAGCTCGTGGAGAAAATTGCGTTGGAACTTGTTTTTGCCGAACCGGGCAAGGACGCCGGATTGCTTCCGGTGAACTGTCTGCTTTCGGATGTGGAGCAACTTGTCGCGAGCAAAACGGCACCCGCTGCTGTGGTCGAGACTACCGCTCTTGCCCGCAAATGGGTCGATCAAGTTTTCGACACAGGCTCATTCAGCGCTGATAACCTTCAACATTTGCGTGATTGGATCTCGTGGATGCAATCCGCCTTGCCCGAGCATCAAGCCGGAAAAAAACTGCCCGCAGTGCCCGGATTCAGCGCACCCGCTGCATCGGCAGCATCGGTGCTGGTGTCAGCGCCGGATTCGACCGGTGTGCCGGAAGAGGATCCTCTTTCACTCAACATCGAAGGCGATGGAGAATTGTTGCGCGAATTCTGCAACGAGTCCCACGAGCATCTCCAGAACATCGAGCAGGGAGTTCTGAAGCTTGAGGAGAATCCCACTGATGCGGACACGCTCAACTCGATCTTCCGGGCGTTCCACACGTTCAAGGGGGGCTCGGGTTTCCTGAATCTTCGTCCAATCAACAAGCTCGCTCACGAGCTGGAATCCCTTCTTGATCTTGCGCGTCAGCACAAACTCTCGATCGATTCCGACATCATCGATATCATTCTCAAAGGCGGGGACACGCTCACTCAGTTCGTCGCTGAGATGGAAATACGTCTCTCCGGACAGAAAACTGGTGAGCCGATTCTAATCCCCACCCAGTCTCAACTCGCACGCATTCAATCGGTGGTGCATGGAGAAAGCTCCGCCCCCAAGCCGATTGCGGCTCATCCGCCATCCGAGCAGCCTGCGCAAGCTCTCAGTGCCGCTGTTCCTCAAGCTGCCCCCCCGGCGTCCCCGGCAAAGCTTGGTCAAGTCGTTAGCTCTCCAGCAGTCGTGGTTGAAGCTGTGGTCAACCCGGCGTCTCCGGCCAAACCAAACGCCTCCAAGCCTCTGGCGACCGCCTCTGCGAGTGGTCCAGCTCCCGTCAGCACTGGTGCCACCTCAGTCAAGGTGGACACCCTCAAGCTCGACAGTCTTGTGGATCTCGTCGGCGAAATGGTGATCGCGCAATCGATGGTGGCGCAAGATCCCTCACTGACTTCAATTCAGAGCCAGCAATTGACGCGCAACATGGCGCAGCTTGGAAGAATCACGAAAGACTTGCAGCGTGTGTCCATGTCGCTCCGGATGGTGCCCGTGCGATCCACCTTCCAGAAGATGACGCGACTTGTTCGCGACCTCTCGGTGAAGGCTGGTAAGCAGGTCGAACTCGAAATGAGCGGTGAAGACACGGAACTTGATCGCACCATTGTTGAGGAGATCGGGGATCCGCTGGTTCACATGGTGCGAAACTCGGTCGATCACGGCATCGAAAACGCCGAGATCCGCCTCTCGCGAGGCAAGGCGCCATACGGCACGGTGTCTCTCCGGGCTTATCATCAGGGCGGCAATATCGTCATCGAGATTCGTGATGACGGCGGCGGCTTGAATCGTGATCGCATTTTGAACAAGGCCATCCAGCAGGGATTGGTCAAGCCGGATGAGAACCTTTCCGACAAGGAAATTTTCAACTTCATCTTCGCCGCGGGATTTTCGACAGCCGACAAGGTCACCGACATTTCCGGGCGCGGTGTTGGGATGGATGTTGTCCGCCGGAATATTGACAAGTTGCGCGGGAAAATTGAAATAGAATCGACCCTCGGGAAGGGGACTCGTTTCTCGATTTACCTGCCCCTTACTCTCGCGATCATCGATGGATTGATCGTCGGTGTCGGCCCTGAGCGCTACATCGTGCCCACACTTTCCGTGCGCGAATCGTTCCGCCCGACCGCCGACATCCTCAGCACTGTTCATGAACGTGGCGAGATGGTGAATGTGCGCGGTCGCCTGATCCCGATGGTGCGACTGTCCGAAATGTTTAACGTGGCCCCAAAGTCAACCGAGGCGACCGAATCGATTGCCATCGTCGTCGAGACCGACAGCCGGCCTTATTGCTTGATCGTCGATCAACTGATCGGCAAGCAGGAAGTCGTGATCAAGAGCCTTGGCGAGACCTTCAAGGCAAATCCGGGACTCGCGGGTGCGGCGATTCTCGGCGATGGCCGCGTGGGATTGATTTTGGACATCGTTGGATTGATCAAACTTGGACGAAGATCACCGCTCGCAAAGGCGGCGTAGTCTGTCCCTGATTCCGCCAGCGAGTTCTCTCGCATGAATTTTATTTCGTATGGGGACAAAGTCCGCCATACGCAGACGGACTCATTTGTGCAAAACGGGTTGGCGCGCAAAACGAGTGCAAATCGAGCTTGCTTTGATACGTTGCTACGATTGAGTGGTTTCACAGCCACTCGTCGAACCACAGCCGACAACAGTCAAGCAACTTTATGAACCTACTGATCCTGCGCCTCTTCCTGAAGAGGCTTTGCCGGGCAGCCTTGCTTCTCGTCCTTTGCCTCGGGCCGCGCATTCAAGCTCACGCTCAACGAGGAGCTTCTGTCAGTGATTCCAAGCGTGCCTCAAGCGAGAACCATTATCTCTATGTGGCCACGCCGGGAATTCGCAATTACCTGGAATACGGTGGCCATGGGGTACTCGTGTTCGACATGGATCACGGACATCGTTTCGTGAAGCGGATTCCTTCCGCTGGCCTGGATGAACAGGGGAAACCGATGAACGTCAAGGGTGTAGCCGCGAACGCTTCAACGCGGCGGCTCTATGTCACGACTCTCAAGACCCTGATGAGCTTTGATCTGTTGACCGAAAAGCTCCTATGGGAGAAACCGTATGAGGGCGGCTGCGACCGGATGGCTCTCTCGCCGGATGGACGCGTCATGTACTTGCCTTCACTCGAGAAAGCCCACTGGCACGTGATTGATGCACTTTCAGGAGATGTGATCAAGAAGCTTGTGCCCGATTCCGGCGCGCACAACACGGTTTATTCGCTCGATGGAAAACATGCCTACCTTGCCGGGTTGAAATCTTCATTGCTTCGCGTCACTGACACGCGAGCACATAGCATTTCACGCGAGGTTGGCCCGTTCGGCAACGTCATCAGGCCCTTCACGGTCAACAGTTCGGGCACTCTCTGCTTCGTCAACGTGAATGAACTTCTTGGCTTCGAGATCGGAGATTTACGAACTGGAAAGCAACTCCATCGCGTCGAAGTCCAGGGCTTCGCCAAGGGGCCGGTGAAGCGTCACGGATGTCCGAGTCACGGTGTTGGCCTGACGCCGGACGAACGCGAGATCTGGCTCACCGACGCGGCGAACAGCCGTCTTCACATTTTTGATGCGACGCTGATGCCGCCACCGCAAGTTGCCAGCATTCAGGTTCGCGATCAGCCTGGCTGGATCACGTTCAGCATCGACGGACGCTACGCCTATCCTTCCACGGGCGATGTGATCGAGACGAAGAGCAGGAAAATTCTTGCGGGCCTGACGGATGAAAACGGCACTGCGGTTCAAAGCGAGAAGATGGTCGAGATCGATTTTCGCGACGGCCGGCCGGTGCGCGCTGGAGATCAGTTTGGTCTTGGGCGATCACGGCGTTGAATTTGATTTAACGCCGGATATTGAGCGCCAAGTCGATTGCCACTCGACTACTGTTTCAGTTCTGCATTAGGAAGCGCCCGTTGAGCTGAGGTGCGTTATGGGGGCGAGGAGGTTGAACGATTTTTCGGGACATTCATCCCGAACTTTTTTAGACTTCGCGGATGTCTGGAAATAAACGCAGGCCACTCTCGCCCGATGAACAAACTGTTTTGGAT
>SIBE01000113.1 GCA_009695265.1 Pedosphaera sp. | reverse complement strand
GCCTTTCACCGCCTCCAAAGCCACCTTGGCCTTGAAAACCCCACTGTGCTTTTTTCGTTGTCGTTTCATCGTGCTCTTCCAGTTGTCCTGATGGTTTCTCTTCACTCACCATCTAAACCCCTGGTCTAGTTTTGGGGGAGCACTATACACCCAGCTTCTTGGCTGCGCTCTCGCGCGCCCTCCAATCGTCTGCTTTAAGTTGCTTTAATGTCCACCAGAGCATAGTTTTCTCCTTCGATTAGCAATTCACGACTTTAAGGAAAAACTTCCACCAACGGCTGAAAGTGTAGAACACGGACGGGTGCGCAGGTCTTCTTATCATTGTGACTATGGTACGCTGTCAGGTGGTAGAACTGAGTTTTCGGAAAAAATCCGTTGCTACTCAAAAGCTTTCCACGCACTAGAATAAGCGCTTTCAAGCACATTTAGTCAAGCGCACAAAACTCGCCCAAATCAGCGCTTAATATTTTTATGCGTGGCAAATTCCACGCGTAAAGGCGGCGATCAGCGACTTCTCGTGTCATACATGTTGTAGGCTGGCATGAGATTTGAGGTATCAATGATCAACGTGTGTTCAGCAGCCTGTGTGACTCTTACGCGCTGATTTAGGACTCGCGATCCCTTTTCGCACGAGGTCTCCGAAATTCTGACGTCTGAGGCTGAGCTCGGCTCTTTGCAATTATTAACCTTGATAACTTCATCGGCACGGTATTCCCTCTCGGCAGTCCAGCATGAGTGTGTTTACTTTATGGATTTGAAGATTGATGACCTGGCTCTCCCGCCAAGCTCTCCGGAAGCTGAAAGCAACCCGATCGTAATCTATGTCGTCGATGATGAATCGATGATAGGTGAAGTCGTCGAAGTGATTTTGAAACTGAAGGGCTTCAAACCGAAATTCTTTATCAATCCAGAGATGGCGCTCCAGGCTTTGGTGAATGATCAGCCTAAGCCCGAACTGCTGCTGACGGACTTCCTGATGAGCCCAATTAACGGGATGGAGTTGATCGAACGCTGCAAGCAGGTCCTGCCGGACCTAAAAACGATCCTGTTCAGCGGCAATGTCGGCGAAGAAATCATGCGGCATTATTCAATAAAACCCGACGGGTTCATCGGTAAGCCATTTCTCCCGAAAACCTTGGTGGCCGTGGTGAAATCGGTCTTGGGTCGTTAGGTGGCTAAATGTCGTTCCGTGGAAAAAAACTTGGCCTCCTTGTTTCAGTGCGGCCCGAGCATCCAAATTTTCAGCGCGCCTTAAAGCTGGCCGCAATCGCGCTGGCTGAAGGAGTCAGCGTTTATCTGTATTGTATTGATGAAGCACTGGCGGGAGTGACCGACCCTCATCTTCAAGCTCTGAAAGAACGTGGGCTTAGATTGTTTGCCTGTGCTTATGGGGCACAACGGAGGAACCTCGCTCTGAGCGACAAAGCCATCCTTGCAGGACTCACTATGGTTACGGATCTCATTAGTGGCACCGATCGTTTCGTCAGCTTCAATTAGCCCGGCGGCTCGTGGCCGGCGTGGCTGGTCTGGAAAAAATTCTCACAACTGATTCATCCTTGAACTTGAACATCCTGTTTATCATCACCGGTGATCCGCGGACCAGTCCTCGCCCAGCCGAGGCCGTCCGGATCGCCGCGGGTATCGAGGCTTCTCGCAGGGTTGTAGTGCGCATCTATTTTCGCGGCGCCGCGGTGCTGGCTCTGAGTGAATATCCCGACGATCTGGTGGATGACGAGAATTACGCGCGATACTTGCCGATCATCGGCGAATCAGGCCGGCCGATTTATGTCGAGAGCGGGTCGCCGTATTTGGATGAGATTGGGGAGACGGCTTTCGCGCACCAGAAAATCACCGATCAGGAACTGGCCACTCTATCAGCGGAGAACAACTACGTTGCTCGATTTTAACATGCGTCATCTATTGCACATCGTGACCATTCCCGAGGATTCTCTGGCGGCGCGACTGATTCCGCTCCAACGTGAGCAAGCCGATCACGAGGTGAAGGTTTTCGATCTCACAAAACCCGATGCGGATTACCGCGCATTGCTCGAAGAAATCTTCGCCGCCGATTCGGTTCAGGTCTGGTGAGCGACGCGCTCTGAATCTCCGAATTTGCGATCGCCCAGAAGTGGTGATTATTCTGGGAACGGGCCGATCACTTCGAAGAAAGCGGCAGGGAAGCGAGGATTTTCTCGGCGGCAGCCCTGGGGTTCGATGCGGCGTAAATAGGCCGACCAATCACCAGCCAATTGGCGCCCGCAGCCAACGCTTCTGGCGGACTCAAGGTCCGTTTCTGGTCGTTCGCTTGATCGCCTTCAGCACGAATCCCTGGTGTCACGAGCTGCATAGAGGCTGGCACGATTGATCGCAAGGCAATGACCTCCAGCGGTGAGCAGACCAATCCGCGCAACCCTGCTCTGACGGCTAGCGCAGCCAACCGCTCGACCTGTCGTCCGACGTTTGACTCGAAGCCGACCGCGCCCAGCTCGTTTCCATCCAAACTTGTCAACACCGTCACGCCGAGGATTAGAGGCGAAGTCTTCCCCAATCTCCGTGCTGTGGCGTGTACCGAGTCTTCGGCCGCTTGGAGCATTGCTGCGCCGCCGCTCGTGTGGACCGTCAACATTTGCACATCCAACTCGACGGCTGCGGCGACTGCTTTCGCCACCGTATTGGGAATATCATGAAATTTCAGATCGAGGAAAACCGAGCCGCCCGCTTGCCGAATCGACCGGACTATACTCGGACCAGCGTTCGTGAACAGCTCGCTTCCAATCTTGAAAGCGCCGACCACCGGAATTAACTGCTGGACAAGGTCCCAGGCCATCTCAGCGTTTTTAACATCGAGAGCCACTATAATTGGGTTTTGCATCTCGTCAGTTAAGCACGAGTCGCCATCGACTGTCATCCGAAAGCCACGGATTTTCGCCCGAAGTCAACGAAGCGAATGACCTCGATCGTAGCGTTGAGCAACAACGCCGAAGGCAGAATCTCAGTTTGATTGGAGCTGGACTGCGTTGATGTCGGCATTTTGTTCCGACGGACTGTCTGTGTTGAATGCTGAAGTCAGTTTGATTGCCGCGCTCGCCCTTCCCTTGACGCGTCAACGTGGGAAGTGCAACGTTTGGCGTGTTTTCGGAGACAATTCTTAAGCAATGATCGAGCACGACATAATCACCCTCATCTCGCAAACTCCCGAGCTTCAATCAATGCGTGGCTTGTTCGGGTCCGGAGGAGAGGTGCTCTGCCGTGGGATTAGCCGCGCTGCTCAACCTTTTTTTGCGGCGTTGCTGCATCAGATGTTTCCGGAACGTCCGATTGTCGTGGTTACCGCTGGTGTCAAAATTCAGGAGAGTTTTCACCAGGATATCGAAACGTGGCTGCGCATCGAACGACCGGGAGAGCTCGAAGCCAAGAGATCGAAGTCTCAGGCAAGTGTGCCTTTGTCCTCGGCCGCCGATCTCGGGCTCTCGGCCTCTCTCTTCTACCCCGCGTGGGAGACACTTCCGCACGAAGCTAAACTTCCTCATGCCGATGTAATCAGCGAACGCCTGGAAACGCTCGTAGCTTTGTCCTCGCCCTCGGCTCGCCATCCGCAAGCTGCTCCGTTAGTCATCACGACGGTGGCTGCTTTGATGCAACGCACTTTTCCACCGGGAATGATTAAGGAGCGAACCCGTGTCCTGTCGCGCGGCGACCGGGTTGTTCCGCTCGACTTGATCGAATGGCTCGAAGAACAAGGCTACGAGCCTGAGGCGCAGGTCACTCAAAAAGGAGAGATCGCGTTGCGCGGCGGCATTCTGGATGTGTATCCCCTGACCAGCCCTTGGCCGGTGCGACTCGAGTTTTTTGGCGATGAACTCGAATCACTTCGCTATTTCAATCCAAATACCCAGATCTCACGTGAACAAATCGAAACGATCACTCTTCCGCCTGGAGGCGAAATCGCGACGCTCAGGCGAATCATGGACAGCCCAGATGCGGGTCAAGGCACTGATCTCGGTGAATCCAGCTCGGCGCAAACGGACGCGGGAAAGGTGGCCACAGGTCAATTCGCTCTAGCTGCACTGGTCGATTACCTTCCTCGGCGATCTATCTTTTTACTGTGTGAACCCCAAGAACTTCACCAGCACGCCGTGCTTTACGCGGAACAAATCCCGGCCAATGACCCCTTTTTCCTCGATTGGACCCACCTATTGGATCAGTTGAGTGAGAGAGGCATGATCACGGTGGCTGTTTCCGAAGAGGAACCTGCTCCATCTGCCGGCGTGAATCCCTTGGAGCCATCGCCGGAAAACCCATCCAAAGTTTCGCCCGCATCATCCGGTCCGCAAAACGCCTGGCTGCCTTTCTCCAGCCTGGACGCGTTCCGACCCTTGGGCGAACGATCTCCCGAGCAGCAAATTGCCGAGGCGCAGCGCCGGGAGTTTTTCAATCAATTGCATCGATGGCTGCGCCAAGGCTACGCCGTGCATGTCTTTTGCAACAACGATGGCGAGCGCCAGCGCTTTTCTGAAATCTGGCAGGAGTATGGATTGGGAGAAGCTGGTCTGTCCGCCGTCCTCGCGCCCCAACGCTCTGAAGCGAGCCCTCGCCCTTCATCCCTCACCTCGCACCTTGTCACACACTTAGGTGGCCTGGCTCGGGGCTTTCTTTACGATCCGGCCAAAGTCGTGGTCATCACAGATGCCGAGATCTTTGGCCGCTACAAGGTGCAGCGGGCACGTCGGCTCAAATCGCGGCATGCGGCTGCGGCGCGTTCCGCTTTGGACATTGATTTCACTGATCTGGAGGAGGGCGATTATGTCGTTCATTTACAACATGGCATCGGACGCTACCTTGGATTGAAGATTTTACCAACCGGACTCGGGCGAAAGACTGCCAATCCTTCCGTGGAGGCAGGCGATGCTGAACAAGAATGTCTCGTCATTGAATACGCCGCGAGTGACAGCGACCAGCCACCGCCAAAACTTTATGTGCCAATGACCGAGGCGCATCTCGTCAGCAAATACGTCGGCACGGGCAAGGCTCGGCCTGCGTTGAATTCGCTGGGTGGAACGCGCTGGGCTAAAGCCAAGGCTCAAGCCGAGGAAGCAGTGCGAGACCTCGCAGGTGAGTTGCTCACCATTCAGGCCGCGAGAGAATCGCAACCCGGCCATGCGTATGCCGCCGACACGCCTTGGCAACGCGAGTTCGAAAGCGCCTTTCTCTACGAAGAGACTCCGGATCAAATGCGATCGATTTTGGAGGCAAAAAAGGACATGGAATCAACGAAGCCGATGGATCGCTTAATCTGCGGCGATGTCGGTTACGGCAAAACCGAGGTCGCCATTCGGGCCGCATTTAAAGCTGTCATGGAAGGGCGACAGGTCGCGGTGCTCGTTCCGACAACCATCCTGGCTCAGCAGCATTCCAACACTTTCCGGGAGCGGATGGCGGACTATCCGATCCGAGTAGAACAATTGTCGCGCTTTCGCACCCGGCGCGAGCAAACCGAAGTGGTGAAGCTATTGGCGGAGGGATCGGTCGATATCGTGATCGGCACCCATCGCCTTCTCCAGAACGATATTACTTTCAAAGATCTGGGTTTGGTGGTGATCGATGAAGAGCAGCGATTCGGTGTCTTGCACAAGGAAAAGCTCAAGCTGTTGTGCAAGTTGGTGGACGTTTTAACTCTCAGCGCCACGCCGATTCCGAGAACGCTGTATCTCGCGTTAACGGGCGCGCGAGATATGAGCACCATCGAGACGCCTCCTCAAGATCGCCTCCCAGTGGAAACGGTGGTCACTCAATATGATGAACGCCTATTGCGTGATGTCATCCAGCGCGAGATCAATCGCGATGGTCAGGTCTATTACTTGCACAACCGCGTTCATGATATTGAGAGTGTGGCGATGCGCATCCGTTCGCTCATCCCGAGCGCACGGGTCATTGTCGGCCATGGCCAGATGGAGAGCGACGACCTGGAGGAAGTCATGGCCAAGTTCATCAACGGTGATGCCGATGTCCTGGTCTCGACGACGATCATCGAGAGTGGCATCGATATCCCGAACGCCAACACCATCATCATCGATCGCGCGGATCGGTTTGGCCTGAGCGACCTTTACCAATTACGCGGCCGAGTGGGCCGTTACAAACATCAGGCCTACGCCTATTTGCTGCTGCCCCGGCATGCCGCCCTCTTGAGCGATGTCCGGAAGCGGATTAGTGCCATCCGACAATATTCCAGCCTCGGCAGCGGGTTCAAAATAGCTATGCGCGATTTGGAGATCCGCGGCGCTGGGAACCTGCTCGGCCCGCAACAAAGCGGACATATCACGGCGGTTGGATTTGAACTCTATTGCCAACTGCTCAAACAAAGCATCAGCGCGCTCAAAGGGGAAAAAGTGAAACCTCGCGTTGAGGTGGTGATTCGCCTCGACTTTATCGCGCTTAACCCAGGGGAGGAGCAAAGGTCTCAAGGGGAAAAGCAGAAAGCCGAAACCAGCGTGGGAAAGGCAGAACTGGAGATCAACGTGCCGCGAGAGGTCGCCAGCTACGTCAGGGAACCGGAGAGAAATCTCAAATCTCAAATCTCGAATCTCAAAGCGTTGGGCAAAGCAGCAGCCTACATCCCCTTCCGTTTTATCCCCGAGGCTCAGCATCGGATTGGTATCTATCGCAAGCTGGCTCAGATCAGCGACAAACCTTCTTTGGATGCTCTGAGGAACGAGTTGCGGGACCGTTTTGGCAAGCTGCCAGCCGCGATGGAATTGCTCCTCCAGGTTGCCGAGCTGAAATACTTAGCGAGCGAACGTAGCGTCGCATCCGTCGAAACGAAGGAGGAGAAGCTCATGCTCATGCGGAACAACGATTACATTATGCTCGGCGGAAAGTTTCCGCGATTAGCGAAGAAAGAGGCCAAGGCACGGCTGGCTGAAATCAAGAAGCTGTTGCTCGCCCTTTGATCTGATCATTTGCCGGGCACGATCGGCCTTTGCGCACTATACATCGGCCGGGCAATTTGCTAGCTTTTGGAATCTATGGCACTTGACGACATTTTATTGGAGGCGGAAGAAAAGATGATGAAGACCGAAGAGGTCGTCCAGCACGAGTTTGCTGGCGTCCGCACGGGCAAGGCTTCAGCGGGGCTCGTGGAGAACATTCAAGTGGAAGTCTATGGGTCAATGATGCGAATCCGGGAATTAGCCGGGATCACGATTCCTGAACCGCGCCTGATTATGATACAGCCTTGGGATGCCAGCACTCTGCATCCAATCGAAAAGGCCATTCAGAAATGCAATCTCGGATTAAATCCTGCCATTGATAAGAAATTCATCCGCATCGTGCTGCCTGAACTCAGCCAGGAGCGACGTATGGAATTCAGCAAAATTGTTCGCAAGATGGTCGAGGATGGTCGGGTGGCGATTCGGCATGTCCGGCGCGACGCAATGGAGCATCTCAAAAAGGAAAGCAAGAATGGCGGCGTGACAGAAGAAGAGTTGGAAACCGCTGAAAAGGCAGCTCAGAAATTAACCGACCAGTATATTGCCAAGCTCGACTTTCATTTGGCCCACAAGGAAAAAGAGATCATGACTGTCTGAGGACGCCTCGCTACCGCCGGGGAAGATTGTTCAAAGGCGGCCCCTCGAAGCGGATCATGATTTCTCCTGGTTTGGCATAACCGAGTCTTTCGCGGGCAAGGCGTTCGACAGTTCGTTGATCGGTTTGCAAGGCTCTTATCGCGGTATCCATTTGCCGGGATCTTTCCGCTTCGTGCTTGATCTGCGTGTTGAGCGCATAGATTTCTTTTCGCAAAGCCTCGTTATGCTTGATGAGTGGCAGATACAAGATGATCACTCCGAGAACCGCCGCAAGGAGCAACAAGAGAATTACCACTCGAGTCAATTTTCCCCAAATACCGGAGTCAACGCGCATTTCGGATAGTGAACCAGGAGATGAACCGGAAAGAAAGCAAAGATTTATTTCTGTCGTGAGGCTGTTAAGAGTACATGGTTGACTGCTTCACTTTAGGGCTAAAACCTCTATCTGAAGAACCTCTTGGAGAGAGCCACCGCGTCGGCGTTAGGCGAGGATTTGTTTGATTGGTTCGCCGTGGTCAATTTCCAGCCGTTTGCGGCTGGGCACTTCCAGCTTATGCGAATCGAGCCCGAGCAAATGCAGGACAGTCGCGTGAATGTCGGTGACGTAATGCCGGTCTTCGATTGCATGGAAGCCGAGCTCGTCCGTAACTCCATGGGCCATCCCACCTTTGATGCCGCCGCCAGCCAACCAGGCACAGAAACCTTGTGGATGATGATCGCGCCCTGTCCCTTCCGCACCCGGCGAACGGCCAAACTCGGTTCCAAATACGACAATTGTATCCTGGAGCAGCCCTCGCTGCTTGAGATCCTTAAGCAGCCCCGCCATGGGACGATCCACTTGAGTGGATAGCTTGGAGTGGTTCGACTTGATCTCAGAGTGAGCATCCCATTCACCACCGCCGCCGCCGCCATGAAAGACTTGAACAAAACGGACTCCACGTTCCACTAATCGGCGCGCAGCCAGGCATTGCTCACCGAACGTCTTGCTCTCCGGCTTGTCCAGTCCGTAAAGCTGACGAGTCACGTCACTTTCTTTTTCCAGTTGCAACGTTTCCGGAACGGACGTTTGCATTTGAAAAGCTAGTTCATACGATTTGATTCGCGCCCGGAGATTCTGGTCATCGGGATAATCAATCCCGGCCAAGTAATTGAGCTTGCCGAGCAGACTCAAATTCGCGACCTGTTCCTCGGGAGTAATTCCACCGGCAGGCGTGATAAAAGGCAATGGATTCTTGGGGTCTACCACCAGACGAACCCCCCCGTGTTCGGGCCCGAGATAGGCCGCCCCATGCGTCCATGCACCGCCGCAGCAGTCGCCGGTAGGCACTCCCAGGACGACAAATTCTGGCAGATTCTCGTTGAGCGAACCGAGGCCGTAACTGACCCATGACCCGAGTGTCGGATGAGCCCCCTCGCGCACGTGACGTCCGGTCTGGAAAGTGAGCTGCGCTCCGTGGTCGTTGTCCAGCGTCCAGAGCGAGCGGACCACCGCGAGATCATCAGCGCACTCGCCCGTGTTCCGAAACCAGTCGCCGACAACGAGGCCGCTTCGGCCGTAGGTTTTATAACCCGTTTGCAGCGGCATGATAACCTTGCGGTTTCCATGCGCGGGATTTCCACCGACAATATTTTTCTTCACCTTCGCCGGATCGAGAACCTCTTTGTAAGGTGTTTCTTCAATAGATTTCCCGGCGTATTTATTCAGCTCCGGTTTTACATCGAAACTTTCCAAATGACTCACCCCGCCGCAAAGGAAAATCCAAATCACGGACTTCGCTTTGGGAGTGAAATGCGGCTTGCCGTCGGGCGTGTGATGATCGGTGCCGGTGGAATCCGCGCGAACTTTGCCATCCCGAAAAAGCATTGCGGACAACGCCAGGCCGGTGAACCCCATCCCCGTGTCCGCCAGAAACGAGCGGCGGGTGATGCCGTGACATCTGTGATGCGAATAGCGAGGGTCATTCATAAAAGATTGCTTCCGGGCTTTGCCAAATCAATCTCACACCCGCGATGGAACGTCAATTCGACAAACCTTTCAGCCAGCAAATCTCACTCTACTTCAGCAGAATCCTCACGCCACGGAGGCCAATCAAATCCTACGGCTTCGATGCTTTCAAAGCGTTAGTGATGGCTTTTTGGACTTCTTCGACCGAACATTCCGCATCGACGATGACCAACTTGCCCTGCGCCCCGTAATAGCTCAGCAAGGGTTTGATCTCTCCTTGAAAAGCTTGGAGCCGGGTCCGGATGATGTCCGACTTATCGTCGAGTGCGTGCAAATGTTCACCGACGCATTTGTTGTAGAGACAGGTGGTAAAAGGATCGGATTCTTCGTTGAAATGATCATTGCAAAGGCTGCATGCTCGCCGTCCGGTTAATCGCTTCAAAATGACGGACTCCGAGGCTTTGAGGTAAATGACTGTAGTGAGGCTGCGGCTCGCTTCCTTAAAAAGTTTATCCAGGAATTCGGCTTGCTCGGTAGTCCGGGGAAAGCCGTCAAACACGATGCCTTGCCCGGGATCAGTCAACCCAAGCCATTCTTCCAGCATGGCATCAACCACTTCGTCGGGCACCAAGTCTCCGCGGCCGATGTATTTTTGAGCGATGAACCCCAGGGCCGCGCGCTTTTTGATGTGCTGTCGGAACAAGTTGCCGGGCGAGAAGTGGACCAAGCCGAAAGAAGTAATCAAGTTGTCGATCTGAGTTCCTTTTCCGGCACCGGACGATCCTATTAGAATCAGGTTCATGGGTTGTCGCCTGGGTTAATTTTGTGAGCAGCTCACTTAACAAGCCTTTCGCTCTCTGTTTCAAGCTTTTTATGCGAAACGCAAAACCACTCCGGCAGGGCTTGCCGCTTTGAGTTTCCGACTTTGCAACCTATGAATTTGCTTCCGCCACAATGAGCATCCTAGCGCTGTGAGAGAGTTGACACGCGATTGGTGGAGGAATGTCTCGCGAAGGTAGCGACGGGAAGCGTTGGTCGTTCCTTCGCCTCCCTCGCGGACATCGTGAGGGTTAGCCCGGACAACCAAGCCGTGCTGTCATATCGAGTGGGTATCCCGGAACATCGCCAATGACAGCGCGTCTGCGGAGAAGGATGTTTCTGTGCGAACCCGACGATTGATGTGTTAGGGAGTCATCCCGGCGTTTGAGCTGAGTGATGAGAATCGAGGGGCGCTTTAAGATAATTGAACTGAAACCGCTTTTGTCTAAGATGGAGGCATGCTTGCTAAAAATTTCGGATCAGGGTGGTGTTTCATAATGGTGGTTTTTGGTCTTCTGCGTGTTGCCGCCGTTCAGACGAGCGTCGCTCAAGTCATTCCTCCGACGCAATCCGCACCCCCCCGCTACGAGTATCGCCAGAACCATGATCCCGATGGCATCGGCAAATATTACTTAGGCCGCGAAATCGCTCACGTCATGGGGCATCCGGGGGCGGAATGGTTGGAGCGCGCCGAGCGTGAGGATGAAGAAAAACCAAGCCTGCTTCTGGAAGCGTTGAAACTCAAACCGGGAAACGTCGTGGCGGACATCGGGGCTGGAACCGGATACCTCAGTTGGCGCATGGCAAAACTGGTCGGAGAGACAGGCCAGATCTACGCTGTCGATATTCAGCAAGAAATGCTCGATCTGCTGTCGCGGAAAATGGCTGAGCGGAAGATTACGAATGTCAAAGGAGTCCTCGGCACGATCTCTGACACCCGTTTGCCAACGAATTCGGTTGATCTCGCCATCATGGTGGACGTCTATCACGAGTTCTCCCACCCGCACGAAATGATGCAGTCCATTCGCAGGTCGCTCAAGCCAGGCGGGCGTGTTGTTTTCGTGGAGTATCGGGCCGAAGATCCAGATGTCCCTATCAAACGAGTCCATAAAATGGCCGAGGCGCAAGTGCGCAAGGAATCCGAGGCGCATGGATTGGAATGGGTGGAAACGATCAAAGTTCTTCCTCGGCAACACATCATTATCTTTCGCCAAATGCGATAGGATGGAGGTGGCTGCTGGATTCTCGAAAGAGCCTGAAATCAAGCTCCAAACCAACGCCAAGAGCTTGTCGAAAACTGTGAGTGTTTAGGCGTAACGCTGGATCCGTCTCGGAATTAACTTAGCTCGGACTTCTTACTGAATAGCCCGTTGAGTTTTGTCTTGGAGAAATTTGCGACCGAGGATGAACAGGACCACCGCAATTAAGCCAATGGTTAGGACGGGAGCGACCAATGCCAGAATGGAAGTAATAATGGAACCACCCAATTCGGCGGTGGCGACAATCGGATTGGCCAATCCTCCCGTACCAGTCGAGGAAAATCCTCGGATTAAAACGGTCGAACCTTGAACGACGCCTGCGACGCCTCCCCCAGCAATGATCGCTAGAGTCCATTTCAGAAATGGACTGACGTCGCCGACCATGGAGGCAGTCACGATCGTTCCCGCGACAATGGCTGCCGGAGTGGCCACCGAATCCAGAAAATTGTCCACCCACGGAACATAATAACCAGCGATTTCCAGAACCGTCGCGACGGAAAATGCTGCGAGGGCGGCTGGAGACGCCATCCATTGAAAAGTCGGAGTGAGCGAAAGGTGACCCGAATAAGAAGCGATGCTCATGATCAGGAGCGGGACGAAGACACGAAAGCCACACGCGGCGCTCAATCCGATACCGATGCAGAGACCTAGCAGTGTTTCCATAATGTGCAAACGAGTTTTAGCTTTGCGAACGGCAATCAACCAAACCTTTTGGACGGACTGCCTCGTCAACAACTAGCATCATAACTCATAGAGGCCGGAAGTCTAGCGGCTTGCAGGAGCCCAAATCTTCTCCTAATTTTTTGATGTCTCGCAAAAGGTGAATAGGACGAGTCCCGCCAGTTCAGTCATGCGGGCGTTTTGCCCTTGTAATGGCTTGGCCGATCTGCGGGAATATGCCTGAAATTGAAACATCACTCTCACAGGAAGAAGAAGTTGTCCAAGCTCGCCGACAATTACGGGATTCTGATTTTTAAGATAATGTTGGCAGTGTTGGGAGCCGTGCTCGCAGGAGCCTTGACCTATTTCCTTTCGACGACTCGAGGACGTTTCTAACCCGCGCGGTGTTCACACGCGCCCCGGCAACATGCTCGGATTCTGGCGCGAAGCTGCTCATCATGGACGAGCATCGTCCAAAGCCGAGCGCTGGAAGAAATTTGAAGGATTGACTGCGCAGCGTCAGGAGCGCTTAATTTCAGCCATGAACCCAGCCCACAACGTCCGTCTCAATCAACGCCTTCAACTGTCGAGCGCACGGGGGTTTACCCTCATCGAATTACTGGTCGTGATCGCTATCATTGCCATTCTGGCGGGCATGCTCTTGCCTTCGTTAGCCCGGGCCAAAGCGAAAGCCCATCAGACCGCTTGCGTCAATAACCTCAAGCAATTGGGACTCGCCTTCGCGATGTACCTCGATGACAACAAAGACACGTTTCCCGGTGTCGCTTCGAGGGGTGCCTATAACGCAATGCAGGAAGATTGGGTCTTCTGGAACATTACTCGCACCGGAAGCGGTACCTTTACGAGCCAAGTCATCCAGGATCCTCGTAACAGCGCGATCGGGCCATATTTGGGCAACTTTACGACCAACCTGTTCCGTTGTCCCTCGGACAAGGATTGGGATGCACGGAGGAAATTAGACAGCAATCCTTACGTTTACAGCTATTCGATGGTGAGTTACGTCTCCGATAAAAATAACGGACCCGGATCAATCTTTCCAATTGTCGCCGGTTCCGCGCCGGCCTTGCCGTTCAAACAGACAGCAATCAAGCTTCCCTCTCAGAAGATGGTGCTCGTGGACGAAAACGGCGACCCCAAGAACGGCCAGCCGTTGATCGATGACGGACGCTTTGTTCCTCCGGGGAATGTCCTCGGCGCTCGCCACAAGATCTTTCGCGGATCGAAGCCCACCACAACGGCCTATTTCAAAAACGGTCGAGGCTCGGTCCTGCTCGCGGATTGGCATGTGGAGTCTTACACTCCTGACCAAGCCCAGATGCCAAAGTATTACGACACGCAGTGGGAAAAATAGCTCAGACGCCGGAACATGTCCCAGGTGCCAGTCTGTGAGTACGAGCTGACACGCCGAAATCCTACAAGCGAATCACTGTGTAATCCAGTCCTGCCCCTCGCGCCGAACCGCTTTAAAACAGGTTGCCCACTTCCATCACTAAGTTGCGCTGAGCATCCGCATCGCGCTCGTGGAGAGTTAACCGCATGCCATCGTAGGTCAGACGAGTGACCCCTTTGTAGTCTTTAGGAATTTTGAAGAGAAAGCAGGCGTAAGTCTTGACCCTGGTTTCGTTGGCGTCCAGGTATTCATA
>SIBE01000112.1 GCA_009695265.1 Pedosphaera sp. | reverse complement strand
GCTTCGGGAAAAATGGGGTAAAATCTATTGACGCATCCAGCGGTGATTTGTAGATTCCGACGCTCTTGTTCCAGAGTAGCTCAATGGTAGAGCACGCGGCTGTTAACCGTGATGTTGTAGGTTCGAGCCCTACCTCTGGAGCCATTTTTGCTGAGGAAATGAGGGTTTTGAAAAAAACCTCGCACAGATTCTGCATAAAATTCGGCTGAATCAGAGAGTCGAACCGTGAGTTTCCCAAAGATCATTCGGCACCCGAAAGTCGAAGTTACGATCTACGGCAAGAGGACGTCCCATCCCTTCTACAGATTGGCCTATCGCGTGAATGATCAGCGCGGCATGTCATCCAAGGCCGCGGTGATGGCCTCGGGCGGCAGCGCGGAATTCAACTGCTCCAACGCCGCGTGCAACTGGGACACCAACACCCCTTCGCCCTTCGTCTCGCGCAGCAAGGTGCCGGTCGCGCCGAAGGTTTTTTCCAACGCCGACACCCTGGTCCAGCCAAGCTCCGCGAACAATCCGATGGCGGGCAGTTCGACAATCTGGTCTTCGGTGTAGGCGAGGGGCATGAGTTTTCGGTGACGAATCACGGCTTGCTAGCGGGCGACGATTTGATCCAGCCGATCTCAAGCCGAAACGGGCCGGCTTGTTTGTCTGAGAGGAGGCAGCCAACCGAGTTGAGTTTTGCAGGATTCATGGCTTGGGCGAGAGGCGGCTTTCTACGCATCCATCGGCCCCAAGCGTCACCGGAACCACGAGCCAGAATTCAGGCGGATTCCTCAGATCGTCGGCAATCGCCCAGAATCAATAGGAGACCGTCTTTTAAGAGGCGATGATGAATGGTGGTGGTGCGCCAGTATTCGCGGTTTGAGTCCCACGCGTAGAAAACCTTTGGGTAAACACCAAGTTTCTTAATCGCGTCCGGGCATGTGGACTTGGAGCCCGCGCGTGTCAGCGTTCAACAAGGACATGCTCCGCGTTGAGTTGATCATTTGGGGAGATTTGGCGCAGCGCTAGAATCGGATGGTACGGTCAAACCATCAATCACTCGCAAGCATCGTCACCAAGAACAAGCCACACACGGTTGCTCAAGGCTGAGTTGCCGTATTCCTATTTATGCCAGCAGCTTGCCGCACTCGCTCCAAAATCACATCCGGCATGTGAGGCTCATTCCCGACGCTTGACGCATACCAGAGGAGCTTGCCTTGCATCTCCGTGGGGTTTCGCCACGTGGGCTGGCCGCTTTTCATACGCTCTCGGACCACATGCTCCGACTCACCGAGCATGACTGGAATATCTTCGTAAGAGTGGAGCCCATCGCTGATGAAGAATGGAACCACCACGAGGTTTTGCCCCTGAGCCATGGCATAGCAATCGGCGATGCGCGGCTCTTCTTCCATGAAGACAGCGTGGACCTCCTGGTAAATACCTTGCGAGCGGATTAACTCGACCTGACGTTCGATTGCTTTGCGGGAGTTCTCGTTGTTGCCGGTCCCGTGACCCGCAACAAATAACGCCAAATCTTCCGGTTTCGGTGCTCGCGGAAAAGGGTGTTGCTCCACAACCTCTCGAGCCCGGGCCAAAACCACGTTCGTCATGCTCTCGTGCGTGCCGACTGGGCCACAGTAATGGAGGATTTGGTTTCCGTGGTGCCGAACGCGGGAAAAATCCGGCTCTCGGCTTTTGCAAAACCCTAGCTCTCTTGGGACAACTTCTTCGGTGAAGTAACCCTCGCTGATGAATAGGGGCACGATGAACACGCGGGGAGCAAACGCGCCTCTCAGGACCCCCGCGATGCCAGGCTCTTGCTTCCAGAATGCTTCCAGCACTTGCCCAAAAATTCCGCGCCGCCGTAGTTCATCGGCATGTTGATAGGTCGGCGCGGCCGAATCGGCATTGAGGGTGGACCCGTGGCCGATCAGGACGAGCGCTGCATCTGATAGATCATCGCTTCCCACGTTCAATGCTTAACTGAGGTTTCGCGGCCCCGCAAGTTTGATTGAAAGCCTTACTTCTGCGAGGGCATTCGTTCCTTGGGAATCGGCCGTGGAGATCCTTCTCCCCGGAGGCAACCGGGCAGCGCTCGACAGCAAGCTCCTGATTTGTATGATCCTTTTTCAGCGCAGTCCCGGCGTCCTCGATACCGACGGTGTCTGTTCTGCAAAACAAAACGATCATGCAAATCCCATTCGATCAGGCCGGTTGCATTCCGGCTCCGGGCGATAATGTCGCTATCGCCAGCCATTGTCTTCATGTCGGTACCCGCATCACGACAGCCGAATCCGCCTTCGCCCTTCCTCACACCGTTTTAGAAGGCCACCGGTTTGCCATCGTGCCGATCGCGATCGGCGAACCGCTCCTCTCTTGGGGATTGCCTTTTGGGACTGCCATCCGTGACATCGCGCCTGGCGATTACGTGTGCAATGCGAAAATTCTCGAAGCCTTGCGGCAACGTCACGTCAGTTTTGACTTGCCGGATGCAGCCAATTTCGTGGATCGCCTCGTTCGCTACAAGCTCGATGCCGCCGCGGTTCAGTCCGGCCGTCAAGTGCCGCGCCACGCGGAAAAGCGCTATTTCCAAGGCTTCGCGCGAGGCGACCATCGCGGAGTTGGCACTCGTAATTTCGTTGTCATCTTGGGAACGACTTCCCTGACGGCAAGCTATGCGCGGTCGTTAGCGGAGCGGTTCACAGACATTGCCGGAAGTTATCAAAACATCGATGGCGTCGTCGGTGTCGGCCACACGGAAGGCGGGGGCAGTTCGAAGCCAAACAATTTGGATCTGCTTTTGCGGACGCTGGCTGGCTTTCTGGTCAATCCCAATGTGGGTGCTGTCTTGGCGGTTGATCAAGGAGCCGAACCCGTCACTAACGCCATGCTTCGACACTACATGGCCGAGCGCGGTTATCCGCTGAACGAGCTGGCCTATCGCTTCCTGAGCTTGCGAGGCAACTTCCAGCCGGCCTTGGCAGGAGGCGAGGCGATCGTGAAATCCTGGCTGGGCCAGGTGAACGCGTGCCAGCGCTCGATGCAGTCCTTGGAGCATTTGAGAATCGGGTTGCAGTGCGGTGGGTCCGATGCCTTTTCCGGAGTGTCCGGCAATCCGCTCGTCGGCTGGGTGTCGAAGGAGCTGATCCGTTACGGCGGGTCTGCGAACCTCGCGGAAACCGACGAGTTGATGGGGGCTGAACCCTACATTCTCCAAAATGTCCGCGACCTCGGGACAGCGCGGAAATTTCTCGCCACGCTGGAGCGATTTCAGGAGCGCGTTGCCTGGCATGGCCACACGGCGGAAGGCAATCCCAGCGGCGGCAACAATTTTCGCGGGCTGTATAACATTGCTGTCAAATCAATCGGCGCCGCGCGGAAGAAGGACCCGGAAGTTTGCCTGGATTACGTGATTGATTATGCCGAACGAATGAGCGAGCCGGGGTTCTATTTCATGGATAGCCCGGGGAATGACTTGGAAAGCATCGCGGGTCAAGTCGGGTCCGGGTGCAACATGATCTTGTTTACGACGGGCAACGGCTCGATCACCAACTTTCCATTTGTGCCCACGATTAAGATCATGACCAATACGGGCCGTTACGAGTTGTTGACTCGCGAAATGGACGTCAACGCTGGGCGGTACCAGGACGGCACTCCGATGGACGTGCTGGGCGCCGAAACTTTTGAACTGATGGTCCACATTGCTTCCGGGCAACGGAGCATCGGTGAAAAAGCGGGCCACTCTCAAGTCCAACTCTGGCGCGAGTGGCGGCAAACAGATCGCAGCCATCTTGACCCGATCTTGAAGGCTGCTATCCCTGACGGAGAGCCGCTGCGCCTTAAGGAACGCGCCCAAGAAACCGCGCCCGTCGAGAATTTCCGATTTAACCTTCTCCAAACAGAACGCGGTTACATCAGCGATCAAGTCGGATTGATCGTCCCGACCAGCCTTTGTTCGGGACAGATCGCCCGGTTGATCGCCAACAAACTGAATCGCGGTGCCGCCGACCGTGGCTTGCGGTACGTCGCCCTCGCGCACACGGAAGGGTGTGGCGCGTCCGGGGGTGAATCCGAGGTGCTCTACCTCCGCACAATGGCCGGCTATCTCGCTCATCCTTTCGTCAGGAGAGGGCTCCTCCTAGAACATGGTTGTGAAAAAACCCACAACGACGCGATGCGCAACTTTTTGGCAGAACAGCATATCGACCAAAACCGCTTTGGCTACGCCAGCGTGCAGATGGATGGTGGCATCGAATCTGTGACCGCGAAAGTGACTAAGTGGTTTCAAACCGGAGTCGAGCACGAAAAATATCCAGCGAGCAAAGAGGTCGGGATGGAAGCCTTGCATTTGGGGCTAACGAGTGTCGGGTCAATTCCCGATGCCGTTGCCGAGGCATGCGCTCAATTGATTCGCGCGATCGTGAGCGCGGGCGGAACTGTGGTTATTCCTGAGAATGCGTCGTTGGCGGCGGCATCCAATTTTAGGGAGAAATTGCTCGCCGACACCGGATTTTGCCCGACTCTCTCTTACGGGCAGCCGTTTGGGAAGGCCGGTCTTCACGTCATGCAAACGCCGACGGACCATCAGGTGGAAACCTTCACCGGCCTTGGTGCCACTGGGGTCCAGGTGATGCTCGCGCATGTCGCGGATCGCTTCCTTCAAGGCCATCCGATGATCCCGCTGCTCCAAGTGACTTCACGCACCACGGATGACGCATCGCGGATTATTTCCGATGATCTGGACTGGGTGCTCGAACCCGAAAAGAACGCACCCACTGCACTGGCCTCGGAGATTCTGCAATTGATCGTGCGTGTGGCGGCTCACGAATACATCCCGAAGCTATTTGCTCAAGGCAACACTGATTTTCAGATGACGCGCGGCTTGCTCGGAGTCTCCCTGTAGCAAGGGAGGTTTGCCGCGAGGACTCATCGGGAACACTTGCCCGCCTGGGGACATCGAAGTAATTTGGCCGCGTGAGGCCGTGAGCGTTTGTTGATTCGCAGGGTGAGACGCGTGATCAGCCGGCATAGGGCGAAAAAGATTTTGAACATGTCGCCGGGCAGCGAAGTTTCACAAACTTGGTCAGAAATTGCTGTTTCATCCAGCAAAGTGATGGAACAATCAAACGAAGAAAGATAGCTTCATATGTCACCTCCAAAGAGAACCCTACTCTCAGTTTCGGCCGAACTTGCCCAGGCGTTGTGCATTGCAGCTATAGGAGGTTTCGTTGGTTTTCTCATCGGAGATGACTCTCGGGAACTTCGTCGTCTCCAAACCGAGTTGGACAAGGTAGAGTCTCAGTTAGTCACTTCGCGATCGAGCTCCTCGAAGCACGAAGCCCGCCGACCAGGCTTCTTCACTTCTCCCCAGACTATTCAGACGACAAACACGGATTTAGATCTTTCAAGGGAGGAAAAGCGAAAACTGACTGAAGAGCGGATCAGGAGAGAGTTCATTGCTGGAATCTCGTTGCAGAGAAGTAATGAGTACGTTCGAGTATTTTCTGAACTTGGCGTTCCTTCAGAAAGAATTGACCAATTAAGGAAGCAACTCGCAGAAATTCATGACAAGTCACTTGTGAGCGAGGGCGGGATCGTAAAGCTCCTCGAAGCTCGTAATCAATACAGAGCGGAACTTCACTCTCTGTTAGGCAATGAAAAGTTTGAACGTTACCGGCAATACGAAGAATCCAAGCCCGCGCTGGCAGAATATGGGAACTTAAGCGAGTTTTTAAAAACGAAAAGGAATTCCCGTATTGATCCGGCGTATGAGCAACTTGTTCTCAACTTACTTTACGAGAGCAAAGCATACGTTTCGACACCAATTGATGGACCATTTGATAGTTTACCTGCACCTGCGATTGGAACGGAGATGATAATTGCTCGATTGGAAAGTGACATTGCAGCGATAACTGAGCGCTCTAATATTTTGCTTCAGCGAGCGGTCGCAGAGCAGGTTCCGGAAGAAATTAGGCAAGGGATAGTAGACTTTTATGGCGATGCGATCTCGACAAAACAGAAGAAGATCGAGTGGTTCAAGAAACCGCAAGAGGAACGAAACAAGAGATTGTTGATTCAGGATGAGAAGAAATAGTGTCAACGCTCGCGTAGGCTAAGAAGCAAAGCTGTTGAGCGCATTTCGTTTTACAGAAGAAGATCCAATGACGGGAGCTTAGTGAGATATTGGCAGCAAATTCTGGAAGATTGCATGCCATTTTCCGGCCTTGATCTCGGGTGAATGTTGTAAAGCAAACTGTCTTCCAAGTCCCCTCTGTGGTGTAAATGGCTGAAAAGCCCCGTCGGGCGAAATCGCTCATCGTGAGAAGCCGGGAAGTCGTTGACAGTAATTAGCTGGAAGACCTAACTTGACTTGGCACAGCGCTCACTTTCCGCGGACGGCGAGAAGCACGGAGGCGTCTGAGAATTTGGTGTTGCGCGAGATAATGGAACCGATTTCAACTGGCGATTGCCGGGCTGCATCTGGCATTGACCAGATGGAGCTTTCTCTCAATCTTTGCCAGCGTTGTTTTTTTCCGACGACTCGCGCGGCGTTCACATTGATCGAGCTCCTCGTCGTGATCGCGGTTGTTGGCGTTCTGGCTGGGCTGTTGTTGCCGGCGCTTGCTCAAGCGAAGGAGAAGGGCCGGCAGATTGTTTGCCTCAATAACTTAAAGCAAATCGGTCTTGGAGCGCTCTTGTATGCGGAGGATGATTCGAAGGGAAACTTGAGCGCGTCGGTCTTTGACGGAGACGACAATTTTAATTGGCTCTACCCAGCTTACATTTCGTCCATCAAGTCTTTTACTTGTCCCAGCACGCAGAACACAATTCCGACCAATATGGGCAGGCATGCGATTACCGGTGATCTTGGTCTGAGATACCTCTTTCAGACCGCTTCGGGGAAAAATGGCAAGGCAGGCAGCAGTTACGAGATCTTTAGTTTCATGGCCTACAATTGGCCGACGGCATTCACCGAGATCCCAATTCACGGTCAGATAAAGCAGCAGCCGGGAATCAAGAAAACGTTGAGTTCAGTTCAGACTCATGCGCATCACTTTAACGCGTTTAACTTGAGAGGAACCGTTGCCGGCCCTTCGCGAACTTGGCTGGTTTTGGATGCCGACGAACTGTTTCCTGGCGCTCGGCAGAACTATCCGGACAAACTGGACAATCACGGCGAAGCGGGAGGCAATGTTCAGTTTTGCGACGGCCACGCTGAATGGGTGCCGACGAAAAAATATCTTTTCAGCTTTGAAATGTCTCAGGACGAAAACCGCACGCAACCTTGATGGATGAACCCGCTATGCCTGCCGCCATTGATCTGAGAGAGAGTGGACCGAGCTGCCGAAGCCAATCCACCGCCGCAGGATGCCGCCGCGTCTTCGCAGTCGCAGATGGGGAGGGACCGGCGCGGATGATCGAGCGCCTGGGTTCCTTGAGATCTGGGCGGTGAACTAAACAATCTCAAAACAGCGATACGAACCATGAAAATCAGATATCCACAGCACCTCTCTATTCTCTACTTCTCTCTCGTCATCATGGCTGGCCTCGGTCTCCGGCAGAGCGGGCGCGCCGCCGAAACCGTTCTTTTTACGGACAATTTCGAGACCAACACCGCTGCGAACTGGAGTCTGTTTGACGATTCAGGCAGTGGCACCAGTGACTATACTGTCGAGTTCGCCTTCGATTACGGGACGACGACTTACACGATGAACGGCGTGTCCAGCCGCATTCCGCCTTCGCCGAATTCGGTGGGCGGAACAACGCGTGGCCTGAAATTCACGGTCAACAAGAATGATAACGCCGCGGATATCGCAGCTGTCAGCGCTTATCCGAAGAGCCAGATATTCAGCGGGAATTATGCGCTGCGGTTTGACATGTGGATCAATTACAACGGAGGGCGCAGCGGCGGAACCGGGTCCACTGAGTTTGGCACCTTCGGGATCAATCACACCGGCACACAGTCCAATTGGCAAATCGACGAAGCTTCCGGTGACGGCATCTGGTTCGCCGTGGCGGGTGAGGGGGGCGCTGCGCGAGATTATCGGAGTTATGAGTTTGATGGGGTTACTGTCATCGAGCGGCGCGGACTGGACGCGGGTTTAATCGGAGCCGACGACGGCGAGGCTGTTTTCCAGGAGCGGTTTCCGGCGTCTCTGTACGAGACTCCAGGCGCTCCGGGCAAGCGGTGGGTCGAGGTTGAAGTCATCCAGCGGAATGGAATCATTGTTTGGAAGATCAATGGTTATGTCCTCGCGGAAAGGCTCAACTCCGCGCCCTTTACGTCCGGCACGATCATGCTGGGCTGCATGGACCCGTTTGCCTCGATCGCTGATCCGAAGGCGGACAACTTCATCCTTTTCGACAACGTCCGAGTGGTCAAACTTGATGCCGAACCCGCCACCGTGAGCGTGGAAGCCACCGATGCTGAGGCTTCCGAACCCGGCTCTGACACCGGCGCTTTTACGATCACTCGCACGGGCGAGACGACGAGCCCGCTCGCCGTGAATTTCAGCTTGAGCGGAAGCGCAGAGTTTGGAGCGGACTACCAGACGAACGCTCTTTTTGCGACGATTCCGCCGGGATCAAAGTCGGTGATCGTGTCCATCAAGCCGTTGAATGATTCGAAAGCCGAGCCGACCGAGACCGTCGTGCTGACATTGGTGGGCGGCACCGACTATGAACTCCGCTCGTCGATCAGTGCCACCGTCAATCTCGCAGATGACGGCGATGGCAACGCAACGGTGAATCTGTCCACCAAGAGAGCTGCCGGGTACGAAGCCATTCCAGCGCGAGTCGGGCAGCTCGATGTGATTTTATCGTCGCCTGCCGCGGCATCTACGATTGTCAATTACACGCTGGCTGGAACCGCGGTTGCCGGGATGGACTATCTCGCTTTGCCCGGCTCAGTGACAATCCCGAGCGGGCAAACCAATGCGCTGATTACCATCACTCCAATCAACAACAACAAAATGGATAGCAACCGAACAGTCATCGTGACCTTGGCAGCGGGATCGTACCTTTTGGGTCCCTCCACCAATGGGACGATTGTGATACGGGATGACGATTTTCCTTCCGGGCCTCTTTTGTTTTCGGATGACTTCGACAAAGACACCACCGGGGCTTGGGCTGTGAACAAAGCGCACGCCTCCGATAACATCGCCACTTTCTTTTATGACTACAGTGCCGACGGGATTCCATCGGCCCCCAATTCGAACAGCGGCACGACACGAGGTTTGAAATTGGAAGCAAACACCGGCACCGGCGTCTTTACCGGACTGAGCGCTTCACCCATCGCGCAGAATTTCGTCGGGGATTACATGCTCCGGTTCGACATGTGGATCAATTACAACGGGCCGCTCAATGGCGGTGGCACCGGATCCACCTTGGCAATGACGGCTGGCGTTGGCACCGCGGGAGTAACTCCCCAATGGCCGTCGAGCACTCCCGACAGCGCTTACTTTGCCGTCACCGGTGATGGTGGCGCCGCTGTCGATTTCCGTGCTTACATCGGCGCGGGTGCTCCATTGTCGCCGACTAATGCCATCTATGCTGCGGGAAACCAATCCGGAGCCGGCAACAATACGGACCCTTACTACACCGAGTTCGGTCGGGAATCGGCGCCGGCTGCCCAACTTACTTTGCAGCCGGATCAGAGTGGGGCTACCGGCGCAGGGTCAGTCGGTATGGCTTGGCGCGATGTCGCTATCATCAAGCAAGGAACGAATGTCGCCTGGTTTATCGACGGATTAAGAATTGCCACGATCGATGCGTCTGCTCTCAAGCTATCGAACAACATTTTCGTGGGTTACTTCGATATCAATGCGGGTCAAACCGCGAACCAGACCACGAGTTTCGGTTTGGCCGATAACATACGCGTGCTCAGTCTCGCCACCAGCGTTCAGCCTCCGAGAATCACAAGCCTCCAAGTCACCGCCGGCAATGTGGAGATCAATTTCACGGGAGCTTCGACTGATTCGCCTTCGGTCTTTTCATTGCACAGCGCCGCCGTGGTTACGGGGCCTTATGCGGTGCATTCCACCGCGACGATCGAAACCAAGAGTCCAGGGCAATTCCGCGCCGTGGCTCCGGTGAGCGGGACCGGCCGTTTCTACCAAATCAAACGCTAGAGTTAGCTTGATCCCAGGCGGCTCTGGACGAAATCCCGAATGACCCGCAATTCTTCTTCGCCTGCAATCGTGTGGTCTTTCACAAACTCGCGCCACTCGATCTGCAACCCGGCAGATTTCAAGAGCGCCACTTGGGCGCGAACTGGTGCGATGGGAATCATGCTGTCTTGAGTTCCATGGGTCAGTACCAGGCGTTGTTGCAGCGCTACAGGTGAAAGTTCTTGGAGCAATTGCTCCGGCTCGAAGACGTAACCGCTGATCCCAATCAGCCCAGCGAGAGGCTCGGGATAGCGGAGGCCAACATCAATCGTCATCAAGCAGCCCTGCGAAAAACCGAATAAGATCGTCTGGTCATTCGGAAACCCGCGTTCCCGCTGTTGATCCAGCAGCCCCGACAGAAGTTCCCTGCTGCGGCGGACGCCGGGCCCGGGAGCGCCCGCGTAGTCGTACCACGAATAGCCGCCGTAATAGGAATCTGGCGCATTGACGAGCAGATAGTTCAACCACGGCAAATCAAGCATTTGCGGCAACCAACGATAGCCTTCCATACTGTCGCCCAGCCCGTGCAACACCACCATCAAGCGCCGGGAGTTTCGGTCTGTTGCGGGAACAAGTTCAGTCGTGAGCATGGCGCAGATTGAATCCATAATTCAGTCCGTTCGCCAAGATCTTTCAAAACAAAATGACGTCGCCATCGGAAACCACAAACCTTCTTTGAATTTCAGAAAGTGTAGAGGAACCAACTTTTGGATTTGCGTTTCGATATTGGCGATTGTTTGCTGAAGAGGAACCCTGTATCTAAGGGAGCGTTTAACGCAACATCGACGAATTTATGGCAATCAAATGGGAAGGGATTTTTTGCGCGCTCTGGACACCAATGGATCGAAATGGGCGTCTGCTCTCGACCGAATTGAAGACCCATCTTGAATTCCTTTGCAGCAAAGGGATTCAGGGCATCCTCGCGTTGGGCAGCACCGGCGAATTCCTTCACTTGGACTTGCCGGCGCGAAAGGCAATCTTGCAGCACGCAGTTTCAAGCAAGCTTCCGGTGCTCGCCAACATCAGCGACATCCGTCCGAAGATGGTTGCTGAATTGGCCCAATTTGCGAAATGGGCCGGCGCAGCGGCGGTTTCGATTCTTCCGCCCTACTTCTATCCCGTAGCTCAAGAAGATCTCGTCGAGTTCTTCGTCCGCGCCGGCGAGGCGGCGCAGCTCCCCTTGTTCCTCTACAACTTTCCTGAGCGGACTGGCAATCGCATCACTTTGGAAACGGTCTCTGCCGTGGCGGACCGAATCGATCTTGTCGGGGTCAAACAAAGCGGCGCGGAATTTGATTACCACAAGGCGCTGGTGCAATTGGGGCGGGAAAAGAACTTCGTCGTTTTGACCGGGTCGGACACGCGCATTCCTGAAGCCATGAAAATGGGGGTAACGGGTTGCGTGAGCGGCTTGTCGAATGCGGTCGCGGATGTGCTGGCAACAATTTACGCGGGCGTCAAAGCGGGCACGCCAGAACAAGCCGCCACCGCCATCGAACAGATGAGGACCATAGGCGCGCTCGTGGATCAGATCGAGTTCCCCTTGAACGTCGCTGCCATCATGCAAGCGCGCGGCTTGTCGCCCGGGCATCCGAAGTCCATTGTCTCGGTGGCCACGCAGCGGCGCTACCAAAAATTGGTCGAGGACTTCCGTTCCTTATTCCTAGAATGGAAGCTGATTTGACAGAGGGGCCTGTCAGGGCGCCAACCCCGGCTCGCTACAAATGGTGGGTGGTCTTCATGCTCTGGTTTGTCTGCTTTTTCAACTATGCAGATCGCCAGGCCATCTTCTCGGTCTTCCCAAAACTGAAGGAGGAATTTGGACTCGATAAGTTTCAGCTTGGTCTGATCGGGTCCGCGTTCATGTGGGTTTACGCGGGCGCGGCACCGCTGGCAGGTTTCATCGGGGATCGTTTTAGCCGGAAAAAGTTGATCCTGGGCGGCTTTTTCTTTTGGAGCCTCGTGACCATGACGACCGGTTGGGCTCAGAAGCTTTGGCACCTCATCGCCATTCGGGCGGCTGAAGGCTTTGGCGAAGCCTTTTACTTTCCGGCATCGATGTCACTCATCAGCGATTATCATGATCGCCGCACTCGCTCTCGGGCCATGTCCTTGCATCAATCGAGCGTTTATATCGGAACCATTGGCGGCGGAGTGCTCGGCGGCTTCTTCGCGGAATACTTTGGATGGCGAACCGGATTCTATTTTTTCGGGCTAAGCGGGATGGTGCTGGCGCTGGTGCTTTTCCGGCATCTTCGCGAGCCGCAACGCGGGCAAGCTGAAATTGAAAACCCTCTCGATAGAAGAACGGATTCGCCATCTCTTCGGGAAGTCCTTCGCGAAATCTTCCGGACGCCCACCGCTGTCGTGCTGATGCTCGTTTTCATCGGTGCTAATTTTGTGGCCATGACTTTTTTGACATGGATGCCGACGTTTCTGGGCGAGAAATTCGGATTAAAACTGACGATGGCGGGATTGGCCGGCACGATCTTCATTCAGCTGGCCAGCACTGCCGGAGCACCGCTGGGTGGAGTGCTCGCCGACCGTCTTTCCCGATGGCATCCGGGAGGACGCATGATGGTTCAAGTCACCGGCTTAGTGCTCGGCTCGGCGTTCATTTTCCTGACCGGAACCACTCGCAACGTCGGCGCCCTCATGGTCTGGATGACGATTTTTGGGTTTTGCAAAGGACTTTACGACGCGAATATCTTCGCTTCGTTGTACGACGTCGTGCATCCGCGCGCCCGCGCTACTGCCGCGGGAGTTCTGAATGCGGTGGGTTGGACGGGAGGAGCGATGGCACCCGTTACGATCGGTTGGATTCTCGCCCGTGGAGGGCTGGAGAATGAGGTCGCCAATATGAGCAACGCCATTGCTTTTGGGGGAGCGATCTATCTGGTCGCTGCGGCTCTCCTGCTCATTGCTATCGTGGCTTTCTCAAGAAAAGATGTCGTCCAAAAGTGGGAGACGTGAACAGCAATGTGCCTGCTCGCTTTCTGTGTAGCGCATTCACGTGAGGGGTCCTAGATTCCCTCGCTCTCTCATCTGAGGTCATTCCGAGCGTCCGTAGCAGTGGCACATGTTAAGCTTAAAGCGAACATTGTCAGGGTTGCTAAAATTGAAAAGATGCCTATTAAAATGCCAGTTTCAAAACCCATCGAGCACGCACACCTCCTGATCTTGGCATGCGTGTTAGGCCTCGCAGCCGCCAGGGTTTCTGGCGCGGTGCATGCAGCCGAAACGGCGTCACTCGGTTATCTCGCGAAGGGAAACCCTCTCGGACTGGGGTTTGCCCCACGGTGTAAAGCGCCGGTGTCGATGCTACCTCCTTCGTCGGCCATCTACGGTGCGCCACCCGCCTTTGTGGCGGAATATATTTCTCCCGTCGCCGAGCTTGCGCCACCCCGCGCTCTTGCGGAGGTTTCAGCAGCGGATCGAATGCTGGCCATCGCGTCGGCGAGCGCGGGCGATGTGGATCATCCCCAATTGCGGGAAGCCCGTGCTGAGTTCAAACCAATTCAAGCGAAATCCCTGGTGAGGTTTTTTGCGGCTGTGAAGCCAGCGAACGTTGAATCCCCCATGACCAGCAGATAACTGTTCCAACTCCGCTTAACGAAACAAACAGTCAAAAATGAGAATTCCGTTTAGCCATCTTTTCGAAATCAACCTCAATGGCTCTGTCTCTCTCAAATATGAGGTGCATTTCGATGATCAGACTCATCTTCCCCCATTGCCGGACAGTAAATTCCCAGCACATTGTCCGGCGTAACTGCTTGTCAGTCACGACCTCGGCGTGGGTTCTTCAATCGGTTTTTGTTGGCTTTTCCTAGAGACAACATTGGTGCGGGTAACTTGGGCA
>SIBE01000111.1 GCA_009695265.1 Pedosphaera sp. | reverse complement strand
TTTCGCCATGCGCGTTGTGAATGTCCCGTTGGGGGACCGAAGCTATTTCATCTTCATCGGCTCGGGTGCGTTGTCTCGCTTGAAAACCGAGTGCTCCAAGATCACCCGTGGGGTGCGCTGCGCGGTGATTTCGGATACGAACGTCGCTCCACGTTATTGCGATCGTGTGATGGGTCTTCTCCGCAGCGCTGGTTTTGATCCCGTTCTGCTCATCGTTCCGGCGGGCGAGACCGCCAAGAGTCTCAAGACCGTGCAAACCTGCTACGATCAACTTGCGGCGCACCGATTGGAGCGTCGATCCTTTATCGTCGCGCTTGGAGGAGGCGTCGTAGGAGACTTGGCTGGTTTTGTGGCGGCGACCTATTTGCGCGGCATTGGTTTCGCTCAAGTGCCGACCACTCTATTGGCTCAGGTGGACAGTTCTGTCGGCGGTAAAGTGGGGGTCAACCTCAAGGCAGGCAAGAATTTGGTGGGAGCCTTTTATCAACCGCGATTTGTGCTGTGCGATTTGGATACGTTGGGCACGCTTCCACTGAGAGAATTTCGGGCCGGGCTGGCTGAAGTCATCAAATATGGAATCATTTACGACGCTGCGTTATTTGGCCGACTCGAACGGGATCTTCCCAAAATCCTCGATCGGAACCGCGACGTGCTCTCTGCGGTAATTGCGCGTTGCTGTGCCATCAAGGCTGAAATCGTCGGGAAGGACGAGACAGAAGGCGGGTTGCGCGCCATCCTCAATTTCGGTCACACGATCGGCCATGCCATCGAAGCGATTTCTGGCTACGGCAAGTTCCTTCATGGTGAAGCGATTTCCATTGGCCAGGTGGCAGCGGCCAGGCTGTCGGCTGAACTGCTTGGATTGTCGTCCCGCGATGTTGATCGGATCGTCCTCTTGTTCACGAGAGCTGGGCTACCTCGAGAAATCAAACTCAACGCAGCGCAGCGCACCCGGCTCTTCGAAGCGATGAAGCTTGATAAGAAAGTCAGCGGCGGCGAAATTAAATTCGTGCTCATCAAACAAATCGGGCGAGCGGAATACGGTCATGACGTTTCCACGTCACTCCTCGACCGAACGCTGGGTCCTGTATCACGCATCACTCATCACTCATCACTTTGACATGGCTGCGGTCAGTGAAACAATTGTTCGGGAATACTTCGAGTTGCACGGCTTCCTCGTCCGCCAGCCCCGGAAATATGCGGCGCCGACCAAGGGAGAGGATGAGGAATTCGATTTCTTTGTCGCCAACCCTCGTCCTCAACCCGCCGATTCGCTTCTGCCTGCGATTTTAACTTCCGCTGATCTATCGCGGATCACTCGAGCGGTAGTGTTCGTCAAGGGTTGGCACACTGAGACCTTCAGTCCAGCGATGTTGGCTCAATCACCGGACATGTTTCGGTTTGTGGATGCGGAGATCGCCAAGCAAACTGCCCGATTCTTTGGCGACGAGAGGGCTGTGACGCGAATTCTGATCGTTCCGGCGTTGCCCCAAAACGCCGAGGCTCGCGAACAAAGCCTCGAGATATTGCGTGGGAAGGGCATTGACACCGTTATCCCTTTCCGAACCTTGCTGGCTGATTTGGTGGCCGAGACCGAAGCCAATCGCAACTACCAAAAATCCGACGTGCTCCAAGTCATCCGGCTTCTGAAGAACTACGACTTTCTCAAGGGCCCGCAACTCGAGTTGTTCAAATCACCGCGGAATCGAGTTCGTAAAGGAAGTTCCGTTTAATCCAAGAAAACGTCGGACTTGTCTGAGACGAACGGGGAGCTTGGAATTTGGATTGGCGAGAGCTGATGGCTGGGTTACCTTCCGTCGCCGGAAGACACTATGATCCTGGTCATCGATAATTACGACTCTTTTACCTACAACCTCGTGCAATACCTCGGCGAGATGAAGGCGGATTTGCAGGTACACCGCAACGATCAGATTACTCTCGACCAGATTCGCGAGTTAAATCCCGAACGCATTCTCATCTCGCCGGGACCTTGTTCTCCCCGTGAATCAGGCCTGTCCAACGATGTCATTCGAACCTTCGGACCGAAGATTCCGCTCTTCGGCGTTTGCTTGGGACATCAGTGCATTGGTCACATTTTTGGAGGTGAAGTGATTGTCAATTATCGGATGATGCACGGCAAAACCTCGCCAATCAAACACAACGGCAAGGATCTATTTCAGGACATGCCCAATCCCTTTTTGGCAACGCGGTATCACTCTCTGGTGATCAAACGCGACACTCTTCCTTCCTGTCTCGAAATGACCGCCGAAACCGACGAAGGAGAGGTCATGGGCGTGAAGCACAAGGAGTATCCGATCTGGGGGGTTCAGTTCCATCCGGAGAGCATCTTGACTGAAAGCGGCCGGACGATCGTGAGGAATTTTCTGAGTTTGAAATGACCCGCGTATCCGAGGTGCGTATTTTCGCCGGGTTCAGTTACTGTTTAGACACTTCCCGCTGTGCGTTGGACAAAAGTGGTTTTAGTACCTTCCACACGTTCTCTGCCACGATTTCTTGGCCTGCAGCCGTCGGATGAATGCCGTCCGGCAAGTTCAACTCGTCGCGTCCGCCCACTCCTTCCAATAGAAACGGAATGAGCACCGCTTTGTTCTCCTTGCTGAGTTCTGGGAAGACCCGTCTAAACCTCTCCACGTAGTCCGCCCCCATGTTCGGCGGCATTTGCATGCCCGCGATGACAATTTTAACGTCCGGATATTTTTGTTGAGTCCGATGAATGATGCCTTGAAGATTTGTCTTCGTGGCTTCCGGGACAATGCCGCGGAGTCCATCATTGCCTCCAAGTTCCACCAACAAGACATCGACTCTGCGCTTCAACAACCAATCGATTCTGCGCAGACCGCTGGCCGTCGTATCGCCGCTCACGCCGGCATTCACAACTGAGCAATTCAACCTGGAAGTATCGATCTTCCGCTGGAGCAACGCAGGAAAGGCTTGGTCCGGTTCCAATCCAAAACCAGCTGCAAGGCTATCTCCGAGGACCAGGATAGTTCGGTGCGCCTGGCCGTTGTGCAGCGGCCTGTTTTCATCTGCTGAACACGGTGTTGGGCCGAGTCCGCAAATCATCGAGAACGCGGCGCAGGCCGAAAACAATGCCAATCGTCTGGACCGCTGGTTTATGTACGAACGCATCTGTATGGGGGTTGAGTCCCTTTAAGCAACAGGAAGAGGTCTCCCAAGTCAACTGGCCTGCCTATGTTTCTGTCATTCCCAAGCTCTCGCGTGATCAAAAACTGCTCCTAAATCGTTCAGCAACGCACGGTGGCGCGATTTCAACGTTTTCCGTTTGACCTTTCGGTGTGACTCGTGGAAACAGAGTGCCTGTGAGTGCAACGGCAATCTTAGAGTCTCGAAGTCTGACGAAGTGCTATCAGAACGGCGCCTCGACTCTGACTGTGTTGAAGGATGTGAGTTTTTCGCTGTTGCCTGGAGCCACTTGCGCGATTGTGGGTCCGTCGGGCAGCGGCAAGACCACTTTGCTTGGCTTGTGCGCGGGCTTGGATCACCCCAGCTCAGGGTCGGTCATTTTAGACGGGCATCAGCTCGATCTGCTGGACGAGGACGAACGCGCGCGGGTCCGCAATGTCCTTGTCGGTTTTGTATTCCAGAATTTTCAATTAATCCCAACGCTCACAGCGCTGGAAAATGTCATGGTCCCGATGGAACTGCGCGGCGGAAACCATGCGCACGATTATGCAGTCGAGCTGCTCGAGAAAGTTGGGCTTGGGGAGAGGTTTTCCCATTATCCGGCGCAACTCTCGGGCGGTGAACAACAGCGAGTCGCTTTGGCTCGCGCTTTTATCAACCGACCGAAAATCCTGTTCGCGGACGAGCCGACCGGAAATCTGGATGCGGAAACGGGCCATGCGGTGATCAAGCTGCTCCTTGAATTGAATGAGGCCTCGGGGACCGCTTTGGTCCTGGTCACGCATGATGTGGAATTAGCTCAGCGATCACAGCGTATCATCCGTCTCAAAGGAGGAGCGATTACGAGTATTGAGTGTCGAGCGACTGGGGTCGAACTCACGACCTTGCCCCAGACAAACTGACGCTCGTTATGTCGAAGCTTCTGTTATTCGTTCGGTATCTTTTTGATGCGTGGACTTGGAGGATGGCGTGGCGTGACAGCCGACGGAGCCGGTCCCGGTTGCTGCTTTTCTCGGCATCCATCATTCTCGGCATCGCGGCGCTAGCGGCAATCGGTTCTTTTGGCCAGCAAATGGAGGAGGCTGTCGAGGAGCAGGCGAAAACGCTCCTTGGCGCCGATCTCATGATCAGCTCACGAAAGCCGTTCTTGGAGACTGAAAACAGATTCTTCCAATCTCTTGGAGGCGTTCAGGCGCGCGAGATCAGCTTTTCATCCATGATCTTTTTTCCGAAAAGTGGAGGAACGAGGCTTGTGCAAGTTCGTGCTTTGGCGGGTGATTTTCCATTCTATGGCGCTTTGGAAACCACGCCTGTGACGGCTGCGACCGAGTTTCGGACCCATTCGAGTGCGCTGGTGGAAAGGAATCTCTTAGCCCAGTTCGGCGCGACGGTTGGCGACTCCGTGAAAATCGGGGAGGTGACAATGAGCATCGCCGGGAGCTTGGAAAAAGTACCGGGCGAGACAGTGGCGTTTGCGACCATTGCACCGCGCGTTTACATGCCTCTGGTTGATTTGGAAAAAACCAAACTGCTCGGTCGTGGCAGTTTGGTCCGTTACAAGATTTATTTTCAGTTTGGCTCCGGAATAGATATGCCAAAGCTCGTCGAGAAGCTCCGCCCAGACCTTGAGAAGTTCGGCCTCGGCTTCGACACCGTGGAGGAGCGTAAACAGGATTTGGGCCGCGCCATGACCAATCTCTATCATTTTCTAAACTTGGTCGGATTCGTCGCGCTGTTGCTGGGTGGGGTTGGAATCGCGAGCGCGATTCACGTTCACATCAAGCAGAAGCTGGGTACGGTGGCGATTCTCCGCTGCCTTGGCAGTGCCGCAGCACAAGCGTTTGCCATTTATTTCGTTCAAGGCTTGGCCCTGGGTTTGGTCGGAGCCGTGCTAGGTGGATTGCTCGGACTGATTCTCCAGGTGTCCCTTCCCGTTGTGATCGCTGATTTCCTCCCGTTCAAACTTTCGTTTTCGATCTCGTGGATCGCCCTGCTTCGGGGGATGTCGGTGGGAGTTCTCATCTGTCTTTTGTTTGCGCTTCTCCCGTTGTTATCGGTCCGGCGAGTCTCGCCGCTCGCTGCGTTTCGATCTTCCTATGAAAGTGGACCGAGGAAGAAGGATCCCTTGCTCTGGCTTTGCTATGGCTTTATTGCGGCGGGGATTATGGCGTTTGGGATTTCGCAGAGCCGACGCTGGATATTTGGCGTTTGGTTTGCCATCGCGTTGTGGGCTGCTTTCGGGATTTTAGCCGGCGCTGCGAAAGCCTGCACTCGATTGATGAAAGGCAAGGTTCCAAAGTTCTGGCCTTACGTGTGGCGCCAGGGGTTGGCCAATCTTTACCGGCCAAATAACCGCACGGTGCTGCTCGTGATCTCGTTGGGCCTCGGGACGTTTTTAATTCTCACCTTGGCTCTTGTTCAGAAAAATCTGGTGCAGCAGCTCTTTCCGGCGGAGCGGACCAGCCAAGGCAACACCGTTTTGTTCGACATTCAATCCGATCAAAAGGAGGAAATCCTAAAGCTGCTTCGCTCCCAGCGCCTGCCCATTCTGGAACAGTCTCCCATCGTGACTATGCGGCTGCTGTCGATCAAAGGCCGCAGCATCGAGGTCATTAAAGCCGAAGCGAAGCGATCGAAGCCTAACTGGGCGCTTCAGCGAGAGTATCGTTCCACCTACCGCGATCACTTGGTGGACACCGAGAAATTAATCTCAGGGGAATGGCATCGACGCGTTAAGGACGAAAATGCGCCGGTTCCGATTTCCATGGAGGAAGGCATTGCCAAGCGGTTGAACGTTACGTTGGGAGATGAAATTGTTTTTGATGTTCAGGGCCTGTCGGTCAAAACCACAGTCGCGAGCCTGAGGGAGGTGGACTGGCGGCGGCTCCATCCGAATTTTTTCGTCGTTTTTCCATCGGGCATCATCGAGGAGGCTCCGTCGGTCCATGTCCTTCTCACCCGGATCGAATCCAACGAGCAATCGGCCATCATCCAGCGCGAGGTGGTTCGAAGATTTCCGAATGTCTCGATCGTGGACCTCACTTTGGTGCTTCAAACCGTGGATTCGATTCTGACCAAGATCAGTTTTGTGATTCGGTTCATGGCGCTCTTCACGGTTGGGACCGGGTTGCTGGTCCTGGTGGGAGCGGTCTTGACGGGACGTTATCAGCGCATTCAGGAAGGTATTTTGCTCAGGACTCTCGGCGCGTCCCGCAAGCAAATCTTGCAAATCCTCGCGGTCGAATATCTTTTTCTTGGAATCTTCGCGAGCTTCACTGGGATCCTCCTGGCTCTGGCGGCTAGTTGGGCTTTGGCATTCTTTGTCTTTAAAGTCAGCTTTTCGCTTTCGCTGCTGCCTATCGCCCTTGCTTTCGTCAGTGTCTCGTCGCTCACCATTCTGACAGGCCTTCTAACCAGTCGAGGCATTTACAATCGACCGCCTCTGGAGATTCTCCGCGCCGAGGCGTAAGATTTCAGACCTTCGTTTCCGCGAGCGCTAGCAATCGCTTGAATTGGTCTTGAGTCAGCGACGTCACCGAGAGCCGGGATTGGCGAACCAGCGGGATATCTCTGAGGGGTTTGTCAGCTTTGATCGTTTCGAGGTTGACCCGCTTATTGAGCGCTTGTACCGGAACTAAATCAACCGCCGCCCAATCGCCCTCGGTCGCGGTGGGGTCGGGGTAAGACTCCTGTGCCACTCGCGCAAGGCCGACCACTTGTTTCTCGCTGACGCTGTGATAGAAGAGGACGAGGTCGCCGTGTTTCATGGCGCGAAGGTTGTTACGGGCTTGGAAATTGCGGACACCTGTCCAGGCTGTTTTGCCTTCCTTCACGAACGTCGCCCACGAGTAAGCCTCCGGTTCCTGTTTCACGAGCCAATAGTTTTTTGCCATGGCGATGTAGTAGGCGGAATGGTGACGTGGAGCAACCAGAATAGGGCAGTCAGGATCATTCTATTTTGAACAAACGAGGTCTGTTGTAGTCCAATCGGCATGAGCAAAAAGCAACCACTCCACACCATTTGGGTGAAATGGCTCCGTCCCACACTGATCATCCTTGTGGTCACGAGCGGGTTTCGGTCTGTGCTGGCCGATTGGAATGATGTCCCGACTGGCTCGATGAAACCAACAATTCTGGAGGGCGACCGCATCGTGGTCAACAAACTCGCCTACGATCTAAAGGTGCCTTTTTCGACTTGGCATCTGGCGGAATGGAATGATCCGCAGCGAGGTGACATCGTTGTCTTCTTTTCACCGTTCGATGGCAAGCGGCTGGTCAATAGAGTAATCGGCCTTCCCGGCGATAGTCTTGAAATGCACGACAACCAACTTGCCATTAACGGCAGGCCTCTGGAGTACGGACAGCTCGATTCAAGGTATGTCAATGCCATCGACCGCAAAGAGCAGTTGGAGCATCAATTCGCTCAAGAGAGTTTGGCCGCGCGAAACCACCCGATCATGGTGTCACCGCTGTTGCCTTCTCGTCGATCCTTCGAACCGATCGCCGTCCCGCCGAATAGTTACTTTATGATGGGTGACAACAGGGACAATAGTTTCGACTCAAGGTATTATGGGTGCGTGCCGCGGAAAAATATTTTAGGCCGCGCTTCGGCGATCGCCCTGTCGGTGAATCCCGAGCAGCATTACATCCCTCGGTTCGGGCGGTTTTGCACGAGTCTCCTTTAACTCGAACTCCTAATGCTCTACGCTCCCGGCCATTGCACTATTGGTAATCCGGTCTCAGCTTCGATGGCGAGCAGCCGGTTGTATTTGCTGAGCCGCTCCGATTGCGTGATCGATCCAACCTTGATTTGGTCACCGTTCCACCCGACTGCCAAGTCAGCCAGCCAGTTGTCCTCGGTCTCACCGCTGCGCGCGCTGACCGTCACGCGCCACCCAGCCGAACGCGCCAGTTGATACGACTGCATCGCTTCCGCTAGGGTGCCGATTTGGTTCACTTTTAAGAGTAGAGTGTCCGCCGCATTCGCTTTCACTGCGCGTTGGATTCGTTGAGGGTTGGTGCATAGCAAATCATCTCCAACGGTCAACGCGCGCCCGGCTAGCCTGGCCTTGAGCTCTGGCCAGTGGGCCCAGTCCTCTTCGGCCAAGCCATCCTCAAGACTCACGATCGGAAACCTGCCTACCCAGTTGGCAAGTCGCTCGATCATGCCTGCGCTGTCCAAGGATTCTTGGCCGAGCTGATAGCAACCGTCCTGATAGAAATGACTGGAAGCAACATCGATTGCCAAAGAGACGTCGCGACCGGGTTCAAATCCGGCGGCTCGGATCGAGGCAACTGCATCTTCAAACATCGCTTCGGGACCGTTGAAAGGAGGAGCTAAACCGCCTTCATCCGCCGTCAAAGCCCGCATCCCGTACTGGCGTGCGATGAGTTCGACGGCCGATTGATAGACCTCAAAAGTCATGGCCAGCGCCTCGTCGATCGTGCGTGCGGATGTGGGAACGACCAGCACATCCTGGATCGGCGATTGCCCGCCGGCGTGCTTGCCGCCGCTGAACAGATTGATAGTCGGTCGGGGAAGGCTCTGCAAAGGGCTCCCGAGTAGGTCAGCGAAGTAGCGGTAGAGAGGAACTCCCCCCTGCTGCGCGGCCGCGCGCGCGAATGATAGGCTCACCGAAAGGATTGCATTGGCGCCAACCGCAGACTTGTTACCAGTGCCATCGATCTTGATCAGCGCTGCATCCAATTCTGTTTGGTCGGTAAAGGAGCGACCTGCCAACGCCCGATTCAAGGTCTCGTTTACGTTTTGCACAGCTTTTCTACAGCCCAACCCGCGATAGCGTTTGGCATCGCCATCGCGTAATTCAAGCGCTTCGGCTTTGCCAGTCGATGCGCCGGAAGGAACCGAAGCAGTGCCGTCGAAGCCCTTCGCCAATCGACAATTTGTCTGGAGCGTTGGTCTTCCTCGGCTATCGAGAATTTCCAAGGAGCTTAGTTTTTCGATGGTAAACATGGATCGTAACATGGTTGCTACCTTTCGCCCTGTAACCCCTGGCCAAACCTTTCAATCAACGTGAGCATGCGGTCGGGCGGAGATTTAAGAAGCGGGAGAACAACCGCCCGTTGACGGTTTCGCTCTGCCGTTGTGAAGTATTCGAGGGGAGAACGGCCGTCCACTCTCGCCAGCAAACATCCGAGCGTGTGACGGACTGCCCGAGGCTCAAAGTCAGCGGTAAATCCTAGTTCTCCCGCCGCAGTCTGGTAGGTCTTCCAGTAAACGCGGGCACCTTCCAGAAACCTCTCCCGCGAAGAATCAAGATGGTGAGCCTTGCTCAGCAGATGTGTGAGCGAAAAGCCGATATCAAAAGCGGGATCGCCAAAATGAATCACTTCATGATCCAGAAGCACAAGGGTGTTCTGATGAATGAGAATGTTTTTGGGACTGTAATCGCCGTGCACCAAGGCTTCGCGCGTCGCTGCCGTTTCGGAAATTAGGTTGGTAAAAAAAATGGATGTCTCGCGATTCCGCTCAGCCGTGTAACGATAATAAGGTTCAATCCGCAACGATTCAAAATAGCTCCTGTCGTCGAACACCGGCTCAAGTTCTGGCCGTTGCTCGCGCGAACGGCGGTGAATGGTCCCGAGCAGTTGGCCGAATTGCTTCACGTGGGACAGCTCAAGACCACCGGCCATCAGTCGAGATTTCCAGTTCTCATGCGGACGCGCGACGGCTTGCATCGCCAGCAAATGCTGGTCGGTATCTTCGAAGAGCAGGGGAGTAATCGTTCCCGGCGGGCCAAGGCGAGCGAGCCATGTCAAGCCGAGGGCTTCGCGATGGCTACGGTTTGGATCGCTGCGCCAATCCGCTTCCACGCGCAGCTTTTCCAACGCTTGTTTGATTACAAACGCGGTGCCATCGGATCGCTCCACGAGCATCGTGCGGTTCGAGACGCCGCCGCTCAACGGAACGATCGTCGGGACTTCACCAGGCTCTAGATGGCCGTGCTCGTGCAGGTAACGCAGCAGGTTGTCACTTTTTTCGATATCTAAAACAGCAGTCAACTCTGAGATCGTGATCTTTAGTTGGTTTGAGCGAAAGATTTTTCGAGCGCGTGGACCCAGTCGTAGTCAGATTGACCAACCACGCGGATTTGAAGTCAGACGAAGATCAAAGTTGTCCGGAGGTTCTCATGCTCCTGGCTGGGATTTCTACGTGTTGCGTGGCTCCGCTGCAGTTTCAAGTGGCCGTGCGAGGGCCGAACCGTTAGCCTGTCCGGATGAAATCACACTTAGCTCTGCGCTTTCTGCTGTCGGGTCTCTTGCTGTGGCCATGCGTTGCTCAAGCCCAGAAAGGTTACACCCTTGGCATGGTCGCCAAATCCCAAGGCAATCCGTTTTTCGAAGCGGCGCGAGCCGGAGCGAACGACGCGGCTCGTGAACTCGGCGCCAAACACGGTATCAAGATCAAGATCGACTGGCGCACTCCCAACGAAGAGGACGCGCAAAAACAAGCGGAGCTTGTCGAGCAACTCGTTCTTAGCGGCTCCGACGGCATCATTGTCAGTTGCTCGGATGCCAAGAAGCTGACCGACGCCATTAACAAAGCTGTCCAACAGGGCGTTCCTGTGGTGACGTTTTCTGGTGACGCTCCTGCCAGCAAGCGCTTCGTCGCACTCGGGATTGATGACTTTCAATGCGGCGAGCGGACCTTCGAGGAGTTGGCCAAGCTCTTAAACGGAAAAGGAGCGGTGGCTGCGATCGACGGGAATCCAAATGCGGCGAACCTGCAGCAGCGCGCGGCCGGTTTTCGCGCTGCGGCGAAAAAGCATCCAGGGATCAGGCTTCTCGACATCTATTATCACAAGGAAACTCCCCAGGACGCCGTCGCAAAAATTGAGCAAGTGATGCAAGCCAATCCCGATATTGCTGGCTGGGGCTTGCTCGGTGGGTGGCCTCTCTTTACGGACAATGCGCTGCGATGGAGCCCGGGCGCGATCAAGTGCGTCTGCGTCGATGCCCTGCCGCAGCAGTTGGCTTATGTCCGAAGCGGGCACGTTCCGCTGCTCCTTTCGCAGGATGTTTATGGCTATGGCTACCGAGCGGTCGAACACATCATCAATAAAATCCATCTGAGGAAGAATCCCCCGCAAGCCATCGACAATACTCCTCTGACTTCTGTCACGAAGGAGAACGTTGAGACCTTCGCCAAAAATTGGGAGAAGTGGTTACCGAAGAAGCTCCAGCCTTAGAGCGCGTCGTCCTTTCCTACGGAACACGACGGTTCCCTCAGTGACCGAAATTGGCAGCGGCTACCACCGCGAATTCGCACGGAGTCCCTGCTTTCGTCGGTCTTGCGCCAGTGCCAACTCAAGCCGGGACACCACGCACTCCATCGGGAGAAGTGCCGCGGCTTTGAATGGCATCCTTGACAACGAAACTATTGTACCTACCGTTCGGTAGCTTTATGATTGCAAATGTAGAAGCCGCCCGGCAAACAGTCCTGGACTTCGCAGCTCGCGCAGTTGCTCCCAAAGGTTGTATGCAACAGCTCAGGAGATTTAACTTGGTAACAGTCTGCGTGATGATCCTTTTCTTAACGGCGTGCAGGCGCGGCGCTGCCACTTCGCCGAAGGATTCGCGCGCCGAAGCCACCTCTGTAACGGTTGCTTCGGTGACCAATGCGGCGTGGGACAAAACGGTCTCCATCGTTGGCACCCTTTATCCCAAGGACGAGGCCACGGTGGCGGCGCAAGTCGAAGGGCAAGTGGAGAAAACACTCGTTGAATTCGGAGATCGGGTTCGCGCCGACCAAGATCTCGCTTTGATCGACACCGCATCATACGAGGCTCAGCTTGAGCAAACTTCCGGCAATCTCGCCAAGGCCGAAGCCAGTTTAGCCAACGCGCGATAGAACTTTGATCGGGTGCAGCAACTGCGCAAGATTGGTATCGCTTCGGAAAGCGATTACGACCAATCGAAAGCACAGCTGGACCAGTGGGAGGCCGAGGTCAAAGCGTCACGTGGCACCGGGACTGTGGCTCGGCTCAACCTCTCTCGATCTCGCGTGAAAGCCCCATTCGACGGTGCAATTGCGCAGCGCCTAGTGGGCCGTGGCGATTTTGTGAGAGTCGCGTCGCCGCTCTTCGACGTTGTGAACGATGCGGTGCTTAAGTTCATTTTTCCGGTTCCAGAACGTCATGGTTCATTGGTCCAAAAGGGACTGCCCGTTCTGTTCGGTGTGGACAACTATCCGACCGAAAGTTTCACCGGACGGGTTTACCTGATCGGTCCAGCGGTCACGATGTCGTCGCGAGCCTTCAGCGTGGGCTCCCTTGTGACGAACACGAATTTCCGACTCAAAGCAAACACGTTCGCTCGCGGCAAGCTCGTTCTCGAATCGGCCGTTCCGACACCTGTTGTGCCGCTGGAGTCGGTCGTCAGTTTCGCGGGCGTGACCAAGGTGTTCGTCGTTGAAGGCAATGTTGCGCGAAGTCGCTCGGTTACTGTCGGCCGAATTCGAGACGGCTTGCAAGAGGTGATCGAGGGACTGAAGTCCGGGGACACGGTCGTGGTCACTGGGCAGAACCGTCTGAGCGATGGTGCGGCGGTTGCTATTCAGTCCACCAGTTCTGCACGGTCACCCGGAAAGCCACCGCTCGCCAAGGATCAGGCGTCCAGTGTCACCCATGAAAGCCACTGAACCGACGCACCCAACCGCGCCAGACTCAGCGGCGGAAAAAGGGATTGGGATCGCCGACATCTGCATCAAGCGGCCGGTTTTCGCCACGATGATTAATCTGCTCCTGGTGGTGCTCGGCTGGTTTTCGCTCAGGGATATTGGCATTGATCAGTTCCCGAACGTGGAGTTGCCGATTGTCACGGTGACGACGACGTTGCGGGGCGCTTCTCCGGAGGAAATGGAGACCAGCGTGACCAAGCCGCTGGAGGAGATCATCAATACGATTCAGAGCATTGACGAACTCAGCAGCGTCACGACCGAGGGCGTATCTCAAATCACGATTCAGTTTCAACTTGAACGCAACCGAGACATCGCTGCGCAAGATGTGCGGGACAAGGTCAACACGATCCTGGCCCGCTTGCCGCCCGGGACCGATCCGCCGATCATCGATAAGTTCGACCTCGATGCGATTCCTGTTCTCTCGATTAGCGTGAGCGCGCCGCGTGACCTCAAAGAGATTACCTATATCACGGACAAGTTCATCAAGCAGAACCTCGAAACTGTGCCAGACGTCGGCTCGATCAGCATGGTCGGCGCCCGCACCCGCGCCGTTCAGGTGGCCGTCGATATCGAAAAGCTGCGCGCGTACAGCCTGACGATCGACGACGTTCGCAAGGCGTTGGCACGGCAAAACCTCGAAGTGCCTGGAGGGCGGCTCAGTCAGAAGCCCCGTGAATTGATCGTCCGCACTCTTGGACGAATGGAGTCGGTCAGGAATTTCAACGAGCTGATTGTCGCGAATGCCGCAGGCCAGCCGGTCTATCTCAAGGACGTTGCGAAAGTGGAGGATTCGATCGAGGAGCCGCGCTCGATTTCCACAGCCAACGGTCAGCATTGCGTGACCTTGATTGTGCGTAAACAGTCGGGGAGCAACACGGTGAAAGTGATCGACGGCGTGAAACGGCGATTGGATGAACTTCATGCGATCGCACCCGTGGACTTCAAGCTTCAAGTCATCCGAGACCAATCCCGGTTTATCACGCGCTCATTGGAAGAGATCAATTTCCATATGCTTCTGGGCGGGTTGCTGGTGGCGTTAACTGTCTTTTTCTTTCTGCATGATTGGCGAGGCACGGTAATTGCCTCGATCGCCATTCCGGCGTCGATCATTTCCACATTCGTTTTGATGCGAACGATGGGTTACACCCTCAACAACTTCACGATGCTCGGGCTCGTGTTTGCCGTTGGAATCGTGATCGACGACGCGATCGTGGTGCTCGAA
>SIBE01000110.1 GCA_009695265.1 Pedosphaera sp. | reverse complement strand
GCGCGTAAGGAATCGAAACATCAATGGCGAAGCGGCGGAGTCGATGAGGAACGGGCTGGCCCAGTTAGACAACCTGTATGAGAAGCACTCTGCACGGGAAGCCGATGGTGCTTGAGCCAGACAGGGATTGTGAATTCTTACGCGGGGATGTGGGGCAAGGCCCAAATCCACGCGTAAGCGTGCATGTCGTGGCCAGCAGCGTCCCAGGCGCTCGTTCACACCACCGTTCAGGGATCAAAAATCCTCGGCCGGGGTCTTTTGTCGGCAAGAGTTGCTCCTTTGTGCACTCCCCACAGTTCTGGCGCGCATTTTCGCCAGCGGTTTGCTCCTCCAAAGACAAAATCCGAAAATCGTCGTGAACGACTTTCGGACTCCAAAATTGTGAGTAACTTGCTGAGCAGCTCCTCAGGTGAAGGCCGTTGCTTGGGTCGGCAACTCAAAAACTTCCAAAACCCGCTGCACTCGCTTGATGGCTTCCACACGCGCACAAAAGCGCAGTTGGTCGGTTTCCGCGGGCACCAGCAATACGGCGCAGCGCCGCAGTTTGCCAAAGAATCCCTTGCCCGAGCATCGATACATGAGCATGTCCCCTTGAAGGGTGGACTCTTCCTTTACCACCCATTGAGTCGGATCTTTCTGGATCGATCGGAGGAACGCGTCCTTCATCCGGGCAAGGTTCGTGTGGACGAGCCACGCTTGAAGTTCGGCAAACTTCGCGTCCCGTTCTGTGGCCAGCGCCGTCCGATAGGTTTGAACCGCGAGCCGCTTGCGACTGTCCGTCTCCACCTGCTTTTCCTGCAGGATTCGTTTTGCCTCCGCTTCCGCGATCTTCGCTTCGAACCGCTCTTTCAACTCGACCGCTTCCGCGTCGTCCGGCTTGGCTCGCAAGGCTTCCTCCACCAACGCGAGCCCTTGTTTGTAGTCGGATGAAGAACTCTGCGCCAAGCGTTTGGCCCGCTGAATCGCATCCACAAAGGAAACGCTGACCAAATTGGTTGAGAAAGTGGCCATTTGATTCGTCATCACCACGACATCGGTTGACACGGGCAGATAACCGTCACGCCGGAGGATTACGCGGTGCTTGCCTGGACGGACTTCGCTCAAGGTCTGCGGGGTTCTTCCGGATTCGCGATCGTTGAGGAAGATCACGGCTCCCGCCGGCTCCGTGCTGAGTTTCAGCTCCCCATACTCGAACGCTACTTCAAAGCGATTGGTCGTCGCGCGTTTGACTTCGACATCGAGTTCCTTGCGATAGTCTCCACGGGAAACCAGGAGTTTGTAGCTTCCCGAACCAACCAGCTGCGCCCGCTCCGTTGCCTCACCGGTAAACCCTCGATTTTTCCCGTCCGTTGAATGGAGTTCGACTCTTGCCGCCGCCGGTCTGCTCACCACTTCAAACCAGCCAATGTCAGGATTGAAACTGACATCCAGCGTCTTGTTCCGCTCGACCTTCCCGCTTTGCACACCCTTCCAACCGCCAATCGACGCGCGAACTTCATACTGCCCCACAGGCAGGGGTGCGAATTCGACGGAGGCTCCCTTGGACTCACCGGTTGAACGCTCCCCGGCGACTTCGATCTTGTCTGCGCCCGGATCGCAGCGGACCCGAAGCGTTCCCGTGCTCCGCGTCAGTTTGAATTCGCCGAGATCATTGCGCCCAAGCCAGACAAACACGTTGGTCGCGATGGGCTCCACATCCGGCGCCGTGATTTCCAAGGTCCTTCCGCCGGGAGTGATTTTGGCCCCGGAGAAATAGGAACTCCCATCGACCAACACCGAGGCGCCCCTGGCGAGTGGCTGCCCATCCGCGCTCACTCGGAAAATCAAATGTGCGCGACGATAACCGTCCCAGGTAAGAAGCAGACCACCAGCCACCGCCCAGATGAAGATCGGACGAAACGCTCGAATCAAGGTGTGCAAACGGCCCTCACCCTTCCTGCCAGGCAACGATTCCATAGCAACGGCGAAAGTGACTTAACGGCTTGTGTGAGGAAGAACTCTACACGTGAGTGCAGCTCGTGGAAAGTCTTTGTTTTCGCGCAGATGGATTCGGATTCCTTGCACCATTTTCAAAGGTTCAAAGGAATCTCAATTTTCTCTCGGAAGTATTCCGGCGATGGGACGCAGCGCACCTCCATGTTCCGCGAGCGGGGGATCAATTTCACCTTCGTAGCCCGCTCGGACCTCGGGTTCGGCTGTGATGCGAGGCAACGATGGAAGCTTCAGCCCCTTTCTTCGGATTGGCAATTTGGCTTCGCCAAGACTGGATCTTTCCCTGCCAACTCCAGGCGGGTGCCCGAGCAGGGGCAATGGCTGCACGAGCCTCATTCCGGCGGCGGGGGCGCACGTGGCCTTCATTCATTTGGAATTCGCCGTTCGGCATTCGACATTGGTAAGGCCCGTCCGTTCCCAACCCACCGGACACGAACTGCCGGATGTTGGGCGCGTGGGGAGCGGACTGCCGTCCGCCAAATCACCGGAACACAGACCGGGAAATCGGAACAAATGAACGAGGGTGTCGACATCCGGTTTCGCGGTGAACAAGAATCCTAACGGGATTCCGGCCGACCCGGTAATGGGAAAAGTCAGGATTCCCGCGCCCGTTTCCGCCAATGCCGGTCGTGTTGCTTGGCATGCAGGACCGCAAAAACCAGAATGGATTCACCTTGGATGCGATAGACGATTCGATATGGAAAACGTGGTGGATAAAACCGTCGAATCCCCAGCCTCCGATGGCGCAGGCGATAAATCAGCGGATTCTCCGGCAACCTCCGGATGGCGTCGCGGACAGTGCGAGTAAAGTCGTTGCCCAAGCCCATCCGTTGCTTCTCGTACCATTGCCGTGCCTCCTGCAAGTTCGCCTCGGCGCGCGGACGGATGATGACGCGCCACATCACTGCGGCGACGGTTTGCGGAGACGCACTTCGACTTTTTCCCAGGGGGAACCGGATTCGGGGTTTCTCCGGTAGTCCTCCATCTCATGATTCAAAAGCGACTTTTCCTACGGCGTGGGGCCAACGCCATTCAACAAATCACGCTCAACCAGCTCACAAATGCGATCGAAAATTTCGCGGCATTCGTTGGGCTTAAGTTTCGGCAGTTCTCCGATAATTTCAGCTTTATTCATGACGCCAAACTACCGTTTGCGTCCTTTTCCGGAAAGGTTGGAGCATTAGCGCCCAAGCAGGACCGGGCGAATCTTGACCCTGCCCGCGTGATCAGGGTCAGGGCGCAAGATTAGAAGAATCGCTTGCGCAGATTGCTTTACAAAACCTGCCTGCCAGACACGCTTCCCACAATATGCTGAGCATCAGGCCCCAACGGATCCTAGTCGTTGATGACGAGCCCAGCGTCCGCGAGGCGATCGAGATGCTCCTGGCCCTTGATGGCCATCAAGTGGTAACAGCCTCCGACGGCGAGGAAGCAATCGACAAATATGATCCCTCTCTCTTTGACGTGGTATTCACTGACTTTTTCATGCCTGGCATCAAAGGTGATGAACTGGCTCTAGCCATCAAGCAGCGAGAGCCGGTCAGACCAGTCATTCTGCTCACGGCATTCCCGCCGACTACCGTGCCATCTGCCATCGACCTGATCGTGACCAAGCCATTTATGCTCGCGACGCTGCGTGAAGCCCTGCACAAGGTCCTTGGTGCATAGATCGCGGATGGCGATCTTGGAGATTGCTTTTAAATGCCTCCCAGTCACGCACCGCAAGACGAAGCATCCCGAATAATATTGTTGGAGTATCAATCCAGGTCCGAAATAGGCGATGCTTTGGTTCAATTCAATCTGGGGAGTTGCTACTACCATGGCAGATTAGTGGACAAAGATTTCGCGGAAGCGGTGAAATGGTTTCGCAAGGCCGCCAAGCAGAATTTTACCGAGGCCCAGTTCATTCTGGGGAGGTGCTACGCGAATGGTGAAGGAGTGGCGAAAGATAAAACTGAGGCGGAGAAGTGGAAATACTTGGCGAACAATAACTCACGTGAGACGCCCAACCGATCAATTTAGTTGGCGTCTGTAGATGCCTTCAGCTGTGAAAGCATCACTAATCCAAGACTCCTCTCACCTTCTCTGTAGAAATCAAGATGAAGCAATCTACCCAAAGTTGCGTGAGTATCAACAGGAGGTGGAAAAACGCGTACTTGCGGCTCATTCGCACTAGGAAGTTGTTATGCAAATGAATGCGTATCAAGCAACACTTGGTCAAGTTGTCGCCGGCAGTATACTCAAATCAGAAGGGTTCTTGCACGTGAATCAACAACATAAAAATAGGCCTATGCACTTGACGCTTGTGGCCTGCAAATCGCCCCAACCGGTGGGGTGTTCAAAGGCAAACTGGCTACCAGCCGTTGCGTCACAAGCGTCAAGTGCATAGGCCTACATAAAAATTGTGGAAAGTTTTCCAACTCCGCCACCCATGAAGGATCAGTCACTCAAAGATTTCGCTCTTGGTTTATCCTACCTCCTTGGGAATGGGGTGGATAAGGATCAAAGTGAAGCAGTTAAGTTTTTCCTCAAAGCCGCCAATCAGAATCTTGCAGAGGCTCAAATCACCATGGGAAACTGCTGCTACTACGGCACGGGAACGGAGAGGAACTATGCAGAGGCGTATGCTTGGTTTAATTTGGCCGCCAACAATCCCTCAGCAACGGAGGACGAGCGAGCGATGGCTGCGAGAGCTCGTGACACGACTCAAAATCGGAAAATTCTCCCCCATTCAAGCAAACTCAAATTGCTTTTTGTATGCTCCCAAAACTGGCGGCGGAGTCTAACTGCCGAGCGAATTCTGGCTGATTGTGCGGGATACAAAGTTGCATCCGCTGGTACCGAGGACACGGCCCGTAAGGTGGTGAGCAAAGAACTGATTGAGTGGGCCGATATGATTTTCGCCATGGAGTTGGAGCACGAGCAGACGATTAGGCAAAGATTCGGACAGTTTCTTGAGGGCAAAAAAGTAATCACTTTATCAATTCCAGACATTTACCGGGCGATGGAACCAGCACTAATTGAGAAATTGAAAGAGCGTCTTGGACAGCACATCCAAATGTAGAATTGAGTAGCATGAAAAAGGATCGGACCAATTCCGTCATTGGTTGGACATTGAAGAACTCGACGCAGATCCAAATTTTCGACAGGACCGGCAGAATGTTAGGCTACTACTTCAAAGCCGCCGACACGACCCACACCACCCACGGCTTTTTCGGACGTGGGAACCAAGTGATGCGGTTGCTGCGGTAGTTTGCTTTTCAACACTGGAACCAAATTATTGAACTTTTTAGCCTGAGGGGTGGCTTGAGCGGAATATCAGATACGGTGTCTATTGTTGTATGGTTAAATTTGAAACTAGCCGAGCGTTCAGTTCAAGAGCGAGCGGCAGAGCTTTACTCCACAGCCGTTCCGACGGAGTTTGAACCTAAGTTCCACTGTTTGGTCAGAGACGTCCGAGCCGCCGAGCAAGAGTTGATGCAGCTTCTACAGGCATATCGTTGCACTCAGGCAAGGGAGTTCTTTCGAGCGCCAGTCGAGGTTGCCATACGTCATGCGTTGGTTATTTGCACCAAGTATTCAATCTGAGAGTGGGAAGTCGGAGACGAATTACGGAAACTTCGCCCCCAATGAAGAACACCCACTTGGAACCGAATCCAAATGGGTGGGCGGAGTGTGGTAGGTTTGGGTAAAATCCTCCATCGTCTAACCGATCACGGAATTGGTCCGATCGAAAATGTTCGTCTTCATGGAGTCGTCAACCGTTCGGTTCTTGCAGCCTCTCTTGAGATTTAACTTGGTTGAGGACAACCCGAAAACCAACGCCTCCAAAGTTTTCGTCCGGATAACCCTCTCCATGGAAGACAACTGACTGGTAGTTCCCCGAAAATGAGCCATTCACCGGAACGTATTTTCCCATGATGAAAATGTGTTCCGGAGCTGTGACGCTTACGCCATGAGGTGTGCTACAAGAGTCCAAACACCACTCAAACATGCTTCCAAACATGTCGCGAAGTCCCCACGCATTCGCCGCCCCTCTCGCTGCGTAATAAAGCGGAATTCTAGCAGTGCGTACACCTTGAGCATGACCGACATTAGCGAGGCCGGAGAAACCATCTGGCTGAGATAGGGGTCTGTTTTCCCGGCAAGGCAGGCATATTTCCATTGAGCTACTGTGGGCAGATCCTACTGCCACCCTTCAGGCAATACCCCCTGCTCCCGGTGAGTTTTAGTCAACTTCCGACAAAATTTTCGAGCTTCCGCCCATTTCATATTTCCCACTGGCAGATTCGATCTCTTACGAGGCAATCCGGCAGGAACCGTTTCAAAAAAAACAGCAGGCAGATCAGATTCCTTCAAAATGCTTGGATTGCTTTCCATCAATACACTCCACTGCGTTTGCGTGCACTCGGTCTCTGCCATGAAAAATCCACTGTCCAAGACCGCCTCCTGCTGGCCTTCAACACCATCACGATCTGACTTGGGAGCGTTACTTCCCTTTTGAACCCTGCCAGCCGGGATCCAGCGAACCGTCAAACAGCCCTAAGCGAATGGTAATTGCAGTGCTTCCCCAGTCGCGAAAGTTCCTAGGGAAATTTTGGCTTTTGCGTTGTTAGCAACCAGAAGAGCTTTTTTTCTCTCAGACTGCCGCAGAGACTCCACACCCTCCGCGATCTGCGGTGACATCAATTTCTGCCATGGTTTGCTCTTCTCCAAAGTATCAAGAGCGCCCTCTGCCATTTGACGTTCATGTTCTGTTGCCAACTGATTGCTAGCAGCAAAACTGAACCACGATTACGACTCCGCATGATTCTTCTCCACCACTCTGCCATCCTTGCAATACCTCCCCAGAAGCAATTAAGCCTTTACCAAATTTTGTTTGGCGGCTTTTGTGAACCATCTAACCGCCTCCACCTGATCCGTCTTCACGCCTTCGCCTTGAAAGTAGCACCAGCCGAGAGCAAATTGATTTTCCGGGAAATTTCACACGTCGGGTCTTTCAAGAAACTTTAATGCTACGGCGTAATGTTTCTGCAATTCTTGGCCTTGGCCGGAGCAGTTCCCCAGATTGCTCTGATCGGTGGAAAGCTGTTGCACAATGGACTTCCTAAAACACTCAGCTGCCTCAGTGAAATTCTGCTCCACACCTTGCCCACTGGCATAGCAGATTCCAAGATTGGTCTGGGCGGTGGGGTCATTTTTAACTGCGGCTTTACGAAAAAGACAAAATGCCTCAGTGAAATTCTGCTTCACGCCTTGGCCATTGGCATAACAGATTCCCAGATTGGTCATGGCGGCGGGGTCGTTCTGATCTGCGGCCTTTTGAAAACACTCAACCGCCGCAATTACATCTTGGTCAAACCCGTGGCCAAAATAGTAGCAGAGTCCCAGATTGGTCTGGGCGGAGGGATCATTCATCGCTGCGGCTCGAAAGAAGAGATTTCGAGCTTCAGTGATATTCTGGTCCACGCCTTGGCCATAGGCATAGCAGATTCCAAGATTGTTCGTAGCCGTAGGGTTGCCCTCAGCGGCGGCCTTTTGGAAACATTTAACTGCACTCCTGTAATCCTTCCTCAATCCACTAAAGCCGTAATAATAGCTGATTCCCAGGCTGGTCTGGGTGGTTGCTTCGTATTTGCAATAAAGATCAAGTGCCTCGGCTAAACCATGCTCCACTCTTTGGAGATGCTCGTGCTGGTTTCCCGTAATGGTGAGAGAGGGGGGGAGAGTTTGTTCTGCGGCAATGCTACGCCACTTCTCGGCCCGTGAGTAATCGTAACTAACTCCTCTGCCGTAGTAATAGCAGTTCCCCAGAGCGAGTTGAGCTTGGGCTAGATTCTGTTCCGCAGCCTTTTGATACCACTTAACGGCCTGAACGTAGTCTTTCTCCAATCCATTTCCGTAGTGGTAGCAGTTCCCCAGAGCGAGTTGAGCTCGGGCTAGATTCTGTTCCGCAGCCTTTTGATACCACTTAACCGCCTGAACGTAATCTTGCTTCAATCCATTTCCGTAGTAGTAATTCCTCCAGCCTTGGGACTGTAATGCATCCACCAAGTCCCGTCGGAGTGAAAGTGAGTTTGGTCGTGGTAGGGGCTCTTGAGCATGGAAGCGATGCTCAGTGTGTAATTCGACCAGGCTGGTTTGTAGATCCCCTCGATCAGCGGATGGATGCGGTCAACCTCAGGCAGTTTTGGATTCTGAACGAAGCTGGCCGGAACGATTTTGCCGAATTTGGAGGCTAGTGCCTCGAAGATCCGTCGTCGTTTAGCACGGTCTTCGTCCATAACTCACACCCACTCCGCACAAAGCAATTCCGCCTGCGCGAGCACGGTCTTCACGGCTTCTTCCTGCAAGTCCGGCGGGTAGCCGTGTTTGTTCAGGATGCGGCGCACCATCACCTTGATCTTGGCGCGGGCGCTTTCGCGGAGGGTCCAGTCGATGGTCACGCTCTTCTTCACCTGCGTGATCAGCTCGGCGGCGATGACTTTCAACTTCGCGTCGCCCATCGCGGTCTTCGCTGAATCATTCGCGGCGAGAGCGTCGTAGAAGGCCTTCTCGTCATCGGTCAGGCCCATCTCCTTGCCCGCCTTGGTGGCGGCGTCGAAGTCCTTGGCAAGTTTGATCAGCTCCTCGATGACCGACCTGGATCGTGGATATGACGCGGTCAGCCCCAAAGGGGCGTGATATGCCAGCCCAGGGCAACGCCCTGGGTTTGATCGTCAAAAAATATCCCAAGCCCTGAAGGGGCGAGACAACGGTTGTGCCGCCCCTTCAGGGCTTGATTCTATGGGGACGCATACCCAGGGCGTTGCCCTGGGCTGGCATGTGCCGCACCCTTGGCGCTCAAATCCGGCGGCGGTGAAGACGTCGATCACATGGCCTTCGGTGGTGATGGCCTTGCTTACGAGCTGGCGGATGGCGGCGGGACTGGAAGGCTGAAGTAAGAATTAGGAATGATGAAACCGGCACTCTGAAATTCATCCTTCTGCATTCATCCTTTCTTCCCCGTGCTCCTGCCCGGCGGGGACGCGGGAAGTGCGAATGCTGAAGTGCGAATTGCGAAGTTCAGTCAGTTCGACATTCCGAATTCGTCATTCGACATTGGCCTCGGTCCTTGGCGAGTTGGATCAGCTCTTCGATGACCTGCATCGTGCTGATCGCGCCTTCAGCCCCAAAGGGGCGCGATATGCCAGCCCAGGGCAACGCCCTGGGATTGATGGTCAAAAACATCCCAAGCCCTGAAGGGGCGAGACAACGGTTGTGCCGCCCTTTCAGGGCTTGATTCTATGGGGCCGCATACCCAGGGCGTTGCCCTGGGCTGGCATGTGCCGCGCCGTTGGCGCTCAAAATCCGGCGGCGGTGAAGAGGTCGATCACCTGGCCTTCGGTCGTGATGGCCTTGCTCACGAGCTGGCGGATGGCGGCGTCGATCTGCTCGGGCGTCTTCCGGTTGGTGCTGCTCTGTTTGTTCAGCGCGGCTTGGCCGCCGCTCTCGGTGTAGGTGACGAGCGCCTTCTTGAGCTGATCGGCGAGGCTGGCGAAGTGCGAGTGCAGAAGTGTGAATTTCAAAGTTCCGCATTCGTCATTCGACGTTCCCCCGCTCACCCATACTCGGCGCATTCCGTCTTCCCTCGGGGGGCGCAGTCAATGACCTTGCCGCGCCGGTCAAACTCAAAGGTGCAGCATTCGGTGAGCATTTGCTTCAATTGCTGGCGTCCGCGTTGCACCCGCGACTTCGCGCCGGAGAGCGAGATGCCCAGCCGCCCGGCCAGTTGCTGCTGCGTCAGGCCATCAAACTCGGTCAGCACCAGCGCCTCGCGATACGGCTCCGGCAGGCTGTAGATCATGCGCAGGAACGCCACCTTGAGTTCTTCGGTCTCATGAGTTTGGGGCTCCTCCTCCGCAGCCAGCGACTCCGGCACCTCCACCGTTTCCTTGCGGGTCCGATAGTGGTCGATGATGGCGTTGCGGGTGATCAGATAGATCCAGCTTGGCAATTTGGCCGGATCCTTGAGCTGGCCGAGCCGCGCCTGAATTTTCACAAAGACTTCCAGCAAGATGTCCTCCGCCGTGGCTGGATCAGCCACCCGCGCACGGATGAACTGCCCAAGCTTCGCGGCGAATTCGTGCCAGATTTGTTCGAGTGTTGCGTTCATCAATGACGTTCCGGTTTCACTGCTTCGATGGTCGCCGATCCCAGGAACTCTTCGATCTTCCGGCCCGGAAACCAACCCCTGATAATCTCGCGGCTGCCGTCCTTCGGCTCAATGCGAATCTGTGTGAATTCCGCCTGCGCCAGCCAGGCTTTCAGTTCGTCCGCCGTCGAAGCGCCCGCCACGCAGCCGGTGTAAAGCTCCCAATCTTTGCGCAGAGGCTCGGGGATTTCCGCCAATGCCACCACATCCGAGATCGCCAGCCGCCCCCCGGTCTTCAACACCCGGAACGCCTCGCGAAACACCCGCCGCCTGTCCGGCGAAAGATTGATCACGCAATTCGAAATGATCGCGTCCACGGAACCATTCGCCACCGGCAGACTCTCGATCTCGCCGAGGCGAAACTCGACATTCGAATAGCCGCCCGCAGCCTGATTCTTCCGGGCCTTGCTCACCATCTCCGGCGTCATGTCCACTCCGATCACCCGACCCGCCGCCCCCACCGCCCGCGCGGCCAGAAACGAATCGAAGCCCGCGCCACTGCCCAGATCCAGCACTGTCTCCCCGGTCTGCAACGCCGCGATCGCCTGGGGATTGCCACAGCCCAGCCCGAGATTCGCCCCATCGGGCACCGCCCCCGTTTGTTCCGCCGAATAACCCAGCCCCTGGGAAACCGCATCCGCTCCGCGCCCCGGTCCGGCGTCTTCCGTCGACGTCCCGCAACAGGTCGGCGCGCAGCCGTAGCCGGCGTCCTTGCTGGCCACTTTGCCGTATTGCTCCCGCACCCTCGTGCGGACTTCATCGTGTTCGAGTTCTTGTGTCTTCATAATGTCTTTCGTCTTGCGTTGGTTTGATTGCCCGGCCGTCGTGACCGGTTCTGTCTGTAAAGGCGAGGCACCCCCAAAAAGGACGCAGGCTATTTTCCTGGCGAATGTGCGGCTGCCAGTCCGGGCCGGCGGCGGCGCTGCCGGTCATCACCACTTTCACCACGCAGGCCGGGCAAAGTGCGAATGCAGAAGTGCGAATTGCGAAGTTCAGTCAGTTCGACATTCGAAATTCCTCATTCGACATTTGCCTCGTCGCCTCCACGCGCTTCTCGAAATGCGCCACCAGGTCGGCGGCCACGAGCGCGACGCGTTTCGGATCGCCCACCAGCGCCTCCAGCGCGGCCCACTTCGTCTTGAGCTTCTCCTTCTTGGTCAACTCCTCGCCTTCGGTGATTTCCTTAAACTCCGCGTCCAGTTTCGGCAGTTCGGCGGCATTCGGGCTGAGCTTGGAAATGCGGCTCTCGTAATAGATCGGAACCGTGGCCTTGTGGGCGACGGCGCGCTGGATGTCGTAGATGGAAATGACCACGGCGCGCGACAGCGCGAGTCGTAGTATGGGGCAACTGACTGGTGGCGGGCTTGGGAAGCCAAATCGCCAAAGACCGCCCGCGTGTTCGCGTCCGTCTTCTCGATGGGCGTGCCGGTGAAGCCGATGAACGACGCATTCGGCAAGGCATCGCGCAGGTTGCTGGCGAAGCCGTAGGACATCTCGCCGGTCTTCTCATTCACCTTGCCGCCGAAGCCATACTGGCTGCGGTGCGCTTCATCGGCGAAAGTTCCGCAAGTTTTTGCGAATCAAATTGCAGCGGGCGAGAAGGAATGAAGCTCCGGTGTAAGACCCGGTCCAGCGGCGACAATTTGCAGCAGAGCAACGTGGATGTTCTGCCACGTCTGAGCGAGGTCGAGGGAAAGCGCGCGAATGCGATGGCCGTGCGTGGTGAATTCGACAGCGAAGTCGCGAGTTGTGCGCGGGTAAAGGAGGACGCCTTCAGCCTGCTCCCAACCAACTTCACAGGACTGCTGACGCAGGTAGGTGAAGAGTTGATAGAGATTGGCTGATGGAAGTCTTGCTGTCCCGTGAGCGCCTGCCTTGAGCGCCTGAGCGTAAAACTTTGTGTCGAGGATGATCGCGCGACCCGGACCGCGGAGGCATACGTCGGTCTCCATACGCGGCACCAGTGCCAGAGCGTCCGCGTTCGGGGCGGTAATCTGCCATTGGATAACCGGGGCGCTGACGCTCCACTCGGCTGGAAGTTCGTGACGGTAAAAATTCAGGACGAACTTTTGGAAAAGTTCCCAAAGCCCGTTCCGGACGAAGTCGCGGAAGCGGCGAGTGCCACCGTGTTCAGCGGGGAGCCAGTGTTCGTGGACGAACTCGCAGATATGGAGCAGGAAAGCGTAGATGCGGTTGTTGCGGTGGAGTTGGATGCGCCGAAAGTGCTCTGTGCGTAGCTCGACCTTCTGGACCGGTGTGAGCCAGCGAAGCAAGTCATGCACGTCGGCGCGCGTCGTTGCATCAAGTTCCTCCGCTTCGTGGAGCCGCTGAAGGGTGGTCTTCAGGATACGATTCGGCAGCGTGTCGTATTCGAGTTCATCCCATACGCAGGCAGCGCGGCCCTGGTGGAGCAGATTGCGCCGCAGAGTCTGGGTGACGAGGAGCTTGCCACGCACGCCTGGGATTTCGTCTTCGCGCGATAGGTAGCCTCTGTCCAACCCGCGCCGGAGCAAGCGGCGCGTGCCGTTCACCAACACCCGGGCAAATAGATTGAGAAGATCGGTTGAATCCAACGCTTCCACATCGGCGAGGGTGTCCTTTTCCTCCAACACGTCCCATGCGTAGCACAGGAGGTAATATATGTTCGCGAGGGGAATGTCGCCAGCACCCGAGGAAACAGGACTAGAGGCTGTGCCCGGCCCGATAGGAGCGCCTACGGATTCAGCCGTTGTGAGAACGGAGGACATGGCTCGTTGCGCTCCCTCACTCGGCGAGCAACTCAGCCACGAGTTTTTGCACGCGCTCGCGGGAATCGAAGTATTCCTCCAGCAGCGGTTGGATTTCGCCGGCGATGATTTCGCGATACCATGCCTCATCCGGCGGATGGCCCTCTTGTGGGCAGAAAAAACTGTGGCCGATCCGGAACCCCGGACCGAGATCTCGCTCCTTCTCAATCACCGCGTTCAAGGTTCCGACCTTCGCTCTAATCCGTGCGATCAACTCGTCGGACGCGCTGCGCTCCTTGAGCCACGCGGCAAATGCCGGGGAATCAAGTGAGGGTTCGAGCGTCACGAACGCAAAGCGACGGCGTAAGGCGTAGTCCACCATGGCGAGGGAACGGTCGGCGGTGTTCATGGTTCCGATGAAGTGGAGATTCGCCGGGAGGTGAAACGCTTCATCGGGCCCTTCAGAGTAAGTAAGCGGAATGGCGTGAGCGGGTCCGCGCTTGTCGGACTCGATCAGCATCAGCAGTTCACCGAAGATCTTGGCGAGATTGCCGCGGTTGATTTCATCGATGATGAAGAACCAATCTCGATCCGGATCATTCCGCGCCAGGTGCGCGAACTGGTGAAACACGCCGTCTCTCCGCTCCAACCCTGTCCTAGTTGGGCGGAATCCTTGCACGAAATCCTCGTAACCGTAACTCGGATGGAACTGAACCATGGCGACGCGTCGCTCATCGCGCTTACCCATCAAGGCAAACGCCAGTCGGCGGGCAATGAAGGTTTTTCCGACACCCGGTGGCCCTTGGAGGATAAGTGCCTTCTTGGGCTTGAGCCGTGCAAGGATCGCGTCAAGAGCTTCGGCAGTCATGAAAAGCCCTTTCAAAGCATCGGCTTTCGTGAATACATCGATCGTCGCCGCGGCAGTCTTAGCACCGCCACCGATCTCGTTCTGGTGTCTCGCCCATGCTGCTTCCAAATTCTCGCGGACATTCTCAGGAATGACGACTCCCGAAGACTGGGGAGTCCATTTGTAATCAGGCGACACATCCTGTTTTAGTTCCTCGAGCGAAAGTGGTGCCTTCACGCTCGGATCAACTAGCGCATCCCACTCAATGTCCACGTAGTGCCCTGTCTTGCCTTGTTCGCCCGAAAAGTGAGGTGCCTCGTAAACGGATGACATCGCATTTCCGGACCCCACTATTCCTTTTGGTTCAGTGCCAACTCGAACAATGAATACGC
>SIBE01000109.1 GCA_009695265.1 Pedosphaera sp. | reverse complement strand
GTTGACCCATCTGGCCACGAACGGAGCGGGATCGATCCACGACTGGGAATATGCGTTTCTAGGCTGGTCCACCGAAAACGTGCAACAGAATGTAGCTTCGGGCACCTTCGGGACTTGGGACGAGACCAGCCGAAATATTCATTTGGCTTTGCTCTCGGGAGGGTTAAGCGGCGATGGCTACGGCCATGCTGTTGGGAAGTTTATCGGGGAAGATGGAGCGACGCTGCCGACGATTGAATCGCTCGAGAATCACATCAGGTCCGAGCCCTCGCATTACCTAACATCGGCACGTGCTGACTTGCTCCAGGCGATGCAAAGCCACGGCCTGAAGCCTGGGCGCATCCAACTCCCGCATCGGTGGAAATCCGCTTCCATATTTGGCCAAGCCTTCTTGCACGGCGTTCCGCTGACGGTTCATCCAGGAATTGGCTACGACATCATTGCGAATCATCCCATGTTCAATGGCGCGGTGATTGGGCGCGCTGCGGACGTTGATTTTAGGAAGTTCGGCGGAGCGGTTGAAGGCTTGGATCACGGCGTTGTTCTGTCTATCGGTTCGGCGATTATGGGGCCACAGGTGTTTGAGAAGAGTTTGAGCTGTGTCAACAACCTCCGCTTGCAGAGCGGCAGACCGATAGTCCACGACCATACTATTTATGTCGTGGATCTTCAGGACGGGGGCAATTGGAATTGGAGGCAAGGTGAGCCCCCGAAAGCAAATCCGGCTTACTATCTCCGCTTTTGCAAAACCTTCGCGCGAATGGGCGGAGCTATGGAGTATGTCTGCTGTGACAATGTCACGTTCGTTCATCATTTGTACCATCAACTCTGCCGACCGTGAGAGATTAAGATTTCAGTTTCCCGAGCTATGCACTCATCGCGTCTCCAGGAAATCACAGACGATTACTCACGCCTTCGCATCGCTCTGGTTGGAGATTTTTGTCTCGATCGCTACATGGAGATCGATCCTGCCAAACAAGAAACATCCATCGAAACTGGACTGCCAGTCCACAACGTCGTGAATGTGCGAAGTCAGCCCGGCGCGGCGGGCACTATCCTAAACAACCTGGTGGCGCTCGGCATTGGAGAAGTTTATCCGGTGGGTTTTTGCGGCGAAGATGGCGAAGGCTACGAGCTCCAGCGTGCGCTTTTTGCCAAGCCCGGCGTCCAAGCCGGCCATTTCCTGCAAACATCGCAGCGCCGCACCTTCACCTATTGCAAGCCGTTGGTTATCGACCCAGGCAAACCGCCCGTCGAACTCCACCGTCTCGACAGCAAGAACTGGACGCCAACGCCTGATTCCGTTCAAGGACAAGTCATCGACTCATTGCGCAGCCTCGCGACAACGGTGGATGCCATCATTTTAATGGATCAGGTCGATGTGCCCGAAACGGGAGTTGTGACGACGCAGTTGCTGCATGAAATCGGTCGTATCATTAAATCCAGGTCAGAGTTGTTAGTCATCGCTGACAGTCGGCGCGGGTTGAAAGGATATCCGCCGGTTTGCTTCAAAATGAACAGCGCTGAGCTAAGAGCCCTCACGGGTGCCGACAGTGAGCTGCCATTGAATGAACTGAAGCGCACCGCATCTAGTCTCGCGCAAAATCACGGTCGGAATGTTTTTGTGACGCTCGCCGAACTTGGGATCCTCGGTGCAGCGCCCGGCGGCGAGATAGACTACGTTCCTGCTTTCCCTGTCCAGTCGCAGATCGACGTGGTGGGTGCCGGGGATTCTGTCACCGCCAATCTCACCGCAGCGCTCGCAGCCGGTGCAACGCAGCAGGAGGCTATGGAATTGGCTATGGCCGCGGCATCGATTGTCATCCATCAGTTGGGAACTACAGGAACCGCGTCCGTGAGGCAAATCCAGGCGTTAATCCGCAGAGGGATGTCCGAGTAAGCGCGGTCGCTCGAGTTTCACTATTTTAGTAACATCGATTGGCTCGAGCCTGAGATCGCTCTTGGTGGATTTATTCGCACAATATTAGTTATACTTAGTGAGACCGTCATTTCGTGCATGGCCGCTGAATCTCATCAAAGGATGAATCGACCACCACTCTTACTCACTCAAAATCTTGTCGAAGAGCTTCAGATATTTCTGCGAGGTCGTTTCCCAAGAAAAATCCGCTGACATGCCGTTGGTTCGCAGGTGAAGTAAAAGATCTGAGTGCTCGAACAAAACCAAAGCTTTGCGAATGGCTTTAACCAGGGCGCTGGAGGAGTATTCCACGAATTTGATGCCAGTCGCTCGCTCAACGTCCTCAGCTAAATCGATGATCGAATCATCCAGGCCGCCTGTGGCTCGCACGATAGGGACAGTCCCATAGCGCAGACTATAAAGTTGGTTGAGACCACATGGTTCGAATTTGGAAGGCATCAAGTAAAAGTCACATCCGGCTTCAATCCGATGTGACAATCCATGATCATACCCAATCTTCACCGCCACTTTCGTCGGATATCGCGCGCTCAGTTTTTTGGAAGCCTTTTCATACTGACTTTCGCCGCTTCCGAGCAAAACGAATTGCATCTCCGCCGCGAGCATCTCCTCCAAAGCGCTCAACTGGATATCGACGCCTTTTTGATCAACCAAACGGGTTACAGTACCGAAGAGCGGCAGATGCGAGGCTTCGGGCAAGCCGAACTCTCGCTGAAGATCGAGTTTTGACTTAGCCTTGCCTTCGAGCGAATCCGCAGTAAAGGAGTGCTTCAAGAACGGATTATCCATCGTGTTCCATTCGTCGTAATCTACTCCGTTGAGAATGCCTGCCAAAACGCCTTGCCGTAAGCGTAAAACTCCATCCAAGCCATTCCCTAGAGCTTCCGTAGTTATTTCGCGCGCATAGCGAGGGCTGACAGTGGTGATCCCGTCCGCATAAACGATTCCCGCTTTGAGACAGTTCAGTCCACCGTAAAACTCGACGCCATTGGGTTCGAAATAATCCAAGGGCAGATTGGCCAGCTCGTAAGCATTAGCGCCGAAATGCCCTTGGTACGCCTGGTTGTGAATGGTGAGGCAAGTTTTCGGTGCATCCGCCCAACCTTCATGCAATCTTTGATGCCGAACGAACAGTGGAACCAATCCGACTTGCCAGTCATGCACATGAACCATCTCGGGTTTCCAAGGGAGGTTTCGGGCCAGGTGGGCGACGCATTTTGAAAGAAACAGGAACCGCTCGGCGTTGTCGGGGTAATCAACTCCTTGGTGCTGATACAACGTCGCTCGCTGGTAAAAGTCGGGCTGATCAATGAAATAGATGACGAGTCGATCCGCCACTTCAAGAGTCCAGACTTCGGCTTGAAAGTGTCGAGAACCAAGCGGCAGCGTAATGCGAATATCGCCGGGTCGAAGATGTGGAAAACGTTCACGAATCCCGGAGTAAAGTGGAGTTACCACACCCACCTGTTCTCCCGCCTGGGCCAGATACTTGGCCAAAGCTCCCACCATATCCGCCAATCCTCCGGTCTTGGAGTATGGGTGAACTTCACTGCTGGCGAGCAGGATTCTCATTCGCGGATGGATTTACCCAACGGCAATTCGATTAGATTTTAGGTAAGGTTGCAAAATCTCAGGTATGGCGATGCTCCCGTCGGTTTGTTGACAGGTTTCGATCAAGGCAACGAAAAGCCTGGCCAATGCGGTGCCGCTGCCATTCAGAATATGTGGAAACCGATTCTCTCCGTTTTCCGCCTTATATCGGAGATTCATCCGGCGAGCCTGAAAATCCTCACAATTCGAGCAGCTCGATACTTCCAGATACTGCCCCTGCCCTGGCGCCCAAACTTCGATGTCGTAGGTCTTGGCGCTGGTAAAGCCCATGTCGGCGGTGCAGAGCTGGATGACTCGGTAGTGCAATCCGAGTTTCTGCAATACAGCCTCGGCGTTGGCCACCAGCGTTTCCAACTCCTCGTAACCGGACTCAGGCTTGACGATTTTGATCAATTCAACTTTATCAAATTGATGCACGCGAATCATGCCGCGCGTGCCGACACCCGCCGCGCCCGCCTCGGCGCGAAAGCAAGGACTGTAAGCGCAGTATTTGGTGGGAAGCTGGGTTTCTTTGAGAATCTCCTCCCGATGAATATTCGCCACCGGCGTCTCAGCCGTTGGGACCAGATAGAGCTTGCCCAGGGTCGAGGTGTCTTCCCCTTCTTGAACAGCATAAGCCTGGTCAATGGACTTTGGAAACTGCCCTGTTCCGACCATGCATTCGCTTTTAACGACGAAGGGCGGAGACACTTCCACGTAACCATGCTCGCTCGTATGAAGATCAAGCAGAAACTGGATCAACGCACGCTCTAGTCTCGCTCCCCAATGGGTGTAAAGCAAAAATCCGCTGCCTGACAGTTTCGCTCCTCGGGAAAAGTCAATGAGCCCGAGTTTCTCGCAGAGTTCGATGTGCGATTTTGGGGTGAAGGAGAACTGAGGCTGGTTTCCCCAATGACGAACGATAGGATTGTCGGCTGCGCTGAGTCCTACCGCCACGCTCGAATGCGGCATGTTTGGCAACCGCAGGAGAACGCTCTCACGGGCTCGCTCGACCTCTTGAACCTCATGGTCCAGTTGAGTAATCCTATCGCCGATCTGCCGGGTTTCACTCTTCTTGGCCTCGGCTTCGGCAGGTTTCTTTTGAGCCATGAGAGCGCCAATTTCCTTGGAAATTCGATTGCGCTGAGCTTTCAGACTCTCAACTTCGCTCAACAGACTCCGCCGCTTTTCGTCGAGAGAAAGAACTTCATCGATTTTGGCTTCATCCCCTGCCCCGCGTGTGGCAAGCCGTTGTCGCACAAAATCCGGTTTCTCCCGAATCACTTTGATATCCAACATCGCGGCATTATAGGAAGGTGCCTTTTCGGAGCAAGGAGGAACGAAGCTGAGCGTCCCTGAGTGAGAGTTGGTTCGACCCGTGCCCACAGGGATGCAAGGGAGTCAGCCTTGGAAAAGTGGCAATTGAAGAACTCAGCATTGCCAGCGCCGAGCTTCTGCACGCACCGCAGGTTAGAAAAAGGACAGAACGAGACGAGCGAGAAAAACGACCATCGAGATTGAGGCGATCCAAATGAGGATCAATCCAAAGACCAAGGCCAGCGCCAGCGCCAGCGCGGAGCGTTCCTTGTGGCTGGGATGATAGGAGGCTTCCACCAGATCCAAGTTTCGCATATTGGATTTCCAAATGGCATCAAACACATCCCCAGCAACGGGGATGGAGCCGACAACCGTTTCGATTCCTATATTGATCAACATCCGCAGAATCACCCGCTTCGGAAGGCCAAGCTGATAGGCCTCCAATACCATGTAACAAGACAGTGCTGCCGTTATTAAATCTCCTACTCCAGGAATCAGCCCAATGATCGGATCCAATCCGATGCGGTATCCGCCCGGGAGGGATATCGATTGGTCGAGCAGTTGACTCAGAAATCGAATCCGCCGCAATCGCAGAGGCTCTGGATAAGTAAACGGCGAAGGCCGCGGATCGGTTTCACTCTCGAACATCTTGTAGGGAATTTCAGTCATGGCAGACGATATTAAATCTTAGCCCTAAAGCGCGCCGCATCGATAATTGACCAAGCCCAGGGATAAATTCAGGATCAACTCAGCCAGCCATCAAGATGCTCTTGCACAAAGGCGTCATCATGCAGGTGTGGATACGCACGATGGACCCGGTCAATTTCTTGGGATTGCCCGTCTGAGAGTGTCTCGATCGGGTTTAGGCAAAAAGTGTTTTCCATCAAACCTTGTCGGCGCAACACCTCGTGGAGCCCGGGAATACAACCCGCAAAGCCGTTGGCCGCATCAAAGAAGGCGGCGTTGCAATCTGTGACTTGACCAGCGAGCGTCAGCAGTTCGGCGGCGACTGCCTTGGTGCGTAGAACTCGTTTGCAAGACTCCAACAATTCGACCGCTTTTCGAGTCCAGCAAGCCCAATGCCCCAATAGTCCTCCGGAGATCCGCATGGGAACGAGCTTGTCATCGACCGGGATGGAATATTCAGTCACCAGATCGACAACGATATTGTCATCGTTCCCAGTGTACAGCGCAATGTCCCCTACCCTGCCCACTTCAGCAACGGCGCGGATCACGTCAAGCGTTTGGTAGCGATTGAAAGGAGCGATCTTGATCCCCACAATGTTTGGAATCTCGGCAAACCGCCGCCAGAATTTAACAGATAACAGGCGTCCTCCGACCGCAGGTTGTAAATAGAAACCAATGATCGGAATCTCTTGCGCCAGGGCTTGGCAATGTTCAATAAGGACCGCGTCATTCGCGTGGCGCAAAGCCGCCAGGGAAAGCAGTCCCGCGTGGTAGCCGCGTTCGCGCGCGAAGCAGGCTTCAGCGATAGCTTGCTTGGTCTCGCCACAAATGCCTGCGATGCGGAGGGTTCTTCGCCCTGTTGCCTCGTCACATCGCAGCATTGTCTCGGCCGCCAGTTCCACGACCGGCCTGAACAACGCATACTCAGGCTGGCGAATCTCGAATTGGGTTGTGTGGACACCAATCGCAATGCCTCCAGCGCCAGCCGCGTGATAATAACGGCTCAGAGCGCGCTGCCGGCGTTCATCCAATCGGCGATTGTTTGTCAGCGCCAGAGGATGCGCCGGAATAACCAAGCCGTCCCGCAATGCGTCGCGAACCGACAACGATGGAGTTGGATCATCGGTCAGAAGGCTTGGACTGTGCAACTGTGGAATTGAACTCAGTTCTCGCGCCATAAATCTCTTGCGTACCAAGTCGCAATTAACTCGATAAACGGCTGAAACTCAAAAAGAAAACGCTTTTCCATCTTGACGGCAAACGGGTATCTGCGAAGCATTCCCCCGTTCCCGTTCAGGAAAACCAGGCGAGGAGATCTTCCTTGCCTTCAACAAAGGCTAATATCATGAATTCCGTAGTTCGTTCCGCCGGTGTGGGTCTTCTCACGCTTGCTTTATGCAACATCTCCGTCCAAGCCGCGAGCTTGGCGGCAAGTCTTAAAGACAAAGGACCGCAATTGAAATCAGCCGGACCGCTGACCTTTGGCCCCGAAGGTATTCTCTTCGTCGGAGATACGGCGGACGCTGCCATCTATGCGCTCGCAACCGATGATCAAACTCCTGCCCCGGCTAATGCGACGCTCAAGGTTGAACGGATCAACGAAAAAATCGCCGCTGCCCTCGGCACGACACCTCAGCAGATCATGATCAACGATCTCGCTGTAAACCCGATTTCGCACAAGGCTTATCTGGCGGTCACACGAGGCCAGGGCCCTGATGCGAAGCCTGTCCTGGTGCGTGTTGGCTCGGGCGATAAACTCGATGTTTGGCCCCTGGACAACGTCCGATTTTCCAGAGCAGCGTTGCCCGACGCCCCCGCTGCGACTGCCGCTCCGGCCGCTGGCAACCGTCAGCAAAACTCGCGCAAAGACTCGATCACTGATTTAGCTTACGTGGGCGACCGACTTCTCGTCGCGGGGTTGTCGAACGAAGAATTCTCCTCATCGCTGCGCTCGATTCCGTTTCCTTTTCAAACGGTAAACAAGGGAACCAGCGCGGAGATTTATCACGGTGCCCACGGGCGGTTTGAAACACGGTCTCCGATCCGGACATTTGTGCCTTTCGATATCGCCGACGAAAAGCACCTCCTGGCGGCCTACACCTGCACACCGTTGGTCAGCTTCCCGATCTCCGCCTTGAAGCCCGGCACTCATCTGAAAGGAAACACCATCGCTGAACTGGGAAATCGCAACCAGCCGCTCGATATGATTGCCTATCGCAAGGACGGCAAGGATTTTATCTTGCTCGCCAATAACAGCCGCGGCGTGATGAAAATTACGACCGAGAACATTGATAAGTCAGATCCAATCGTCGCCCCTGTTCCGGATGGGAACAAGAAGGGCCTTACCTATGAAACCATCGCGGAATGGAAGGGAGTCGAGCAATTGGATCAACTGGACAAAGATCATGCTCTCGTGATCCGCAGCAAAGGGAACGGCGCACTTGACCTTGAGGCGCTCGTGTTGCCGTGAGTTGGAAGGCGTGGTCTGTCGGTTCTCCGGTCACGGTTGCCGCAGCCTTGGTTTGTGGCTGCGGCACAATCCGACCGGCCAATCAAGACCTCTCGCGAGCGACGGTCGCCCACGAGACGTCCTTGCCGACCGTCGGTGCTCTCGTCATCCGCTTGGTGCAGAGCGCCGCTCATAACGGCAAGTTTGTATTCAAAGCCACTGGCATTGAACCTGGGATTCTCGATGGCTTGCAGAAAATCACGACCACGCGTGAGAAATGGAGCGAGGCTTTTGCCATTTACGTTGATGACAAAAGCGTCTTCCAGCAGGACGAGGTTCCGGCTGTCATCGGAGCCTATCGAGTCAGCCGAGACGGCCTCATCTTTGAACCGGAATTCCCACTCGAACCCGGGCTGCGTTATCGCGCTGTATGTGTCCCATCAAGGCTGTCTGCTCTTGCGGACGAACCTCGGACAGTTGCTCGTTTATCATCTCAAGGCACCTCAACCGTGGAAACCAAGTTTCACATCCCGGCTCGCTCCACCGTGCCCACGGCAGTCGTCGAGCATGTGTATCCGGAGACATCGCTGTTGCCCGAGAATCAGTTGAAGTTTTACATCCATTTCTCGGCACCGATGAGCCGGGGGCACTCTTACGAAAATGTTCATCTCGTCGATGCTTCAGGTCGCGAGATCGACTTTCCTTTTCTGCAGCTTGGTGAGGAACTGTGGAATCCGGACGGGACAAGGTTCACGCTTTTTTTCGATCCCGGCCGCGTCAAGCGCGGGTTGCAACCGAGGGAGGAAATTGGTCCCGTGCTCGAGCAAGGAAAAGCCTACACCCTCATCATCGATCAGCGCTGGAGGGATGCTACAGGGAGTCCGCTGCGACGAACTTACCGTAAAGAGTTTCGCGCGGGCCCACCGGATTACGACCCGCCTCGCGCCAGCTCCTGGAGCGTTCAGACTCCATTTGCAGGCACTCAAGGCTCTCTGATCGTGGATTTTCCGGAACCACTAGATCATGCGTTGCTGCAACGGTTGCTAACGGTCAAGGACCCGCATGGCCAGCAAATCAATGGCCGCCTGGAAACCCGAGCAGATGACAAGCGCTGGGTTTTCACGCCTCTTAAGCCATGGAAACTGGGAACTCATCAATTGGTCGCTCAAACCGTGCTCGAAGATCTAGCCGGAAACAGCCTCGGGCGTCCTTTCGAGGTGGACATTTTCGAGAAAGTTGATCGACAGTTGGAAATTCGCACTGTCTCTTTGCCGTTTGAAGTGCGGCCAAAGAAACCCGGCAAGCGTTAGTTTTTAAGACTACAGCCATCGCGCAGGCAGTCTTCCCACTCGTTTGCCTCACCTTACCATGGCGAGTTAATTAAACTGGATTCAGGCTGATTTTACCCAACTGGTCGAGACGTCCTTCTCTCCTTCCAAATGCAAGCAGAACGGCCCCACGATTTCATCGTTGAAATGATCAGCGCTCAGAAGGCTTGGTTGCCAGCAAGGCCAACGCAGCCCAACCCGTCGTGGACAGGCGTTCTGCGTAACTCTCGCCTCCAGGGGGACGAGTCGTCTCCTTCCAACTTCCATCGGCCTGCTGCTGCCCGAGGAGGAAGTTACGTCCTCGCCGTGTTTGCTCTGCAACTTGAGCGTCTTGCGGACCATTGGATAGCGCGAGTAGAACTACCGCTGAGTCGAACGGCTCCGGTTGCGAACTCAGGTACGGTCCCCAGCCTCCGCCATCGGATTGACCCTGCTGAATCAGCCGAAAACATTGCATCCGCTGCGAATGAGCTTGAGGGTCGTGGCTAGTATTCAAAGCTAGCAAGATAGCCGCAGCCTCCAAGACATTCTGGACCGGCGCGCGGCGGACCCATCGCTCAGCCTCCTGGATTCGTTCGCGGAAACGATCCAATCTTGCTGCTCTAAGTGTCTGGAGCGCCACGGAAGTGATCAGATACGTTCCGTAGGTCGCGGGAGCGCCGAGGCTTTCGCTGGCGTCCAGTCGCCACGCACCATCTTGATCTTGGCATTCCGCGACAAGCTCCGCTGCCTTAACCAAAGCCCCAGGGTCCCGAACATGACCTGCCTCAGTCGCTGTGACAAGAGCGGCCGCGAATTGAATCCGAGCAAGCCGTTTATCACTAAAGCTGGGGTTGCCCCGGTTGTTGGCCCACTGGCCGGGTTTCGCCAACCATGCGGATGTCTCCACCAGAGCTTGCTTCGGCACCGGATAAGAACGCCGAGAGGCTGTGTAGAGCGCCCGCGCTGCATCACCGTTGTTATGGCAGGAAAAGCAGTGGTTCTCTTTCGACCAAAGCGGGACTTCTCGCGTCAGAAACGCCAAAGCTCTTCCTTCAGGAGTCGAACTTGCAAGACCGATCGAGAGGATTTTGCGATCCGTCATGCACCCCGACAGAGCAATGGCTACCGTAAAAATGCACGCTGCATCCAACCTTCGGAAGGCAGTATGTCTGAATTTCGTAAGCCAACTCATAAATCAACCGATGAACTGAAAGTAGCCGACTTCCCGTCCCTGACGCGAATTGAATCTCATCCGCCTGAAGCAGTCAGTCCCGCGAACCGGACCACAATTCCGATTAAGTCCTATCCGGTATCATCGTCTTGTGAAACCGCGCTTCGTTGCGTTTTGAGAGAGACAATAATTTCGGTTTACAAGTCAGAGTTCTCAATCAACATTGGCCGCCATGTTGATTTCACACGCGAGAGGCCACTACCAGTTCTATCCGGGGATTGCTCCTTACTCCTGCGGTGTGGTTGCGGACCCAGGTTTTGAGATCGTGCATGTGACTCTCCGCAAGCTCTTGCCTTGGCGCGAAGGTTTTGAGCGAGTGCGGCGCTATCTCGATCTGGCTGGGCGCGACGATTTTGCACTCTGTGCGATGGAGCTTCGCTCGCCCGCGCCGTTCACGATGGGAGGGTTCATTGAGTTCAACCGAGACTACTGCGGCGTGCTGAAAGACTGGGGGCTGTACGTGGATGGGTTAAATCCAATTGCCAGGACCAACGTGGCTCCTGTCATCGACCCGCCGCTGACTCCATCTCTCCACGCGTTTTCCTACACGAGAGCCGCACCTACGCTGGCCTGGCGAAGCTTTGTTGTCGCTGGGGCCGGTGAACTCCGGGATGGCATTCTCGATCCCGAGCGGATTATCCGATCCGGAGAGACAACGTCGGAAGCTATGATGGAGAAAGCTGCTTATGTGATGCAGGTGATGGAGCAGCGGCTCAAAAGCCTCAATGGATCCTGGAGCCTTGTCACGGCGGTGAATGTTTACACAGCTCATCCAATCAAGAGCCTCTTCGAAGCCACCCTCTTGCCGCAAATGGAAGGAATATCGAATCGAGGCGTGCATTGGCTCCCAATGCGTCCACCAATTCTGGACATTGAGTTTGAGATGGATCTTCGCGGAGTCCGCTCTGAGGAGTTCGATTGACGCTCAGGTTTAAGCCACTGTGGTGAAATTCGGCGAGAGTCAGAAGCGGGTTTGCCCAATACTATAATACGGCAAGGGGCTTATCTATCAAACAATCGGCTAGGGATTTAGAAAGAACCTTTGGGCTACTTGCCATGTTTCACGAAAATTGGCTCTCGGATACCGCCCAACTCGGCAAAGTTCTTTATTTTTTCAAGGGCAAAGCTGGTAATCTTATTCTCGGCGCTCATGATCAATACGCCATCCGTGCTCACTATATCAGAGGCCAGCACCTGCCCGACCCGGAGTTCCGCGGCAGCAATGCCGCCTTTCAGAGTGGGCGATGCCTTCACGAAACACGCGGCGACGGCTTCGACAATGACAGGATCGTAGAGATTCGGCCACCGCTGGAGTGTTTCGATAGCCCTGAAAGTGGGCATCTCTTTGGCCTCGAGTGCCACTAATTCGCCGAGGACCCGAAGAATTCTTGAACCGAACGGGATTTCAGAACGAGAGGTCGAATCCACGGGAGTGCCCGAGCCATCATAGTTCTTGTTCTGGTAACGGATGATTTGGGCCACGTTTACCAAACGCGGTATTTGCTTGAGCAACTCCGAGCCAATCTGTGGGACGCGATCCAAGATATCACGTTCCTGACCGGTGAGGTTTTCAATCGGTTCCGTTAGTGATTTCTTGAGCAACGCTCGAGGCACGGCCACTTGACCGATGGTGGCTAACATCGTCGCCATGTCGAGTTCCCAGATGTCGCCCAGCTTGAGATGCGCGGAGAGCTTATGCATGTAGTCACGAAGCTTCTGCCCTCTTCCGAACGCTTCTGGGTCCAGCAGAACTATAATGTCGGTGAGAACCTTGATGCTCCCGTTCAGGGTGGACTCGATCAACTCCTTTTCCGCAGTGACTAGCTCGTATTGTCTGATCCCAGCTTGGACAGCCTAAATCAAGAGTTCAGGCGCGCACGGCTTGGTTAGAAACTGGAAGACGTGACCCTTGTTGACGGCCTGGATTGCGGTGCGGCCTCCGGAATGAGAAGTGACCATGATACGCACGGTTTGCGGCGCTTTTTCGCTGATCAAACTCAGCAACTGAATTCCGTTCATGCCCGGCATATCCATCCCGGCAATGACCAGTGCGTATGAGCCCCGCTGATCCATTAAAACCAAGGCTTCTTCGCCTTGGAGAGCGGTGTCGATGGAGAATAAACTCCCCAGAATCGACTCGTACATCTTCAGAACTTTTGGATTGTGGTCAACGCAAAGGATTCGTTTGCTCATAAGCTGTCAGTGTGTCTGGATCGCGCGATTCGCCCAGCCTCAAGGCTTCGCATTAGGTCCGCCGCATGGGCTTGAAAACTCACCAGAGTTCTCTGTCGATCCGTGAAATACGAGGAGCGATGGACCCCAAGTGATCGATAAATCAACCGAGAGAAAGTTACTCTCCGGAATTAGAGCGTCCGCAACCTGATACTCCGGAAGGCCACGGGATCGTTGTGTCCGGCGAACCCAAAATGCCCCTTGGTGCGGTCCTTGCCGGGATGCGCTGAGTTGGCCATGAATTCCTTCACGTTCGCAAGATCGGTATCGAGGATTATGAAACCGTTCAACTCCACTTTAATCTTCGATCCTTTGACCGTGACTTCCTCGAAATTCCATTCGCCGATCGCGCGTTGGAAACCACGAGCCGCCGGCACCATCCCGTAAGCCGACCCGTGCGCTTGGCGCGGGTCGATCTTCTCTCCGGTGGCCTTCTCATAATTGTCGTCCAGCACCTGCAATTCACACATGCCGCCATAAGCCGCATCACCACTCGTGCCGGGGTATCGGATCGCCAGACCATTATTGCCGCCAGGAGGGAGCTTGAATTCGAGCCTGGCCATGAAGTCGGAGTATTCGTCCTTTGTGAAAATTGTCCCGCCTTTGCGTGGCTTGCAAACGATTGCGCCTTCCTTCACTTCGTAGTTGGCAACCGGTCCATCCCACCCCGCGAAATCGCTCCCATTGAATACAGATTTGAACCCCTCCTCACCTTTTGATGCGAGAATTTTGTTCGCTTCCGCGGCACCGATCTCGCGCAAGGAAATGTTGCGCCATCGAATTTCTGCGCCGTGCGTTTGGAGTTCGATCGGGCCCTTCAAAGGCAGGGGTGTCTTGCGGTCATAATAGTTTTCCAAGATCGCGTGGTTCACCACGAGCTTCTCGTTAAGCCAAACACTCACGCGCGAACCGACCATGACGATGCGGAACTTGTTCCATTCGCCGAACGGTTTGTCGGCCATCACGAGTGGGTCTTTGCCGGGCGCGCCGGGACTGTTGTTCCACAAACCGCCACTCCCTTTGTCCGCGCCATTCTTAAACTCTTTTGGGTTGGTGTGATCCCAAATCTGGACCTGGGGGACGCCGCGCAAATAAATGCCAGAGTCTGCGAGTGGCACAGTCTTGTACTCGACCAGCAACTCGAAGTCGCCGTAGTCCTTCTGAGTCGTGGCATACTTGCCGTGGCCGTCGTTGACCAGTTCATCACCTTCGACGTGCCAGTGCGATTTCATATCGGCAGTCCATTTGGCGTCCTGCTCGGCGCGTTTATCGTCCGGCATCGTCAGGTATTTGCGATGATCAAACGTATCACCGCCTCGCCAGCCAGTGAGATCTTTGCCGTTGAACAACGGGGTGAAACCGGACGGCGGTGTGGCAGCGCCCACCAACGTGACGAAGCCGATGAA
>SIBE01000108.1 GCA_009695265.1 Pedosphaera sp. | reverse complement strand
AACTGCGCTTGAGGCATAGCCCGATCTTTGTGCCCAATTTCATCTCAAGCAAGCCATCCGCTTCCAGCTCATCCCCCGCACCTCAGGCTCTTCCTTCTTCCACGAACCCCTTTCCTTTTCTCCCTACAAGTCAGGATTTCTGAGCCTGGGCAGCCTCGATGATGTCCTCTCCTTTCGACCCTTTGCCCCTGAGGATACCGATCTGGAAACGTTCCAGATTCTCACCCGGGGATTGCAGGAGCATCGGGCGCTCAAATTCCTCTACAAGAACCTGGGCGCTCCCAAGGCGCAGCGGCGGCACTTGCATCCCTACCACCTGGCCTGCATCGAGAATCATTGGTATCTCTTTGCCTTCGACCTCAAACGGCAGGCCATGCGGACCTTTGTCCTGACCCGGCTCTCGCAACCCGAGCTGACCAATGAGCGTTTCACCCTGCCGAAGAAGTTTGATCCCAACGAATATCTGCGCGGCTGTTTTGGAGTGTTCAAGGGTGGCGACGATTACGAGGTCGTGATCGAGTTCGATGTGTGGGCGACGGACCTGATTCGCGGGCGCCGCTGACATTCCAGCCAGGAACTGATCGAATTGCGCAGCGGGTCCTCCCGCCTGCGGATGCGGCTCAACAACCTTGAGGAGATGGAGCGCTGGATCCTGGGCTGGGGCACCCATGCCACCGTGGTGCGACCGCAAGCGTTGGTAGAGCGCATCCGCAAGATCGCCGACGAACTCAGGAAACGCTACCCCGCCACGGACGGGAAATCCCCAACGAAGTGACCGGAGCAGGCGAATGGCACTTTTGATGGGTGCTTCTTGAACTCACAGCTTCCGTCCAGGCAGTTCAGTTTTTTTGGATCGTTTTTCCCAGCTCGACCGCGAGGACCTGCGGTTCATCCGTGCCGAGCGCAAAACGTTTGCCGCTACGCAGCGTGATGGCGACGGCGTCAAAACCGGAGACGTTGTAGAGCCAGCCGAACCGGCTTAGATGGATTCCCCAGCCTTCAAGCACATTTGTCCTCACAATTTTAACCGAAGTAATTTCAGCGAGTGCGATGCGTTTGCGGATCAAGCCGGGTCCAAAACTCCAGCGCAGTTTTCCGCCGGTGATTTCGATCGCAAGCGAATTGAAGAGCCACCCCGCGAGAAGCAGAGTGGGCACGACCCAGAGCAGGCGTCGGTCAGAATAGAAGCCGACGATTGTCAGGACCAAGGATGTTGCCAGCAGCACAACAATGATGAGTGTGCCGCGCTGTTTGTGTTGGTAAGTTCTCATGATTGGACACCTCTTGGGAGTGACGGTTGTTTAGCCGTCACTCCGGTTGCTGTCAGACGGTTTTCCTGGATTGTTCCTTGAGCATGACGCCAAGGAGTCCTTCCACGAGGCCGTTGCCGCCGGCTGCGCCGTTCACGGCCACGTCCGGCACGATGCGCACGTTGCGCTCGCCGACGATCTGCATCAATTGCATGACTGTGTAGCTCTGCACGCCGATGGACTCGACGCCCGCGCGGTACGCCTGCGCCTTGGCGTCGCCCGTGGCGCGGATTGCTTCAGCCTCGCCCAGTGCCCGGAGGCCGCGTCGCCTCCGCTTCGCCGGTCGCGTGCTTCACGCTGGCGCTGGCCTGCAGCTCGGCAATGTTCACGCCTTGTTCCGCGCCGACGACCTGTTGCTGGATGTCGGCGAGCGACGTTTGCCGCACGAGCTGTTGGCGTTGCTCTTGCGCGGCGCGTTGGGTCTCATAGGTCTTGCGCTGTTCCTCCGCGATCTTGCGGTCGGTCTGCGTGGTCATCAATTCCGCCGGAGGATTGATGTCGCCGATGAGCGTATCAATCGCCTGCACGTCATACGCTCCGATGGCAGCACGGATGTGCTCCGCGGCCTCGACCTGTCGCTGGCTGCGCGCGCTCAGGAAATCGAGCACCGTGTAATCCTGCGCCGAGTTGCGGAAATAATTTCCCACAATTGGCTGCAGGACGTGGTCCACCAGATTTTGCATGGAACCGACCCGGCTGATCGCCTTGGGCGCATCAAGCGCGCCGACGTGGATGATCTGGGACACGTCCAGGTTGAACGCGAAGCCATCCTTCGAGCGCACGGTGATGGACGAGAGTTTCTCGTCGAAATGATGGGCTTCCGTGCGGTTGGCCCAGTTGAGCACGATGTTCGTCGTGGGCACGAGTTCGACTTTCATCACCCGGGTGTTGAGAGGGTGTTTGCCCGGATAGAGCGGTGTCACCCACACGCCCTTGTGGCCGACGTTCACAAGGTCGCCATGTTTGAACTCCACGCCGCTGACATCCACATGCGCCTTGCCGACGAAGGAGATCACCACGCCGATATAGCCGATGGGAATTTGCACCATCGGCACCAGTTCCACTTGTGCGAACCAGGGGTTCAAATTCCATGTGCCGGACAACAGGATCTGCTCCTGCAATCCGCGCCGCCCACCCCGGGTCAGGAATGCCTGTGCGTTTTGGAAATTGTCGTGTGCGGGGATGACCGGCCCGGCGATCTCACTGGTTTCGATGGGCTGGCCATCCAGCGTGGTCACGATGCCGACCATGTCGGGCTCGACTCGTTGCAACAACAGTTGCTCCGGCATCATGCCGTGCTCATGGGCTGTGGCCGAGGTGATGACGGTGAACAGTGCGGTGTTGATGCGATATGTTCCCGCCGTGAGGATGCCGATTTGGCGTCCCTTCTCGCCAACATTGATCAGGAACTTTCGCGCATCGTGAAAATTGTCGCAGTCCACCACTCTGCCGAGGATGCGCTCGGAGGGAATGGCCGCGCCGTCCGCCGCGAGCACGAGGGCGATTTCGCCCTGCGGCACGACAGTGACGCGCACCTTGATGACGCGATATTGCCACGGCCAGTAACCGAAGTGCAGACCGGGCGGGAGCGTGTCCGCCTGCAGCCCGGCTTCACCCGCAAGTGCGATGAGGCGCCCCGGCTGAAGGGATGTCCGTGAAAACCGTTTCACCACGATGCCCGCCTGCCGCTCGCGGATCAGCACGAAGCTCGACAGCAGAACTAATCCAGCCAACGCCAGCACATACCAGTACCACGCCACGCCAAACCAATTTCCGCCGATTGCAAACACGATGTTCGTCGTCATAACCCAACTCCGATGTGGTTGCGTCGCGACGCGGGTTGTCGCCGCGCCATGACACAACGCATTCTTATCGGGGAGACCGTGGAGATTTCGCGCAGCGAAATCCTAGAGGATCGCCCTTCCAGATGCCGACGAGGTTAGCTGTCGGGCTCGGTCCTGAAAGTGACCGCGACGATGGTTCGCCACCGCCGTAAGCCCCGCCCCCGGTTTCCCGAGGATTGGTTCCCCCGCGCTGACTTGCAGGAAGGCAAGCCAGCTTAGGCTGCATACGAGATGAAGGTCTCAGAAGAGGGGCAAGCTGTCAAACCACCCAGGTCTAAAGGCCACTGCCAGAAGCAAATCTATTTTTTTCGCAGGTGTTGAATTAGCTGCTGTTCGACATTTGGGCTGCACCGGGGCCAGCAACGAACCAATGAATTGACCATCAGAAATCCCGATTGCACTCGGATCGAGAGCGCGTGATTCTCTTTTTCATGAAAGCGGAGGAAGCCCGCCAGAAGTTGAAGCAAATGAGCGCCGAAGATTTGCGCCTCGTCGCCGCGCAGCTTTACAAGATGCTCCCGAAAAAACTGGCTGAGGAAAAAGGGGCGGATCGGTTGCTGTGCGATCCTCAAGGATTTCTGAAATCAGCGAAGGCCGCGCGATTGCCGGAGCTTCCCGACGTTGACATGCTGGAGTTGGAAACGCGCGAGTTTCTCGAGAACGCAAGGGAACAGAGGTATTTCGCCCCAAACCGGATCATCTCGAAGAGCGAGCGAGGAAGATGGAGGTTCGTCGCCAGGCGACTTTACAAGGATTGGAGTGTGTTGGCGGCGGCTCAACCGGAGAATCTGGCGGCGGCCAAAGCGCTGGAGGATTTGTATCGGTTACTGTGTCGCGGTTGCGAAATTTATTTGTTTCCCAGCACCGATACGTTTCGGGCGATTGGTGTTTCCCAATCTGAATTCCTTGACCAAGTTCTATTACTGAAGACCCTGCTCTGTCCCCGGAATGAATGGATTGCTCAATCCCTGTCACTGGTGAAAATTGGGGCTTATGGCGACACGACCAGGATACAGTTGCACGAGGTTTTCCTCAGAACTCTGAAGACATCCGAGCTGAAGGAGGTCGCTTTAGATGTGATCAGCAGTCAACTTGACAAGCGTCCCATGGAGTCGTCCGGCGATGCATGGGAGAAACGAGCCAATCAGTCCGATCACAGACGGGACTTGTTGTGCGCCTGGGATTTCAGACCGCCTGGGCCTTGGGGGAAAAACAAAGAGCTGTGCAATGGTTGCAAAGCCGCGCTGGAGCGAAAGACCATGCGGGACACCTCGTGCTGCAACTCTTGCTGGAAACAAAAGATCACGAAATCTGGATGCGCGAATATGAGACCATTCGGATCCAGCAACCCTCCATCGTTGAGAATTGGTCGAAGACTTTTGAACAGGCACAGCATCAGGGCAAGCTTCCAGGGTGGCGCGTTTGAGGCTACGACAGGACTTGTGGCCACAGTGACTGGTTAAATCGCGCCAGTCTCCAGCGGAACTGCCAGGAGGTTGGGTGTTGTCGTCTTGGACCAAATGTGTGTTCTGTCGCTTTCGCGGCGCGCAGAGGACTGCCCGTGCGATCTGAAGCATTGGCGCGTAATGCATGGAAGTTCTCGAAGGCAAGGATGCCAGCGCTCCCAAGAGCAAGGTGGAATAGCAGTTGACAGGTTCGTGCTGAGGGATTATCCGAGTGGATAACTCATGAGCGATTTAACCCCAGCGCAGCAGCAGGTTTTGGATTTTATTCAGGCTGAGGTCAGCGCGGGCAGACTTATTCCCACGCTCAGGGAGATCGCGGCGAAGTTTGGTTATCGCGGGCATCGGGCGGCGGCGTTCCACCTGGAAACGCTCAAACGCAAGGGATTGATCAAGTCCGAACCCGGAAAGGCCCGTGGGCTCCGGTTGTCTTCGCCACTCATCCGTCTGCGCAGCCGTGTTGTGGACATTCCCTTCTACGGTACGATCCCGGCCGGCTTTTCCGGCGACCGCGAGCAGGACCCGGACGGTTGTATCTCCGTGGACGTCGAGAGCATCGGCTTCAAGCCGACACGAAACACCTTCGCCCTGCGCGTCGTGGGTGACTCGATGATCGGGAAGCATATTTGCGACGGTGACATTGCGGTGTTCGAGCACGGACCAGAGCCGCGCTCGGGACAAATCGTGGCCGCATTGATCGACCGTAAGAACACGCTCAAAACGTTTCTGATAAAAAACGGGAAACCATTCCTCAAAGCGGAAAATCCGAAGTATCCTGATCTTATTCCGTCTGAGGAACTGGTGATTCAAGGCGTCTTACGGGCGCTGATCCGAAAGGCCGCGGCATGAATGAGAAGACCGGTGGCGTATCCACTTCCCGAAAAATCCAAGCATTCACAACATGAAAATTAGAATTCTACCAGGAGTCTCCCATATCGCGACGTTGCTGTTGCTGGTTTGCAATCTGACGTTGAAGGGGCAGACGCCGGCCACGCCCGCGTGGACGACGAATTGGGTCCAGACTCTGAACGAATACAATCTGAATGCAGTCACGTGGGGGAATGGACTCTATGTGGCAGTGGGTGCTTACGGAAAAATTGCCACTTCATCAGACGGCGTTCGGTGGAGGACTCAACGATCGGGGACGATCCAGGAATTGTTCGGCGTATCGGCGGGGAGCGTCGGAGGTGTCCAATATTACGTGACGGTGGGAGCGGCAGGAACGATTCTCCAATCCTCGGATGGCGTTACCTGGACGGTGGTAAGTTCCACTCCAACAACGGGGGATGATTTTTTTGCGGTGGGGTATGGGGATGGAACTTTTCTCGCCGCGGGTAATAATTCGTTTGTCCGGACCAGCGACATGGCGTCTTGGGTGCGTACTCAGTCTCCACGGTCGGGGATAGAACTCAGAAATACTGGACAGTACGGTTATGTGCAAGCAGGTACAGCAGTTGCCTATGGAAACAAGCAATTTGTGGTTTCCACAGCACTTTCGCATTACTCAGGCCGTGGATTCAGGAGCCTCTGGACATCCACAGACAAAGGCAATAGTTGGATCGACAACATTCAAAAAAATGTAACTTTCTATAGATATGGAGCTATCGCTTTTGGTGACGGCTACGGCTTTCTGGTTGCGGGGCATAATTCAAATCCGGGGGACTTATGCTGCGCAGGGTCTGGTCAACAATTCTCAGACCGAGATTCCAGAATTGTCAGCTTTTATTCCTTGGACGTGTTTTGGAGCGAAGCAGCTTTAGTCCTTAACGAAGGTCTTTGGGCACATTTTTCACCGGACGGTGTAACGTGGAACGAGGTCTCAAAGCCTGATCCGGTGAACCTTTTCGGCGCAACTTTTGGCGACGACACCTTTGTCTGCGTGGGGAACAACGGGAGTGTGCGATTGACTGGAGACGGGAATCTTTGGCAGAAGGTTGCTACTCCCACAAATCGACGACTGCGCGGGGTGACCTACGGCGGCGGGCAGTTTGTGGCCGTTGGAGTGGATGGAGTCATCCTCACTTCACAACATGGGAATGCTTGGGAATTGCGAACTGGCACCGTGGTCGATGGACCCAACCGCTACGAATTGCATGGTGTGACTGAGGGACCGAGCGGTGCGATGGCAGTGGGGAGTGAAGGCTCGATGCTGCGATCCAAGGACGGAATCAAGTGGACGAATATTCCCGGAGTGACTCACACCAACTTGTGGGACGTGTACCACGCTCTCGGTCGCTACGTTGCCGTGGGTGATGGGGGCGTGATTCTGACTTCGACTGATTCTGATATATGGACACCTGCCGAGTCGGGCGTCACAGAATCTCTCTCCCGTGTCCGCTTTCTGAATGGCCGTTTCGCGACCGTGGGCGGCAGCGGCAGGTTGCTCTTCTCTTCTGATGGTGTGCAGTGGACCAAGTCAGACACCGGCGCCGCTGCAAGCCTGCACGACATCGCGTATGGCAATGGCTCTTACGTCGCAGTTGGTGATGGGGGGACTTTGATTGCTTCCAAGGATGGAAATTCGTGGCGGCTCATCTCCGTGGGAAACATTGAGCAACTCTTCGGCGTCACCTACGGAGGTGGCATGTTCCTCGCGGTCGGAAATAACGGCGTGACCCTGGCATCGACGGATGGCGAGAGCTGGAGATTGCGGCCGAGCAGTGGCGCAGTTCTCCGCGCTCTGGATTTTGCCGACGGCCTTTTCCTGGCCGTCGGAGATAACGCGGCGATGCTGGTTTCACCGGATGGCCGCAAGTGGACTCCAGTGGATCGCCCCTTGGGAGGGATGCCGCTGTTTGGAGTCCGGTTTGGATCTCAATCAGTCATGGCAGTCGGCGGTTCCGTCTCCATCGTGCGTGCGGCGAGGGACGGCTCCAGCAGCAGCACGGGGAACTTTGCCATCACCACTCAACCGACGACGCAACTGGTGACGCTCGGAGGGGACGCCACGCTCGTGGTGGAGGTGACGGGTGGTGGGCCATTTACTTATCAATGGCTGTTGAATGGACTTCCTGTTGCCGGAGCGACCCAGCCTACACTGACTCTCTCCGGAATCGATCTGGGGAAAACGGGCAAATACACGGTGGTCGTCACCGGGCCAGGAGGATTCGTCACGAGTGCTCCCGCCTCACTCGTGAGCGAGCCGGAATTGGATTTGGGCATTTACGCGGGGCTCACTCTGAAGGGAACCGTGGGGCAGACCTACACCATTGAATACACGCCGGACATCAAGAATGACGCGCTCTGGAAACCGTTGGATCAGGTGACGCTGACGAACAGCGTTCAGTTTTGGTTGGATTTCGGATCGCTCGGCTCCGCGAAACGGTTCTATCGGGCAACACCTGTATTTTGAAATCAAGTCGAGGCACATACACTCAACACTTGAAGCGAAAGCGACCTAACTTTTAATCCATGAAAACTAAAACTCTCCTTAGGTTCTCCCAGATCGCTACGTTTTTGCTTCTGGTTTGCAATCTGACGTTGAAGGGGCAGACGCCGCCCACGCCTGCGTGGACCACGAATTGGGTCCAGACTCTGAACGAGTACAACCTGAATGCCGTCACGTGGGGGAATGGGCTCTATGTGGCTGTCGGGGGTTATGGAAAGATTGCCACGTCATCGGACGGAATCCAGTGGCAAACTCGACGATCGGGGACAATTCAGGAGTTGTTCGGTGTATCAGCAGGGACCGTCGGAGGTGTTCACTATTACGTGGCGGTGGGAGCAGCTGGAACGATTCTCCAGTCCTCAGATGGCGTTACCTGGACGGTGGTAAGTTCAACTCCAACAACAGTGGATGATTTGTTTGCCGTGGGGTATGGAGATGGAACGTTTCTCGTGGTTGGCGACAATTCATTCGTGCGGACTAGCGACATGACTTCCTGGGTGCGGACACAGTCGCCGCGGCAAAGTGACCAAATCGAGGCAGGCACGGCTGTCGCCTACGGCAATAGACAATTTGTGGTTTCAACTGCACTGTCGCACTCTAGGGGTCAGGGTAATCTTCGACTGTGGAAATCCTCTGACAATGGCGAACATTGGATAGCGCTACCTAATCTGGTACCAGATGTCTATTGGGTGCGATTCGGGGGCATCGCCTATGGAGACGGCTATGGCTTTCTGGCCGTAGGGCATTATTCGTTTAGAGGCGATGATGGGGCGGATTATTCTATTCAGCAGTTTTGGAGCAATTATGCGTTCCTGGTAGACAGCGCTCACGTGGTAGGTTTCTCGCCTGATGGCGAAACATGGAAGAAAATGGTGCGACCATATACGATTAATCTTTATGGTGCCGCTTATGGAGACGATACCTTTGTTTGCGTGGGGAACTACGGCAGCGTCCAATTGACTGGAGACGGGAACGTGTGGGATTTGATTGCTTCCGGGACTGATCGCCGGCTGCGCGGTGTGACATACGGTGGCGGCCAATTTGTTGCGGTTGGCGTCGATGGAGTCGTTCTTACTTCACAGCACGCAAACACTTGGGAATTGCGGGCAGGCACCTTGGTTGGCGGCCCCAAACGCTACGAACTGCATGGGGTGACCGAGGGGCCGGGCGGGGCTGTCGCCGTGGGGAGTGATGGCGTGATGTTGCGAGCCAAGGACGGAATCAAGTGGACCAATATCCCTGGCGTTACCAAATCCAATTTATGGGACGTCCTCTATGCTTCCGGACGTTACGTGGCAGTCGGTGAAGGGGGATTGATTCTGACCTCCCCCGAAACGGAGACTTGGACGCCTGCCATCTCTGGAACAACGGAGGCCCTCTCTCGTGTCCGTTTTTTGAATGGAAATTTTGTGGCAGTGGGAGGCAAAGGTGCGGTGCTGGCTTCCAACGATGGTTTGCAGTGGACGAAGACAGTTATAGGCATCGTAACGAACCTACACGACATCGCGTTTGGTAACGGTTCTTATGCCATCGTCGGTGACGGTGGGGCATTGCTGATATCCAAGGACGCGACCACGTGGCAGTCCATTACTGTGGGCAACAGCGCGAATCTCTACGGCGTTGCTTATGGAAATGGCGTCTTTCTCGCGGTGGGAGATGGTGGCACGGTGCGAGCCTCAACGGATGGCGAGACCTGGAGATTGCGGCCGAGCAGTGGTGCGGTGCTGCGCGCTCTGGATTTTGCCGACGGACTATTCCTGGGCGTTGGAGATAATGCGGCGATGCTGGTTTCACCGGATGGCCGCAAGTGGACGCCTGTGGATCGCCCCTTGGGAGGGATGCCGCTGTTCGGGGTCCGGTTTGGATCTCAATCCGTCATGGCAGTTGGCGGATCCGTCTCCATCGTGCGCGCGGCAAGAGATGGATCCAGCAGCAGCGGAAATGGCAGCAGCGGGGGCAGCGGGATTGCCATCACTACACAACCGACCACCCAACTCGTCTCGCTTGGTGGTGACGCGACGTTGGCTGTCGAGGCCACGGGCACAGGTCCCTTCACGTATCAATGGTTTTTGAATGGCGTTCCTGTTGCGGGAGCGATCCAGCCGACACTGACACTCTCCGGAATCGATTTGGCAAAGACGGGCAAATACACCGTGGTCGTTACCGGCCCCGGCGGGTCGCTGACAAGTGTTCCTGCCACGCTCGTGAGTGAACCGGAATTGGATCTAGGCATCTACGCGGGACTGACTCTGAAAGGAACCGTCGGGCAGACCTACACCATCGAGTCCACGCCGGACATAAAGAACGACACGCTCTGGAAACCGCTGGATCAGGTGACGCTGACGAACTCGACGCAGTTGTGGTTTGACCTGGGCTCACCGGGATCCACCAAACGATTTTATCGGGCGACCCCGGTGTTTTGAGGTCAAGCAACAGGACGGATGCGGAAAAGATGAACCAAGCACGATACCGATTCTGATAAATGAAAACTAAACTTCTCATTGGATACCAAATCATCGGGAGCGATGCACTCCGTGTCACCTCCCACTTGCAATTTGCGAATCAGTAGTGACAGCGCGGAGGGCAGGGCTTGCGAGCCTAGCCGACAGCGCAATAGCGCATGAGACTCAGGCTTTTTTTTATCTTTTTGGGCATATTACTGTCCTTGTTTGCGGTCGTTGCTTCGTTGCAAGCTGCATTGAACACTCCACTGACCGTCGTGCTTCAAGGCAGGCAGAAAGCAACTTACACCGTCAACTATACTGACGGCTCGAAGGATGAAATTACCATGGATCTGGAAATCGACCTGACATTCAACCCCGTCGAGCCTGTTCTGACGGGAGGCACATACGTGTCTTCGCAAGCCGATGTCGAGGGGCGCATCAACGCTATTGTGACCGCGGTTGGGATAACCGAGAACGGACGGACCACCGTTTCCTTCGACAAGGACATTAATTACAAAAAATCTCTCGGCGTACCGCTTCGATTTGATTTTTCCGCCGTTGATGGTTCTGTCTCATTTCTCGCTGTTGATGTCGCAGATCGAGACTTTGTGGCTGCTGATGATCTTAAGCCTTATCGGCTGGAGTACACCGGGCGTGACCATAAATCTAACGTATGGGTCCGATTGCCAAGCCCATTTCACTACCCCGAAAAATACGAAGTTTATGATCTAACCACTACGGCGCGCCTTTCCGGAATAAAGGGAGAATTGCATGGAACAGTCCTGTCCAGCGGACTACGCGCTCCCATATCTGGAGCCACCGTCCAGCTTGACGCGACAGCAACAAGCACGACAGACGCAAATGGAGTTTTCCATTTGGCCGGACTGACCACTGGCTCCCACCAAGTTCGAATCACTAAAGCCGGTTACGATACTTTGATGATGACAACGAGCGTGCGGCCTTTCGGAGTGTCACAAGCGCAATTCTTGTTGAACCCACGAAATACGCTGTTCAGCGGCTCCCTGTCTTTCATCGACCAACCGAGGCCGATCCTCCCGGGACAAAAGAGGTCTGCTAAACTGACTTTGAAAAACACGAGTGAGAGTCAACTAAACGGGTTCGTTCACGCCGATGTTTTCCTTTCTGCGCGGCAAGACAACAGCATTACCCATCAACTGGCCTCTCCGTCGCCACTCTGGGTGATTTTGGCGCCTGGCCAGACGGAGGTTTATGACATTCCAGTGGAGCTGCCTTCCGCCAGGCAGCTTGGACCCAATCACGCAGGCTTGAACCATGTGTTGGTTCGCCTTCAACCTCTCGCGATATTTCCACCAATTCCAACCGGAGAAGAAACCTATACCTGCCCTCCATTTTGGGTCGGGCAAGTTGTAAATGTGCTGACGCACGGCTTCGGCAACGATTTGGAAATCCCGTTCATCGGACGGATCACGGACCCAAGTTTCATCGGAACATGGAACCGGGTGGCACGCGAATTTACTGAACTGCCGGTCGGTCAAGCGCATCCTATGGCGGGCTCCGTCAGGAACAAAGTGATTGTGTGGAATTCTTCGGACGGCTGGGTTCAAGGATTGGCGATGCTGGTCGTCGCCGAAGGCTGCAAACAATTCGATCAGGAGTTGGCTGCGGACTTGGCAGAGCGAGCGAGCGAAATTTTCATGGACAAGGCCCATTTTCGAGCCGACCAGGCTGCCGCCGAAGCTAAGGATAAGCTGCTTACGGAGGGATTTCTTCACGGGGTTGACGAAACGCAAATGGGCTATGTAGTTGTCCACCTCATCGGTCACAGCCGTGGAGCGGCAGTTAACGCCCGCCTCGCTAGGCTTCTAACGGCTGATGGCTTCGCCATCAACCAGTACACAGCCCTGGACGGTTACTCTGACGATTGGCCGCCGCCCAGTGAGTTCCTCGCTGACATTAAGATTGTGGAGGAACTCTCCGATCCTGAAGCCAGGCGCTATGTCCTTCGCAGAGTTAATTACCGCGTGCAGGAAGGTCTTTTTCAAGAACAGGCGGCCGATCTCCTGTTCCCAGTGCTCGACCCGTTCTTTCGCTTTCTCTACGCGTTCCTGATCGGTGCAGGGGAATACCGTAGCATCAGTCCCGGCCTCAAGGAAACGCTCAAAGCTCGACTCCCTGACTTTCGCGCACCCGAGCGCTCGCCGGAGCTATTCGAGAACCGCACCATTACAGGCTTTGGCTCCAGCAAGGCGAAAGACCGCTCCAATCACTTGAATGTCGTGGATCTCTATCTGGAATCACCCAGCAGGCCCGAAAGGGCTGACCGATACATTTACGACAACTTCGAAGGCCGTACCTTGGGTCTCTGGTCTATGTCGGCTCCCGCGACATTGTCATCGTTGAATTCACGCCGCCAACTTGCCCTGAACTCTATTCCGAATGTAACGCCGAGGAGTGAGAGCAACTTCCCTCAGTTCCGCGACGGCTCCATTGAGGAAGTGGGTGCGCTGGCGGACCACATTGCCTCCATGGAATTCCCTCAGATCAACGATGACGTCTTCAGGATCGGCGTCGCACTTCTCCACGATCCCCGACAGTTACTTGCGGCACGGTGGTCTGCTGGTGGGGAGCTGGCAGTTACGCGGAGTGAAACTAACCACGCAGTGGAATTGCGTGCTGGGACGAACACGTTTCTTGGTCAATGGCTCACCCTCAGTCCCGCTGCCGCCAGCGTCGATTTTGATCTATCAGTTGTGGCGGCGGGATCAAGCAACTCTTTGTGGGTGAAGTTTGAGACAAACGTTCTTCAACAGATCAGCCTGACCAATGCGGGGTTCAGCGGGCGAATCTCAGTGCCACTGCAGAATTCATCAGGCCCAGGCGAAGTTTCTTTTCAATTGAAAGGCCCAGCCGCAACACCCGCAATTATTCGCCTGGATAACCTCGCCATTGTCTATGCAAAGCCGAAGATCATTAGCATCGAAGCGCAGCCCAATGGCACCATCCACCTTACCATCGAAGGCAAAGCCGGAAGTAAGTATGCCGTGGAAGTCTCGGCCAATCTCATCAATTGGAATCAAGCCGCGATTTTGGAAAACCAGAACGGCACGATTGAGTTTATTGAGAACCAAACAGCAACTACCGCCAACCGATTCTACAGGGTACGAGTCGCGCAATGAATTGAACTGTCATTTTCAGTGTAACCTTCGCTCACCATTCTCGAATCATTGAACGAATATGCGGACAGCTGAACTCAAACTAGCAATTGGATGGCTATTGATTCACTTGGCCTTTCTCGCGGGTTCGCTTCGCCGCTCAGATGTCGAAACTGCGAGGTTGTCAGTCGATCTTGAGGTCAGTTGCTTGCTAAAGCACTGGGGTTGCTATCTTTGCTGTCGCCATTGGCGCTTGCAGAGCGCACTCTGATCAATACAAACAACCTCATGAAAACTAATAGAAGCCGCCTCATCCTCCTGTTCGCGTGGTGCGTCTGGAGTACAGGCTGGGCAGATGTCGAAGCCGCCCCACCGTCTCCGCAGGGATACCTCAATTTTCTCACCTACGCCGGAGACCAACGACAAGGAATCCAGGATGGAACCGCTGTGCCGGATGGCTATTACTTTCCAAAGCGCGCCGAAGGCCCCTATAATGGCTTTCCTAGGAGCCTGTCGGACTTAGCTCGTTTTCGGACAAAATCATTGATTTTGGACCATCAAAAACACCTTCACCGAAAATCAAAACGCGTCATATCGAATCGTAGAGCGTCGGATTTAATACGTGTACGTAAGTCCGACAGGCTGCTAGGC
>SIBE01000107.1 GCA_009695265.1 Pedosphaera sp. | reverse complement strand
GTCAGTTTTTTAAGCCTCCTGGGGGTTTCTTTTTTGCCTTAGGTTCCGCTTTTACCGACTGCTGTCCTCCGGCCTCAGCTTTCTTCTTTAGGTCGTCGATCTCTTTTCGCATCTCGCGATTAATTTTTTTCAGATCGAGAACTTCGTCTCGCAAATCTTTTAAGTCGTCGGCGGGCTTCTTGGCTGCGCGCAGCGCTGAGATCGCTCTCTCTGCGGCAGTCCGCTCAGGGCTTTCTTTGCTAGCGCTCGCGAAGGTATCGAGAACCGGGATCGCCTTCGGATCAGCAAGCGTGCCCAGCGCGTTGATCGCGGCCAATTGCACTGACTTCTTTTTGTGATTTGTGAATCCGATTAAGAACTCACGGACGCCCTCTTTCTTCTCCTCGTAACGCGCCAAATAGGCGAGGGCATCCAGTCCTCGAACCAATCCATTACTCTGAAAAACCGCCTCGCGCTCCTTGAGCGAGCTTTGTAAGGGCCTTATGTAAGCTGGATTGTCGTGGCGACGCATCGCGTCAATTGAGGCACCCGCCAACTCGCTACGGTAGGATTCGGACTTCAAGTATTTCAGCAGGAGTTCCTGGACCTCTGTCCGGCCATAAGCGCTCAAGGAACGAAGCCCGACGGAAAGGATGCCGGGATTCTTTTCCTGGTTCATGATTTGACGGGCAGCGTCGTAGGCTTCATCTCGATAAAAACCGAGCAATGCCATCGCCACCTGCTGCCGCACGCGCGCGTCCTCCTGCTGGCGAGCGTCGGCCAACGCAGCAAAAGCTTCATCCGTATGGATCGAGCGGAGCGCTCTGGCGGCTTCGGCGCGGACGGCGTAGAAAGCATCCGTCTTCAGAGCCTTCTTGAGCTGATCAACGGAAGCGCGGTCCTTTTTCGAAGCGAGCTGCTCAATGGCGAGCAAACGCCCAACCATGTCCTCTTTGTCCGCAAGCTGAGATGCCAGCATGGGGTCAGGCAAGTTGAATTTGATTTTCATCAACACGGCAAGCTCCGGATCGATGCGAATGCTCTGTGGCACTTCGGGCAACGAAAAATAAAAATCTTCGGATTTCTCCTTGATTGTTATCTGACGGTCGAGCGCGCCGGATTTGGTTTTAAACCGGACCGTGAGAGGGAAGTTGAAAAGAAGCACCTCTTCGCTCAGTTTCTGGTTCTGCGCAACCGAAATCTTGGCCAGCTTGGTTTTTGCGTCCCAGCTATAATGGACCTCCAGCTCGGGATGATGGGCGTGATAGAGCCATTGATCGAAGAATTGATCGTAGGAACGGCCTGAAAGCTCTCCAATGATCGAGTTCAAATCTTCGGTAATGACATTGTCAAACTGGTGGCGCTCCAAATAGGTTTTTATGCAGCGACGGTAGAGCGCCTCGCCTAATTGCGAGCGCAACATGTGCAGCACCCAGCTTCCCTTCGGGTAAGCCAAATAGCTGAACTGCTCCATCGGGTTGTCGAATTTGCGATAGACGATTGGCTTGGTGTCGTCGGTGCGATCAGTAATGCCTTTTGCGTCATGGTAGAGGCCGTAAAGCATTTGGTCGCGGCCATGTTTACGGCCGGCGTAAAGATGGGCATAAAACGTGGCGAATCCTTCATTGAGCCAGAGGTGACTCCAATCCTTGCAAGTCACCAGGTCTCCAAACCATTGATGGGCGAGTTCGTGAGCCACCAAACCTTCGCTGCTCTCGATGTTCTCCGTCGCCGCGGTAAATAGAGTTCGATCCGTCAGCGTCGTGATGCTCGTGTTCTCCATTCCACCCGCCACGAAGTCATTCACGCAGACCTGGTAATATTTTGCCCACGGATAAGGCACGCCAATTTCCTCCTCGAAATAACCCATCATCTCCTTGGTGTCGCGGAAAGAATTAATTGCCTCGTTGATTTGCGACGGAGGAGTAAAAAAGGCCAAGGGGATCTCCTTGTATTTGTCTTCAACCTTTTTGAAATAGCCAGCCACGAGCGAGATCAAGTAATTGGCGTGCGGCTTCTCCTGCAACCAACGGACTGCAATCAGCCCAGTGGCTGGATCTTTCTGCTCCGAGACCTGGCGTCCATTCGATAGCACAATCATGCCTTCCGGAACGTGGCAGGTGATCTCCGAGGTGAATTTCTCGTTCGGCGAATCGTAGCAGGGATACCAATGTCGGGCTTCGATCGCTTCCCCCTGGGTGAACAAGTGCGCTTCTCCTTCGTTGTAACCCATTTCAGGGGTCCGGAAGTAAAGGCCATTTCGGGGTTCCGCAGAATGAACAATGGTCACGCGACTCTCTTTGCCCACGGCGATCGGATTTTCGAAGGTGACAATCACTGTCGTATCCGTGGCTTGGAAGCTTTGGACTTTCTCGCTGGCGTCCACCGAATGCACCATCAAATTGACGCCATCCAGACGAAGCTCCTGAAGCGGTTTGGCGATTGGCTTAAACTGAAGAGTGGTCTTTCCCGAAACGGTCCGGTGCTTGAAATCCGGCGTCACATCGATTGCCAGATGGAGGATGTCGATTTGGCGATCCGGCGCGTATTTGCGGTGCGCCGAGGAGTCCAGCGGCGCCAGAAATGCCTGAGACTTCAGACATTGAAGCTCGGTAACCTCGATCGCATCGGGAGCTAAATCCAAGCCCAGAAATATGCCGAGGAGGAGAGGCCAACGAAATGTGCGTAACATAAGTTCGGTCTATCTACACTAGACATGCAACCAGAGCACGGAGAAAAAACTCTGAGTTTCTTTGACAAGGCTAAAACGAATTCACGGGATCGATATCCACGGTGAGCCGGATGTCTTCGGGAAATTTGAGCAGTTCCAGCAGTTTGGCCAATCGTTGGCTCAGCTTCGCCATCTGTCGAGTGCGCAACATTATCTGGTAACGATAGAAAGTCTCTGCCTTGAGCAAAGGAGATGGCGCGGGACCAGCTAGAATCAAATCTTTCCAATCTGCGAGTTCCTTCTCCAGTTCCCGTTTCAGATGTTCCGCCGAAAGTCTGACCTTGTCTTCGTTCCGCCCTCGGATCGTCAACATCGCAGCGCGGCTCACGGGGGGATACTTGAGCTGCTCGCGAAACTCAAGCTCTTGCTCGTAAAACCCGACAAAGTCATGGCGTCGGGCATATTGAATGGCGGCATGAAATGGCGTGAACGACTGCACGATCACCTCACCCTCCACATCTCCGCGGCCAGACCGGCCCGAAACCTGGGTGAGCAACTGGAAAGTCCGCTCTCCGGCGCGGAAGTCCGGCATGTGCAAACTGAGATCCGCGTAGATAATTCCGACCAGGGTGACATTGGGAAAATGGAGCCCTTTGGCAATCATCTGAGTGCCCAACAAAATATCAATTTTCCCCAAGCGAAAGTCACCGAGGATCCGACGAAAATCATCCTTCCGCTTCAGAGCATCGGAATCCATCCGTGCCACGTGGGCGCGAGGAAATAATTTCGCCAGAGTTTCCTCGACCCGCTGCGTGCCCAGGCCCGCGTAACGGATGGCCGGGTTCCTGCAAGCCGGCTCAGGGCAAACCGTCGGAGCGTTGTCGTTGTGACCACAGATATGGCAACAAAGCTTTTCAATCTGACGGTGGTAAGTCAGGGCGATGCTGCAATTTGGGCATCCAGCGACGTAACCGCATTTCGGACATTGCAGCGATGAGGCATAGCCGCGACGGTTGAGAAAGAGCATCACTTGCTCCTTTTTCTCGAGGCGGCTGGCAATGGCATCCCTCAGGATTTGCGAAAAGATCGGAATGCCCTTTCCACGACGGGCTTCGTTTCGCATATCGACCACGCGAACCATCGGCATTTTTTTATCATCGGCACGAACGCGCATTTCCAGCAGCGTGTATTTGCTTTTTCGGGCGTTATAAAAACTCTCCAACGATGGCGTCGCCGAGCCCAGCACCACGACTGCCCCTTCCGACTGTCCGCGCATGACAGCAACATCTCGGGCATGGTAGCGCGGCGCCTCTTCCTGTTTGTAGGAATGTTCATGTTCCTCGTCCACGATGAGGAGGCCGAGCGGATCTACGGGAGCAAAAACAGCGGAGCGAGCCCCGATGACGATGCGAGCGCGGCCCTGGCGGATTTTGTGCCATTCGTCATGGCGCTCTCCGGCGGAGAGATGGCTGTGCAACACGGCGACGAGTGTTTTCAACGGGCCTGAGTTAAACCGCGCTTTAAAATGTTCCACCGTCTGCGGTGTCAGCGAGATCTCCGGAACCAGGACAATGGCTCCCTTGCCTTGTTCCAAAGCGTGAGCGATCGCTTGCAAATAGATTTCCGTTTTGCCGCTCCCAGTGACGCCATGAAGGAGAAACGTCGAAGCCGGCGAGGTGCCCGTCGCCGCTTGAGGCAGGTCCATTCGCTCAATGATTCGGGCCAAGGTCTGCGTTTGATCGGCATTCAGCGACAGTGCCTGCGACGGGAGAATGACTTCGTTGGCGTAAGGATCACGTTCGGAAATTTCGGAAGTGATGGTCAACAACCCGGCGTCCTCGAGGCGTCGCACGGTGCCCGCAGTCGTGTCGGCCAATTCCAGCAATTTCTGCAACGGAATTTCCTTCCATTCAGTCACGATCTTCCAGACCTCTTGCTGGCGCTTGGTTAAATTCGGCAAAGCGGCTTGCACGGGCAACATTCGAGCGAAGAGCCGTTCCCGCCAACCTTTCTGATCCTTGCGCACAGCGTCGGGGAGCACGCTCTTCAGTGCGATTTCCAACGGGCAACAATAATAGTCGGCAATCCACCGGGCGAGTTGCAGCACCTTTGGCGTGAGCAAAGTCTGGCGTCCAATGATCTTTAGAATCGAACGTAATTTCTTGTGCGGAGAACTTTCGGCCAGCGCTGTGACCGACCCGAGCACACTGCGGTTGGCGAAGGGGATCTTGACGCGGGTGCCGACCTTCACATCTTCTTCAAATTCCGGAGGAATGAGATAATCAAACTCCTTCCCCAAGGTCAGATCCAATGTAACGCGGGCGATCATCGGCGAGTAAAATCGAGGGTCTAGGTCTGAGTGTCTAGTGGAAATTTCTCCAAGGCTGGCAACGACGACAGTGGAAACCCCATATTCCACGGCCCGGAGCTCACGTTGGGTTTCCTTCCAACCTTGGCGCCTCTTCCCGTCAGTCTCCTGGACCAGCGAACAAAACTTGCTGGAAAGGGCGGGCTTCACTGCTAAGTTCTCTTGTGTGCAACGTCGATGGCTTTGGCTTTTGCTCACGCTCTTCCTGGTGGATGGCTTCCTTCTTTATTGGTGGTATCGTCGGCGGGGTGAGGATCGTTATGATAGACCGATTCGGCAAGCCGCCCTTCGTTATGAGGTCGATCCCGCGCTGGTGAAGGCTGTCGTTTGGCGTGAAAGCGCATTCAACCCCAAGGCTCGCGGTTTGGCCGGAGAAATCGGGCTGATGCAGATCCGCGCCTTGGCTGCCCAGGAATGGGCCGAAGCCGAGCATATTCAGCGTTTCGGTCATGAGCACCTGATCGACCCCGGAACTAATGCCTTGGTTGGGGCGTGGTATCTGAACAAATTGCTCAAACGCTATCGTCATACCGACAATGCGTTGCCTTACGCGTTGGCGGATTACAACGCGGGCAGAACCCATGTGTTGCGCTGGATGGGAGGGGCAGGAAAAACAAACAGTCTGAGGTTCCTCGCGCAAATGGATTTTTCCGGCACGCAGAAGTACGTTCAATCAGTGATAGATCGTTATGGCTATTATCGGCCGGTCGATCGAACCGAGGGACAAGGAAAAACCCCTTGAAGTTGGCCAGCGGCAGGCTTTGATCAGTCGCTAGTCATCGCCCTCATCTGCTCCTCGAGTTTGGATCGCAGCGCAGCTCGTTCCTCGCCGGATACTGCCCTCGGCACGTAGATGGGTTGGCCGAAAACGACTTCACATTTTCCGAATGGGATTGGAATCTGAAACCGATCCCAGCTCTTCAGGCAGAACTTCCAATTCAAGTGATACACGACAGGCACAATGCCGAGACCTGTCAATTGAGCCAAAGCCATGACACCGTCCTGAACCACGTAGCTCGGGCCGCGCGGGCCATCGGGCGTGATCGCGAGATCGTGGCCGCGCTCGGCCCAACCCGTCAGTTCCAGCAAGGCTTGCGGGCCCCGGCGGCTGGTTGATCCACGCACGGGCTGCACCCCGAAGTGCTCAAGTATTCGGGCGAGCAAACCGCCATCTTTGCTGGCGCTGACCAGGGCAGCTAGCCGGCGCGTCGGAAGGAACGATCTGATAAGTTTATTATAGACGATCAGGGAAAGGGACAGGCGGTTGTGCCAGCTACAGAAGATGAGGGGCGCTTTGGGGTTCTCCGTAATTAAGCCGGATTTATCCTGCAATCGGTAGCGGAGGGTGACGGCCACAAGCTGGATTGTCATGTAGATCAGAAATGCGGCCAGGCGCCCATGCCACTTCAAGGAATGCGGCACGACCACTCCGGAAGATTTAACAGCGGCGCTCCGCATTACGCTCCTTTTTTCAAGCTGACCCGGACCAACTCCTCGAGCCCAGCTTGCGGGCCGAGGGCTGCCAAAGCCGCTCGCACAGCATCGTGAGCTTCGACCTGCTTGAAACCCAAAGCAATCAAGCCAAGCATCGCGTCGTTCACCTTCTGATCTTCGGGCGAAAGGCCCCGTTTCGCGCTGCTGGCTTCCCAGGCACCGGCCGACCCCACCTTATCTCTTAGCTCGACGATAATTCGCTCGGCCGTTTTCTTTCCGACACCTGATATTTTGGAGAGAGCCTTGACGTCGCCGTTGGCTACGGCTCCACGGAAAGAAGTCACATTCATTCCGCTTAGCACATTGAGCGCGGTTTTGGGGCCAATCCCACTCACGGTATTGATGAGCATACGGAACAGCTCGCGCTCCTGCGCTGTCATGAATCCGTAAAGCACATGAGCATCCTCGCGCACCGCCAAATGTGTCAGCAGCCTTACGTCATGCCCTGGCTCAGGCAGCTTGTCGTAAGATGAGAGGGGAATGAGAACTTCGTAACCAACCCCATTGACGTCCACAGTGACTTGCGTCGGCAACGCTTCCACCAACTTACCGTTTAAAAACGTAATCATCTCATGTTCTCCTCGCGTTCACTCGATGGAAAGCAGCTCATCGTTCAAATCCTTTTCGGAATATTCAGAGCGTACCGGCTGGTTTCCTGAGCGTGTGCCAAAGCCAAAGCCAGAGCGTCGGCCGCGTCGGCCGCGGGCAGCTCAGGCAAGTGTAACATCCGTTGCACCATTTTGGCCACCGCCGACTTTTGAGCCGCGCCGTAACCGACGATGGCTTGCTTTACCTTGCGCGGCGCGATTTCAAAAATCTCGAGGCCCGCCTCCCCCGCGGCCACCATGCTCGCACCGCGCGCTTCACCCATGGTCAACGCGGTCTGTAGATTCTGGGCATAAAAAAGTCCTTCCACGACACAGACTGTCGGCCGATGGTGCCGGAGCACCTCCCGCAACGTCTGAGCAATCTTGACCAAGCACCTGGAATGTTCCCAGGCAGCGGGGCAAACGATGGTGCCGAAGGCCAGCGCCTGCGGATGAGGCTTACCTAGCCGAATAATGCCATAGCCAGTCCCTCGCAACGAAGGATCAACGCCCAAAATGATCTGATGATTATTGGGTGTTGTCCGAAGACTGCTTCCTAACATGGCAGTCGCCGCAGCTTTCGGAGCAGTGAGGCGCTTTTTGATTTGCTCGAACTGCAGCGGTGTAATGCCCATTAGAGAAACTGTGCCAAAGGTGTCGAGCTTGCAAAGAACAAAACCGTTTCATCGACCGGAGCCAACGTTTGACTTGAGTTGCCAAGAGCCTAGATTCCCTCCCAATGCCAGCGCTGACTTTTCGATTTCAATGCCGCGGTGTCCATCTGACGGAACTCGGGCTATGGCTCGATCCCCACACGCGGCAATTGGGCCCTGAGAAGGTTTTCATCAGCCACGCGCATTCGGATCACACCGGCCTCCATAGAGAAATTATCCTGAGCGAGCCAACTTCCAAGCTGATGCATGCGCGCCTGGCGGGAGAATGGTTGGAGCATGTGCTGCCGTTCGGACAACCCGCTCATTTCGACAATGGCATTCCCTACGACCTGACTCTGCTTCCGGCCGGCCACATCTTCGGGAGCGCAATGTCCTTCATCGAAGCTGAAGGCGCCTCGCTGCTTTACACAGGCGATTTCAAACTCCGCCCTGGGTTGTCTGCTGAGCGCTGCGAACCGAGGCCAGCGGACATTCTAATCATGGAGACGACTTATGGCCGCCCCGGTTACCGCTTTCCTCCCACCGCTGACGTCTTGCAAGGCGTGATCCGCTTTTGTCGCGAAGCGCTGGACAACGATGAAACCCCTGTCCTCCTTGGATACTCGCTTGGCAAAAGCCAGGAGCTGCTGCGCGGGTTGGGTGATGCCGGACTGCCCATTATGCTCCATAGCCAAGTTCATAAGCTGACCGAAATCTATAAACAATTTGGCCAATCCTTTCCAGCTTACGAAAAATTCGAGAGTGCTTCCGCGCGGGGGAAAGTGCTGTTGTGCCCTCCCAGCGTCTCGAAATCAGGCATGCTCAGCAATCTGGGCAGCGTTCGAACTGCTGTCCTGACCGGATGGGCTATGGACCCAAATTCCCGTTACCGTTATCAAGCGGACGCCAGCTTTCCGCTGAGCGACCACGCTGATTTTCCCGATCTCATCGACATGGTAAAGCAGGTCAACCCAAAAAAAGTTTATACGTTGCACGGGTTTGCCGCCGACTTTGCCCAGACGCTTCGCGAGCTTGGCTTCGATGCACAGGCTCTGAGCGAGGAGGAGCAATTAGCGCTGCCTCTAAGTGAAGACAACCCGGAGGCGAGCGTCAGCCGCCAGAGCTCATTGGTTCGCAGCCTTTCGGTGGGAACTCAACCGGCGGATCGCGGTTCCGACAGCTTGACGGAATCCACGGCTGTCGCTTTCCAAGCGTGCTCCTTTCACAATTTCGCCACCATCTGCTCGAACATCGGAGCTACGACCAAGAAGCTCCAGAAGACCCAGTTGCTCGCGGATTATTTTAAGAACTTGGACGCTGCATCGCTTGCTCCAACTTCCACTTGGTTTACCGGCAGCCCGTTTCCATCGAGCCAAAACAATGTGTTGCACCTCGGCTGGGCAATTATTCGAGATACCCTCTGTGCAGTTGGAGAGATCGACCATGGGGATTTCGGCCAAGTTTACCTGAAGCATAGCGACCTGGGAGAAACGGCTTTCGAGCTTCTACATAAAATAGCGCCATCGACCTCGACTCTCACAATCGGAGATGTCGAAGCCCTCTTCCAACAACTCCACTCCGCGCGAGGGCCGCTGGGCAAGCTTCCAATGCTCATCCGCGTCCTGCGCCAAGGCACGGCTTTGGAAGGCAAATACCTGATTAAGATTTTATCGAGCGACTTGAGAATTGGTTTGAAAGAAGGGTTGGTCGAGGAAGCGATCTCTCAGGCTTTTCACGCTCCGTTGAGCGACGTCAAGAATGCCAACCTGCTTTTGGGCAACATCGGTGGGACAGCCCAACTCGCCCAAGCCAGACAACTTGCCTCGGCGACGTTGGTTCCGTTTCGTCCCATCAAATACATGCTGGCATCGCCTGAAGAAACAGCCGCCGATATTTGGAAGCGTGTCCAGGAATGGTCCCGTTCAACCCAGAGCAACTTCGGTGAAGAAACCCCGCTCGATGAACCGAGTGCTGGGAAATCATTCCACCAACAAACGTCGGCGGTCTGGATCGAAGACAAGTACGACGGCATCCGCGCTCAACTACATAAAGTGGGCGATCGTGTGGCGCTTTATTCGCGGGATTTGAAAGAGATCACGACCACCTTTCTTGATCTCGCTGATCCGGCGCGCGCTCTGCCTTTCGACTTTGTCCTCGACGGCGAAATTCTCGCGATCAAAGGTGACCGGGCGCTGCCGTTTGCCGAATTGCAAAGGCGCTTGGGACGCCGTGAAGGAGATTTGTTTCTGGGGTGGGAGATTCCCGTTCAATTCGTAGCGTTTGATTTGCTCTGGTTTGCTGGCGAAAGTTACTTGAATAAGCCGTTGCAAGTTCGCCGCGCGGCTTTGGAGCGTTTGACCTCCTTGGCTCGTTCACAGATCACTCAAGCCAGTTCCGCCGTAGAAATTGAAGCAGCCTTTGCTGCGGCGAGAGATCGAGGAAATGAGGGCTTGATGATCAAGGATCCTGCCAGCATTTACACGCCCGGCCGACGCGGGCTGGCTTGGCTGAAATTGAAAAAGGCGTACGCGACGCTCGATTGCGTGGTGGTGGGCGTCGAGTACGGCCAGGGCAAGCGCAAAGCCGTGCTGAGTCTCTACACCTTCGCGGTGCAGGATGAAGCGACTCGCCAGCTCAAAACCATCGGGAAAGCTTTCACCGGACTCACCGACGAAGAGATTGCCGGATTGACCAAACATTTTTTGACTAAGACGGTCATCCAGCAGGGCCGTTACCTTCAGGTGGAGCCGGACACCGTATTGGAAATTGCCTTTGACGCCATTCAAGCCAGCTCCCGGCACACGAGCGGACTGGCCATGCGCTTTCCTCGGATCGTGCGCATCCGAAAGGACAAATCTCTGACGGAGATTGACACGCTGGCGACTGCTCGAAAGTTGGTTAAAGCCTGAGGTCAACCGCGTCTGCTGCGTGCGTCCGGCCTCGAAATTTAAGGTGTGACTGTGGGATGCGAGGGGTCGAGTTCCGGCTTTATCGGGTCTTGCGCCTCAGTCCTCTCAAGCAGTGACTCCATGCGTGCCATAGTCCGGGTTGCTGGCATTAAAGCTCCTGGAATCGACACCACTGATTACTCTGGTATAGGTAGTTGATCAATGAATTGTGTTGTCACTGCTGGACCGACTTGCGAACCACTGGATGAAGTCCGCCGACTCACGAACTTTTCAACAGGCAGACTCGGATCAGAGTTAGCGAATGTCCTGATGGATCGAGGGCATCACGTTATACTCCTTCTCGGAAACCATTCCACATATCAAGGTCCGCAAAACGTCCGGCAGATCGTTCGCTTCAGCACCGCTAACGATCTGAGAGAGAAACTTGAATCCTTATCACGCCAACAAATTGGGGCTGTATTCCATGCTGCCGCAGTCAGTGATTTCGCTTTTGGAAAAGTCTGGACTCGCCTGCCGACTGGCCAGTTGAGCGAGATGAATTCGCGAAAGATATCCTCCCGAGAGACCAATCTATTGGCAGAACTGATTCCGACACCGAAGATCATCGGGTCTTTGCGTCAGTGGTTTCCCACGGCTTGCCTCGTCGGATGGAAGTATGAAGTGGAAGGAGACCGAGCTAGCGCCATCGCGGCAGCCCAACAACAAGTGCTCGAAAATGGGACGAACGTCTGCGTGGTCAACGGCCCGGCTTACGGGCACGGTTTTGGGCTTTTAAACAGAGAAGGCTGCTGCACGCATCTCCTGGATTCTCGCACTCTCGAGGACGCCTTGGCGGAGATGATCGGTAAGTGACGGTCCGAAGCACAGCTTTTGCCTGCGGCCTATTGCTCACGGTCCATGGCCTGTGACAAAGTGACGAATTCACTGTAGCGCTTGTTTCCAGCGCGGATGCGGCCCGTCATCGTCTTGCCCATCGCCAGCAAGAACGGAGAGGTCAAGTCAGGAAACTCATTCGCGAGCTTTTGGAATGCGGCAACCGAAACTTTCAACAAGAGACAATCCGTGTTGGCGATGACATCGGCCGAGCGCGGTCCGTGATCGAAAAGAGAAATCTCCCCAAAAAAGCCTCCCGACGAAAGTGTGGCCAGGAGAAATTCTTTCCCGCCGATCATCAATCGCACCCGCACCTCCCCATCGAGGATGAGGTACATGGCGTCGCCTGGGTCACCTTGTTTGACGATGGTTGCCCATTGTCGGACGGTATGCGCCTCCACGTGTTGCATAAATCGCGTCAACTGCGGGTCGTCCATCCCATCGAAAACCTTGATCTTGCGAAGTTCCTCGATCTCGAAGTTGGGTGTCAAACCTTGGGTTGGAGCGGCGGCTTCCACAGAGGTTTTTCGGACAGGCTTGGAACGGAAAAACAATTGCAGTTCCGGCACCTGAGAAGCCTTTTGCCAGGCGTCGTCCTTTTCGCTGAAAACCCAGGTGTCTGCGGTGACTCGATCCTCCTTAACCCAGTTCACGAGGATCGGCAGTTGCGCCGGACCATAAACCACATTATCTACAGCCCAGATCTTGTAACCAGTCAGCTCATCGTTGGAAACCATCACAGGCTTTTACCGCAGCAAGTTGCAGTAATAAAGAGAAAAACTAAGGCGCTGCCGCTTTTTCCGTTTGCTTCGAAGCTACGCGGCAATAGGCAAGAGCCTTTCGAAAGAACAGGCCAACGTTGGTTCCACCATTACACGTCTGACGATGATCAACGAGGCTCTCGCTATAATGATCGGTCCGTGACTCGGACTAAATCCGAAAACCGAAGTTGGCCGGGAGAGAACGCTCCGAACTTCTATCGCGCCTTGCGCCCTTGAACCGTAGCAGCCGACGTAAGGAGGCTCTGACCCTCTCGCCGAAAATAGAAATGAGCCTCCTTACGTCGGCTGCTACGAGGTTCATGGTCAGAGAATTCTTGTATTCGAGCATGTAGGTCTTGCCGCCAGACGTGGACATGGACAGGAGGCACGTCGCGTTGTAACGGGCGAATTGAAGAATCGGCGCACTCGCGGTCTGGCTGATTTGCCCACGCGAGCTTTCGAGCAGAGCACCCATTTTGGCGGCGCTACTCTGTTTTGCGGCGAGCACCCCTGCGGGCATGTTGGGAGACGGCACCGTGACATTGACCGTGATCGTATTCGGCGATTGGTCCAGGTTCACACCGCCGTTGGCTGTGCCGCCGTCATCCTGCACCTGGAAGGTAAAGGTCGTGCAAGAGCTACGGTTGGCGTTGGCCGCCGGCGTGAACACCAAGTCCAGCGGTGGCTCTCGAGGTGTAAATCTGGCCACCAGTCAGCGTGGGACCGGTGTCTCCGGAAACAACGGCGCGGCCCTTGATCCAAGTGTAGCTCGACGGATCTGTTCCGGTGGCCGTAACCGAAAGCATGACGAGCGTCCCGGGGCAAGCAGTTTGGCTTTGAGGCTGCACCGTTATTGTCGGTTTCACCCCGCCAAGCACGACAGGGATCGAAAAGCACAAGAGGAGTTCAATCTTGAATCCTGCAAAGATTGGATTAGCCTCTCGCGATGCCAGATGAACGTCGATTACCTCTCTCAACGCCTATGAAAAAACTCGTCTCAGTAATAAGCATTCTCGCCACAGCAATGCTGATAGCCGCCAGCGCCCCGGCTTCCGACGAAACCGCGTTTCGCGAGCGATTAAAATCTCTGCCTTACAAAATCGCCTACGAGAGTTACACCAACGACAATTGGGAGATCGTCGTTATGAACGCCGACGGATCGCATCCAGTTAATCTCACAAGCACATCGAAGGAGCATGAGCATTACCCGCAAGTCTCCCCGGATGGGACGAAGATTTGTTTCGCGGTGGATCAGGGCGAAGGCCGCGAGACCGTCCGGAGCCTTTGGGTCATGGACACCGATGGCAGGCATCGGAAGAAGCTAGCCGACAACGCGCGCGAAGCTTTCTGGGGGCCGGACAGCAAGGTCATCGGCTATCTTCCCCAGGAATATCCCAAGTTCAACGTGGTCGATTACTCCACGAAAGGAATGAGCTTCTATCATCTCGACAGCGGTAAGACTGAGGCGCATCCCAACACCACCAATCTGCATCACCTGTACAATCCATCGTTCGCTCCAAATGGAAAATGGATCGCGGCCACTGTCCATGCGGGAATGGGGCTTAGTCACGCGATCCTGCTCATCGAGGCGCATGGCGGCAAAATTATCAATCTCAACATTCCTGGGTGCCGTCCGTGTCTTAGCCCGGACGGCAAGCAAATCGCCTGGGGTCCCGGCGACCATGAAATCGCCACCGCCCCGATTGATCTAGATTCAGACAATCCAAGCGTCGGGCCACGAAGACTTCGCATCAAGATTGAGAAGGAAAAGATTTATCATGTGGACTGGTCGCCCGACAGCAAGTTTCTGAGCATCAGCCGGGGACCGGAGGGCGATGGCGATCTGAGCAAGCCTGGGACGTTCAAGGCGGCCTGCGAAATAGTCGGAGTCTTCGCTCCAGGATGGAACATTCTCGCACTGTCCGCTGAACGGAATGGAACTCTCGATTTGAACCA